>JBEKDY010000054.1:0-20105 GCA_050014115.1 Candidatus Sulfotelmatobacter sp. | reverse complement strand
TCGTCGGCGCGCTGGCCGAGCGCTCCGATGATTTCTCCGGAGCTGTTGATGGTGGTGTTGATTTTGGTGAGGCCGTCGGTGGCCTTTTCCATGGTAGCGATGCCGGCGTGCACTTCCTCGCGCGAACGGTTGGAAATGTCGAGCAGAACTTTTGCGGTGTCGGCGACGCGCTGAATGGATGCCACCATCTGGTCGATGGAGGCGGAAGTTTCGCTGACGCTCGATGCCTGCACCTGTGTGCTCTTCACCATGTTCTGCACGTTGACGCTCATCTCGTGCATGGTGCTGGTGACTTCGTCGATGGCGGAAGAGGCTTGCAAGCCGACCTTGGCGGAATCGTCGGAGGCGGATGCCACCTGGTTGGAAGCGCTGGCGACTTGCGAAGAAGCGTCGCGGACGCTGCGCACCAGACCGGCCAGGCCTTCTACCATGCGGGCGAAGGCGTTGCCCAGAGTGTCGTGCGTGGAGCGGGGCTTCACTTCCACGGTCAGGTCGCCGCCGGCCAGAGACTCGGAAACTGCGGCCATTTCCTTCAGGTAAGAAACCATCTTGGCGAACGTGCGGGCCAGTTCGCCGATTTCGTCGTCCTGTTTGAGTTCGATGGTGTGCTCGAGGTCTCCGGTGTCGCCGATCAGCCGCGCGACTTTCATCAGGTTGGTAAGCGGTTCCGTGATCGAGCGGGCGGTACGGAAGGCGATAACGATGCCCAGGCCCAGCGCGATCAGGGTGCTGACTACGGAGAACAAGATGGTTAACTTGCTGGCCGTGTCATCAGAGTCGCTTGCCTGTTTCACCAGCTTCTGGTTTTCGGCGTCGGCCACGTCCAACGCGTCGGTGGAATTCTTTACCCAGGAAGAAGCGTCTTTTTGCAGGTAATAGATCTGCAGTTCCGCCACAGTGGCATTGCCGGAGTCCACATCTTTGCGCTTGTCGATCAGAGGCTGGGCAAACTCGTGGGCCCACGCCGTTTCCAGTTGCTGCACTCGGGTGAGCGCCGTCTTTTCCTGGTCGGAGGTGGCGAGCGCTTTGCCGTCTTCGAGCTTCTGGTTGAGGATGCGCAGACCCTCGTTCATGCGGTCCACTTCGCGGGTGTCGCCGCTGAGCAGGTAGTTGCTCAGATAGAGGCGGTTCTGCATCATCTGAAAGCGCTCGGTGTTGGTGTTGTCTTTCAGTTGCAGCGATGCCGCCGCCGCCGCCTTGGCCGAATGTTCCCTCTGCACCGCCAACAGGTTGACGAGGAATAGCACCACCACCATCGTCAGGATGATGCCGAAGTTCATGTAGAGCTTCTTGCCAATCGTCATTACAGTTTCTCCTCCGCGGCCGGACGCCTCTAGCGCGGTTCGAACTTGAAGTCGATGATGCCTGTGCTCTCTGCCGGGGATGGTTCAAAGCGCCATTTCTTCGCCGCTTCCAGCGCCGCGCTCGAAAGCACCGGATGACCGCCCACGACCCTTGCTTCTTTCACCGTCCCGTTTGGGGACACGGTTACTTCAATCTTTACGGTTCCCGTGATATTCATCTTGCGAGCCAAGTCGGGATAGGTGGGCTGCACTTTTGTCTTGGCTCGGCGCAACATTTCTTCACTTTGCGCCGCTTGAGCCTGGGCCATCGCCGGCGCTGCCGCAACCGGCACTGAGATCAGAGCGGCCAAAAGTGCCGCAGTCGTTCGTTGAGACACGGTTCCTCCCCTCGCGCAAAGCGTGGTGAACCGTTACGCGTGCAAAGCCGGGGCCATGAGACACTTCCAGAAAAAACCAAAGTCACAACCCCGATCTCCATGTAAAGAAAAGATTTACTGACAGTCTGTGGAATGGCGCCGACCCCGCCCAGGATTAGACCCGTCTCAGATCCGGCGTCAGTACTGGCCGCTCTCATTGTGAGACGACATCAGACGCAACTATTGAGATTTCACACTTGGGCACCTGCCCTTCCCATTTCACTTGACTCAAATTGAGATGACAGCGTAGTTTCCCCTTATATTCAATAACTTGTGAATCACGAACCCTTTCCATCCGCCGCCGATGACGCACTGAAAAGTTTCGGTGGCAGCCCTATGCCTCTGCCGTCCCAGCCCGGCACAGGTCCCGGCTCTGCAAGCCCAGGCTCCGGAACCCCAGGCTCCGGAACCCCAAGCTCCGGAACCCCAAGCTCCGGAACCCCAGGCTCCGACGAGAAGTTTCAGGAACTGCTTCTGGCATTGGCCGCCAAAGCCACCGAACGGCCGGACAGCGGAGCGCTGATCCAGTTCTTCTGCCGCGCTACGCGCGAGTTCTTTCAGGTGGCGGGGGTCTATTTCTGGCGCTGCCAGTCGGCGGACGAACTCATTGGCCAGCAAGGGGATGGCAAGCTGGTGGAGGTTTTCGTCGGCCTGCGCCTGCACTCCGTGGAAAGCGCCGTGACCGCCCAGGCGGTGCGCCGGCAGCGGACCATGCTGGCCAATCGTGTTGATTCCACAGCTTTTCCCGCCGCCGCCAAGCTCGAGGCACGGTCGCTGATGGCCGCGCCCCTGGTGGTGTTCAACGAGGTCCTTGGCGCGGTCACGTTTCTTCACGACCGGGACGAGAATTTCTTCACCGAAGACATGGCCACCAAGGCCACCATCCTGGCCGGGCAGTTGGGAAGCCTGCTGGAGGCGATCCGGCTGACCGAGGCCTCGCGCGAAGAACACCGACGCGCCGAAATTCTCGCTGACGTCGCCCAGGTCCTGCACGGGACCCCGGACGTTGCCGCGGTGATTGAAGCCTTGGCCGATCGCCTGCGCCTGCTGCTGCGGGCGCAACTTGTCTGCGTGCTGCTGGGCCGCGACGGGCCGTTCGAACTGCGCGCGGTTTCCGCCGAGACCCCGCAGCTGGCCAATTCAGTCCGCGCCCGGCATGACCGCAAGACCGTCCGCTTTGCCGCCGATCTGGCGCAACGTGCTGTGAATGCGGGGGAACCGATCACGCTCTCGATCGGCGGGGACGTACATTCCCTGGGCAGCCTGGTTTCACCCGGGATGCTGATCGCCGCTCCGCTGCGCACTTCGCGCACCCGAGGCGCAATTCTGGTGTATCCGCGGCACGAGGGAATCTTCACTGCGGAAGAAAAATCGCTGGTCGGGGCGATTGCCGGCTTCGGCGCGGTAGCGGTTGCGCACGCTGAACTCTATGCCACAGCGCATGCCCAGGCTCACGAACTCCACCAACTGCTCGAAATATCTTCGACTCTGAGCGCGAGTGGGGACCTGGAACAATTTCTGCAGGCCTTCGTGGTGCGGGCGGCGGATTTCCTGGGGTTTGGGCGATGCTTTATGGCGCTGCTGGAAGGCGGTGAGTTCCACCTGCGCTACGTCGTGAGCAAGGGCGAGCCGCGGCGCCTGGATCATATTTTTCCCGAGGGGATTGCCACCCGCGCGCTGCGAGCGAAAGAGGTTTTCTGGACCGATGAGGCCAAGAACACTCCGGGCATCAATCTCGACGTAGTGCTGAAGTATGAAGTGCATCAATTTCTGGTAGTTCCTCTGCTGGGCGCGAATGGGGAAGTGCTGGGCATGTTCGGCGTGCTCGACCGGCTCGACAGTTCCGGAATTTCGCAGGAAGACATTCGCCGCGCCCGCACCCTGGGAAATCAGGTCGCTGTGGTTCTCGAAGTGGCCCGCAATCTGGACCTCTCAGAGCAGCACCGCCGCCGCGCGGAGGCGCTGATTGAGTTGTCCCGCGAGATCAGCGGTGCGTTGCGCGTACCGGATTTCGCGCGCCGATTCGTCACCCGGGCCGCGGAACTCACCGGGGCCAGTTCCGGAGCCTTGGCGCTGTTCCAGGACGGACGCGCCCAGACCGTTGTTCTGCATCCCGCTGCGGGACGTCTTGCGACTTCTGCTGTGGCTCTTGCTGTGGCTCCCTCAGCCGTTCTCTCAGCGCCGGAAGAACAAGGCGCAGAACCTTCGCAGGCACAGGCGGGGCGGGGAAGCGCCGCGGGTGAAAACGGAGTTGCGCTGGTCGAATCCAGCGCGGCCGGCGATCGGCGTTCGCAGCGAGCGCTGGAACGGACGCTCGGAGACGCTCTCGCCGATCTCGCGTCGCGACACCCGGAACCCGTTGTATCCGGCTCTACCCTGGACCTGCTCGGCCCCGAGGTTGCCGCGGGCACAGGTTGGGCTGAGTGCACGGTGGTCCGCCTTATTAAGCCGAACAGCGACCTTAAATCGAATAACGAATTTAAATCGAAGGGGGAATCGGGATCGAAAACGGATGTGGGAGCGAAAGCCGACTCAGGCGCGAAAAACGAACTGGCAGGAATGCTGTGCCTGGCAGGGCGCTCTCGTCCCTTAGCGCAGGAGGATCTGTTTTTCCTCGAAGCCATGGCCAGCCACGCCGCCACGGCTCTCGAGAATGCCCGCCTGTTTACGGCTGTCGAGCAGGCCAACCAGCACTGGCTGGAAATTTTCGACGCCATCACCGACTTCATCGTGGCGCACGACGAAACCGATAGGGTGCTGCGCGTGAATCGCTCCCTGGCTACGATGATCGGCGTGCCTCCCAGTGAGTTGATCGGCGTCAACATGCGCGCGCTCATGGCTCTGACCGGCGACGTGGCTTCCTACTCGTGTCCCTTCTGCCGATCCATGGCGAATGACAGCGACGAGTTCGTGCACCCCGTGTTCGACCACACTTATCTGGTTTCGACTTCGCGGGTTCAAGGGGCGTCAAGCGAAGGGGTGCAGACCATTCACGTCCTGAAGGACATCACCGACCGGCGGGAAGCCGAGCGCCGTTACCGCGAGCTGTTCGACAACATTCAGGAAGGCCTTTTCTTCAGCACTCCAGCCGGCCGCTTTATCGAAGTCAACGACGCGATGGTCCGCATGCTGGGCTACTCCAGCCGCGAAGAGCTGCTGCAGATCGATATTCCTTCGCAGCTTTATTTTTCGCCCGACCAGAACCCGCAGCGCGCCGAAGTCATGAAAGAGCACGGGCATCTGCGCAATTTTGAGGCGACGCTGCGCCGCAAAAATGGCCTGCCCGTTCATGTGCTGATTAATGCCTTTGGCCTGTATGACAATCTCGGCCAACTCACGCAAATCCGGGGCCTGATGCTCGACGTTACCGGCCTGCGCGCCTACCAGTCGGAATTGCACCGCGAGCGCGACTTCTCCGGGAAAATCCTCAACAACACGCAGAGCCTGATCCTGGTGGCCGACACCGCGGGATTGATCAGCTACGCCAACCGGCGCTGGAGCGAAGCGGGATTTGAGCAGCGCGACGTGCTGGGCCGGCCTCTGGTGGCGCTGGCCGCGCCGGGGTTCGTGGCTCCGCTGGCCGAGGCCATCCGCAATACGCTCGAAGGGCAGCAAGTAGACAACCTGGAATTGCAGATTGTGCGCGGCAACGGTTCTCCCGGACAGTTCTCGGCGAATCTCAGTCCCATGCGCGACGAGCATGGCAACGTGGTGAGCATTGTCGCGGTGCTGACCGACATTACCGATTCCGCGGTGCTGCGCGGCAAATTAATGCATTCGGAAAAAATGGCAGCCGTGGGACAACTGGTTTCCGGCGTGGCGCACGAAGTAAATAATCCGCTCACCGCGATTCTGGGCTTCGCCGATCTGCTGATGGAGAATCCCGATCTGCCGGAGAGTGTGCGCAAGGATTTACGCATCATTCTGCAGGAAGCGCAGCGCACCAAGCAGATTGTGCAGAACCTGTTGAGTTTCGCGCGGCAGATGCCGCCGCAACGCAACCCGGTGCAGTTGAATTCGGTGTTGCGGCGCACCATCCAGTTGCGTTCTTACGATTTCACGAGTCACGGCATCGAGATCGTCGAGCACCTCGACGAAGGCTTGCCCGAAGTGATTGGCGACGCGCACCAGTTGCAGCAGGTGTTCCTGAATATTCTGAATAACGCCTACGATGCCGCGCATGAAGTAGGGCGTCCGGCGCGCATCGAGATCATGACCGCTAAGTTCGGGGAGACGGTCGAGGTCTCGTTTTGCGACAACGGCGCTGGAATCTCCCAGCCGGATCGCATTTTCGATCCGTTCTTTACCACCAAAGAGGTCGGCAAAGGGACCGGCCTCGGCCTGAGCATCTGCTACGGCATCGTCAAGGAACACGGCGGCGAGATTTTGTGCCACAACAATACCGGCGGACAAGGCGCCACGTTTATTGTCCGACTTCCCGCAACGGCCCGCACTGTCTCTGTCAGCGCGGCCGCAGGAGCTATGCCCACATGAGCCTTCCCGCGTTTCAACCCGCTCTGCTGCCTGTCCTCCTTATCGAGGACGAACCGGCCGTCATGGCCTACGTGCAAGCTGCTCTGGAGCGCAGCGGGTATCCGGTGGTGTGCTGCGATTCCGGCGCGCAGGCCTTGCCTCTGCTCGAGAATGGTAGTTTCCTCGGCATCGTCTCCGATATGCGAACCCCCGGAGGCGTGGACGGAGCGCAGGTTCACGCCTGGGTTTCGCAGCACCGGCCCGATCTGGTTTCGAGAATTGTGTTCATCACCGGCGACATCGCCAACGAAGAAACCGTGGCCACGCTGCGCCAGACCGGCGCCCCCTGCGTGGAAAAACCTTTTCGCGTGCAGCAGTTTATTGACGTCGTTTCCAGAACGTTAGGGAGAGCGCAGTGAGCGGAAGTTTGAGCAAAAGTGGCATGAATCAGAGTGGCATGAGTAAAGATGAGCTGCGCATTCGGCTGCTCGTCGTCGACGATGAGCAGAGCATCCGCAAGCTTTGCGTTACGGTGGGTGAGGCCCTGGGATTTGTCTGCATGGAAGCCGAGAGTGGCGACTCGGCGCTGGCCCTGCTCGAAGAACAGCCGGCTCATATGGTGCTTACCGACATGGTGATGCCGCTCATGTCAGGTCTGGAATTTCTCGAAAAAGTAAAAAAGCTGCTGCCGCGCACCGAGGTCGCGCTCATGACCGGGCACGGTTCGATTGAAACCGCGGTCCAGGCGATGAAACTGGGCGCGTACGATTACATCACCAAGCCGTTTTCCCCGCTGGAGGAGTTGCGCCTGTTTCTGCGGCGCATGGCGGAGAAAATCCGCCTGGTGGAGGAGAACGAATTCCTGCGCCAGCGCATGGATTCGGAAACCGCGGTGCACGGCATTGTTGGTTCGTCGGCGAAAATTCAGGAAGTGATGCGCATGGTCTCGCGCCTCAAAGACACGCGCACCCCGGTGCTGATTTTTGGCGAGAGCGGTACCGGCAAGGAGTTAGTGGCGCGGGCGATGCACTTCCGTGGCGCATTCGCGGCGCGCCCGTTTGTCGCGGTGGATTGTGGATCGCTGGTCCCCACGCTCATTGAAAGCGAACTCTTCGGCTACGAAAAGGGAGCCTTCACCGGCGCTCTGAAATCGAAGCAGGGATTATTCCAGGCCGCGGATGGGGGCACCATTTTCCTCGACGAAATCGGTGAGTTGCCGCTGGAATTGCAGGCCAAGCTGCTGCGGGTGCTGCAGGAAAAGGAAGTGCGTCCGGTAGGCAGCAACCAGCGGATCAAAGTGGATGTACGGGTCATCGCCGCCACCAACCGCGATCTGGAAGCTGCTTATAAAGTAGGCGCGTTCCGCAAAGATCTGTATTTCCGGCTGAATGTCGTCACGCTGCACGTTCCCGCGCTGCGCGAGCGCCGCAGCGATACGCCCATGCTGGTGCACTGGTTCCTGGAACGTTACGCGCCCGGATCGGAATTGCGGGTCTCGAACGCCGCCATGAAGGCCCTGATGCAATACGACTGGCCCGGCAACGTGCGCGAACTGGAAAATTGCGTGGAGCGCGCCGTCGCGTTGGGGAACGGCCATATCATTGATTCCGGGGATCTTCCACCCGCCATCGCCGCGGCAACGGCGTCGCTGGCAGCGGGGCAGGATTCCTCCGATCTGGATTCCGGCGTCCTGGTGGCCGTGCCCGAATCTCCCCAGGCTCCTCTTTCGGCCACCGACCTCGAAGACGTTGAACGCGCCACCATCCAACGCGTGTTCGAGCAAGTGAATGGCGATAAGGCGCTGGCCGGTCGCATGCTCGGCATCAGCCGCGCGACGCTTTACCGCAAACTTAAGCGCTACAACATCGTCGGTGCAGCGCCAGGATCGTCGAGCCACACACTGCAGTAAGGCAGTAGCTTTGGGTGTGCCGGCCACGAACCACTACTCACCGGCCACTGCTCTTGAGATTCCACCAACTAGCCACTTGCCGCTGTCCCTAGGTTTTTTGAGATTCCGTCTCAACCTGAGATGCCAGGGCGGCTACCGCACTGTCCCGGACCGACTCTCCGGTTCCTAACTTACTGAAAATGCACTGCCCGTGGTGCTAGACCTTTCGTTCGCCGCTTTGGTTCCCACCTTGCACCTGTTCTTCGTGTAACCGCGGATTCTCGGCTCCCCAAGCTCTTCCTAACCGGGAAGAGGGGAGCCCAACCGCATTTGCAATCGGGCAGAGGCAAAAAGGGGGCGAACGCTTTTGGCGCAACCAGCCACAGCAGCGGCGCGCGCGGCGCAGAGTGCCGGCACAGTAGCCGGACTGGCTCGCTTTTTTCCGGAAGCTGCTCCGGTGCGCATCCCGGTGCAATTGGCGCGGGGCGGCGAGCCCGGCTCCAATGCCCGTCCCTTCACTGAAAGTACAGTCATCGAATTTGGCACTCCGCGCGAAGTTTTGTTCGCCTGCGCGACTCCTCTCGAGTTTGCCGACGTCCTGCGCCTGCGCAACTCCGATGGCTCCCTCGACATTGAGGCAGCAGTCGTGGCTGTGCAATACCACCCGGGTAAGACCGTGGTCGCCGCCCGCTTTATTGGAGAAGTGCCCAACTGGATCGTGAAATCATGACACCGACACCGCCCGTACCAGATCTTGCCGCCCAGTGGGTGACCGCCCGCCGGCTTTACCCCATTTATTTTGAAATCGCGCGCGAATTCGTCATCGACGTGCAGCCTTGCGCCGACCTGGAAACCGGCGCCGACACGCCTGGCCGCGAAGCGGTCGAGCAGGCCACGCAATGGCTCGAGGAAATGGACCAGCGCGTCCAGGTCCATCAATTGCGCCAGTTTCTGCAGTCCAGCCCCCTCGCCGATCAGGAAGGGCTTCTGGAACTGGTGCGGCACTTTTTGGCAAGTCCCACCCGTACCGATGCGACTCGCGACAAAATTGACTTTCTCCTGGTCCAGTACTTCAGCACGGCCGCTCCCGGCGAACTCGACGACAACGACGTCGATCTCGCCATGGTGGCCCAATATCTGGAACCGGCCCTGGGCGAAGTGGATCTGAAGACTCCGTTGTGGCTGAATGCCCTGGATCGCGTTCTCGAAGGCGCGCGCAAATGCAAGACTCTCGATCAGCTTTTGCACGGAGGCATCCTCGAGCAGGGACGCAAAGCCAAGACTCAAGCCGGCGATTTGTTCTATCTCCCGATTGCCCTGGTGGCCTTTACCCGGTTTGGATATCTCATGCGGCGTACGTTCTTTCGTCTCATGCACAACGATCTCAACTCCATTCTCGACGGCCTCAACGAACTTGAAACCAAAGGGATCGAAGCCATCGACTGCCGCCGCGCGCAATTCTCAGCGCAGGAGCCGGTCGCGAGGCTGCGGATTATTTGCCAATCCTGGAAGGTGATGTTCCAGGCGGAATATTCCTCCGGCACGCCGCTGCGCATGCTGGTGGACTTGCGGGCGTCGGTGGATTACGCGCTGGGACGCGGCAAGGCGCCTGAGGCCGAGAAGAAAGATGCAGCACCAGCAAAGATCGTGATTGGAAAGCCCGCGCCCCCGAAACCAGCGGCCGCGGCAGGCGCGGCGAAGGTTGCAACGGCTCCAGTTCCAGCTCCGGCAAAGCCCGCTGCGGCCGCCGCGGTTGCGCCAAAAGCGGCCGCAGCCAAGGCGGCTGGTGGTGCGCCGACCTCAGCGGTTTCTAACGCGGCAGTGAAACCTGCGGCTGCGAAGACCGCCGCTCCCGTAAAGTCGGCGGCCACAGTGAAGCCGGCAGCGGGAGCGGTGAAACCCGCGGCAGCTCCGGCCGCCAAACCCCACGCGCAATTTTCCGTTTCCAGCGACGATGGTCCGGAGTTTGAAGTCTCCGCCGACCAGGACTGGGATACAGATTCCGGATCGAAGCCAACCGGCAAGAAATAGTTTGTCAACACTGATTGCAGAACTGGACGCAGAAGCCCGGCGCGCGAAAGAACTGCTGGGAAAAGAAACGCCGCAAAAGGTAAGGAACCAGAAGGTAAGGAACTTGGATCAACCCACTGTACTGATCATCTCCGACGAGGTCGATTTCTCGCGACGGGTTACGGCCCGCTGGCAGATGGAACGGAGCGTGCCGACTTTTACCATGCTCAGTGGCGATCTGTGGCCGCGCTTCGCGGTTGATTCCTTCGATATCGCGATTGTCGGCGAATTGCGCCGTGAGTTGTTGTCGGTTGTTCTTGAACCCCTGCATTCGGCGAGGCAGCCGATTTTTTGCGTCTGCCAGGATTCCGAAACCGCCGAGCTCGTGCACCGGCGCTGGCCGCGAGTCTCCATTCTGCGCGCCGAAAATTGGCTTGAAATTCTGGTGCCCGCCGCCTGCGAAGCCGTGCACCGTTCGCGTGCGGAAGCTCGCGCCCGCGCCGCCGAACTCGCCTGCGCCCAGTTGGATCGCGAAGCGACGCTCGGCCGCTACATGCTCGAAATGCGCCACGGCCTCAATAACGCGCTCACCTCGGTGCTGGGGAATTCCGACCTCTTGCTGCTCGAACCCGGCAGCCTATCGGCGCAAGCTCGCGCCCAGCTTGAAACAGTTCGGAACATGACGCTGCGCATTCACGAAGTCTTGCAGCGCTTCTCTTCGCTGGAAAAAGAAATGAACGTCGCCGCGCGCGAAGCAGAAAAAGATTCCAGCAAGTTATACGCAGCGGCTGCAGGTACGCATTGAAGTATGAGGGCATCCGGTCGACTACAGTTGAGGGTACGGGCTGACGTAAGGTCCCTCACCGGACCTCCAGCCCGGTTCGGATGACAAGATGTTTGGGGTTGCCAAGAGCTAAGAGCTGAAAGCGAGAACTGAGAACTGAGAACTGAGAACTGAGAACTGAGAACCTATGCACAGACTGATGGCCGGCGGCACCATTCTCGAGCACGAGCTTTCCGATCTGCGGCTGCTCGTCGAGCGCCAGGCTGGAATCCTGCTGGATTGTCCCAACAGCGCGCTGGCCGCCCACGTTGCGGAATATCTCGAGGCTCAGGAATTGGATTCCGTGGCCGCCGTGCTGGAACGACTGCGCTCCCCGGATCAGGATCCCGCATGCTTGCCGCATTTTCTCGATGGCGTCCTCAACACCGATACTGGATTCTTCCGGCATCCCGGCGCCATGAATGCGCTGACCCGGCAGGTTTTGCCCCAGCTGTTTGCCCGCAAGTCTCCGGACAATCCCGCCACGCTCCGCATGTGGAGCGCGGGTTGCTCGACCGGCGAGGAGGCCTATTCGATTGCCATGGCCGCATGCGCCGCGCTGGCTGCGAACACTGCCGGCACTACCGCGAACGTCGCCGGAAATAACAACGGAAGCATCGGCACGAACTCTGCGACCCCGAACAACGGAAATGGAAGCTCCAACGGATCGAGCGGTGGCAAGAGCGCGGCCAGCCGCAATGGTGGCATCGCCGAATCATCCGCTACGGCTCCGGGCCAGATTTTCCCCGCGCAGCCGGGGATGCTGCCACCGGGAAGGGAGTTTTCCATTCACATCGTAGGCAGCGACCTGCTTGCGTCGAGCATCGAAGTCGCCGAGCGCGGGTTGTATCCGCAGTCGGCTCTGGCGGGATTGCCTCCGGCCACCATTCGCGCGTCGTTTTCGAAGAGCGGTTTCAACGGAAGCTCGAACGGGTCGCAAAAACTTTCATTCGACGGACTGCCGGCCCGCGGGTTATCCAACGGTGCAACGTCGAACGGAAAACCCGGCGGCCTCACGAACGGACCGCCGCCGCAGAATGGATCTGCCAGCGGCGCGCACCTGCAGGTAAAACCGCGGGTGCGCAGCCTGGTCACTTTCAACACCATGAACCTGACCAAGCCGGTCTACATCGGCCGCTTCGACTGCATTTTCTGCATGGACGTGTTGCCCCACCTCTCGCGCGCGCAACGCACGGCCCTGCTGGAGAGACTGCATCTCTACCTCGAGCCCGGCGGATACCTCTTCCTGAGTCAAACCGAAAAACTCAGCGCCCCCAACGTAAATTTCCGCTCCGAAACTTTCGACGGCTACACCTTCCACCGGAAACCGCTGGCCGCCAGTGCAGCTTACGGGCGATAGTTCTGCCTCGTTATCGGCAGCTGTGCTTCCCGCCTCGGCCTACGCGAACAAAAACTCCTTCGTCCGTAACTCCTTGATCGTATCCCGCAACTTCGCCGCCTTCTCGAACTCGAAACGCTTGGCCGCCTCGCGCATGTCGCTCTCCAGCTTCGCGACGTAGACGTTCACTTCCTGCTGTGAGGCGAATTCTGGAATCCCTTCTGCCTCGCCGCCAGTCAGGTCGGCGTAGTCGGCGGCGATGATCCCGGCCAACGTCATATCCAGCGGACGCACGATCGACTCCGGCGTAATGCCATTCTCTTCGTTGTACGCGGTCTGGATCGCGCGCCGCCGCAAAGTTTCGTCCATGGCGCGCTTCATCGAATCGGTCATGCGGTCGGCGTAGAGAATCGCGCGTCCGTTCAAATGCCGCGCGCAGCGGCCGATGGTCTGGATCAAAGACCCCGCCGAGCGCAGGAAGCCTTCTTTGTCGGCATCGAGAATCGCCACCAGCGACACTTCCGGCAAGTCCAGCCCCTCGCGCAATAGATTGATGCCGATCAATACATCGAACTCGCCCTTGCGCAGGTCACGCAGAATCTTCACCCGCTCCAGCGTCTCAATCTCGGAATGCATGTAGCGGCACTTCACGCCCACCTCGGCGTAATACTCGGCCAGGTCTTCCGACATGCGCTTGGTCAGCGTGGTCACCAGCACACGCTCGCCATGCTCCACGCGCGCGCGAATCTCGTGCAGCAGGTCGTCAATCTGGCCCTTCACCGGACGCACTTCAACTTCGGGATCGATCAACCCCGTCGGCCGGATGATCTGCTCCACCACCACGCCCGCCGATTTCGTCAACTCATAAGGCCCCGGCGTCGCTGAAACATAGACGAGCTGATTGGTGCGATGCTGAAATTCCTCAAACGTCAGCGGACGGTTATCCAGCGCCGAGGGCATGCGGAAGCCATACTCGACTAGCGTTTCCTTGCGCGAGCGATCGCCAGCATACATGCCGCGCACCTGCGGCACGGTCTGGTGCGACTCGTCGATGAACATCAGATAGTCGCGCGGAAAATAATCCAGCAGCGTCGGCGGAGGCTCGCCCGGCATCCGCCCGGTAAAATGCCGCGAATAATTCTCGATGCCGTGGCAGTAGCCCATGGCCTTGATCATTTCCAGATCGAACATGGTCCGCTGATGAATGCGCTGCGATTCCACCAGCCGCCCTTGCTTTTCCAGTTCCGCTTCCCACCACGCCAGCTCTTTCTTGATGGAATCCACCGCCGACGCCCGCGTCTCTTCCTTCATCACATAATGCGTCTTGGGATAAATCGGCAGGCGCCCATATTTCTGTTTCACGGTGCCAAACAGCGGATCGATCTGCGTCAGCGACGAAATCTCATCGCCCCACAGTTCAATGCGATAAGCCATGTCGTCATAAGTAGGGAAGACCTCAATCACGTCGCCGCGCACGCGGAACGTTCCGCGCCGGAAGTCGCCGTTGGTGCGCTCGTAAAGAATGTCGACCAGCTTGCGCGTGATGTCTTCGCGCTTGATCTTCTGCCCCTGCTCGAGAAACAGCATCATGCCGTAATACGCTTCCGGCGAGCCCAGTCCGTAGATGCAGCTTACCGACGCCACAATCAGCGCATCGCGCCGCTCAAACAACGAGCGCGTCGCCGAAAGCCGCAGCTTGTCAAGTTCGTCATTGATGGTCGCTTCTTTTTCAATGTAGAGATCGGCGGCCGGAACGTAGGCCTCAGGCTGGTAATAGTCGTAATACGAGACGAAATATTCGACCGCGTTGTGCGGAAAAAAATTCTTGAACTCGTGGTAAAGCTGCGCCGCGAGAGTTTTGTTATGCGCCATCACCAGCGCCGGACGGTTCACCGCCTCAATCACCTTGGCCATGGTGAAAGTCTTGCCCGACCCCGTGACACCCAGCAAAACCTGATGCGCCTCGCGGTCGTAGATTCCGCGCAGCAGCGCCTCAATGGCGCGCCCCTGGTCGCCTTGCGGCGTGTAATCGGAAACGAGTTTAAAGTCCATAAAGAAAGCTCTTAGCCATTAGCTCTTAGCCTTTAGCCACAACGAAACATGTAGGGACAGCCGCCTCGGCTGTCCAGCGAGCGCAGCGAGCGTTGCTTCTTCGCCGCCACCCTCACAGATGTCAATTTCGCCAAGAGGGAATCTTTCTATTATAAACGTTGTCAAAACAGGCAGGATTTAAGGAACTTGCACCAAGAAGATCGAACTTGCCCGACTCGCGGCTCGCTCACTTATGAAGTTCAATCGCCACCACCACTGCCGAATGCTTGTTCGCCGATTCCGCGTATTCGACTTTCGCCGGTTTCCCTTCCAGATCCGCGCAGGGATTCAGATCGCCCTTCAACGTAACGTTGAGGACGCTGAACGAAAGCTTGAAATAATTTCCGGTATGCAATCCCAGCGTCTTCCCGTTAGAAACCAAATTCAAATCCATCGCGGGAGCATTGCAGCGCACGTCTTTCAGCACACCAACCATAAAATGGTAGGGCCCCTTCGGAACGGGTTCATCCGTCGGGGGAGAAGCGGAAGCACCCTCGGCTTCCGGCACGCCGCCCGTGGCCGTTACCTGAGCCGTACCTGCTTCCATCGGTTCCGCCTTCAGTTCTTCGTTGAATCGCCGGCTCGTTTCCTGCGCTTCCGCGTATTCCTCGGTGTGCCGCAAAAAGGTTTCCGCCGTGGCAGTCTCCTGCGGAGTTTTGGCGAAATGCATGGCGTAGCGAATCGCGTCCTCCGCATCTTTGCCGCGCTGCATCATCAGCAATATGTTCGCAATGTTCAGCCGGTAGCTTAAGTTTGTGGGTTCCAGTTGGACGGCATTCAACTCGATCATGCGAGCTTCCTCGAGGTTGCGATGCCGCATGCCCAGGAACGTGGCCAGCGCGTTATAACTCGGTCCGAATGAGGGGTTCAGCTTGATGCTGGCGCGCAAGCTGTTCTCCACCTGCGCTTCGTCCGCGGGTGCGATCGTGCCATTCATCGATATCGCCGCGAAGTAGTAATGCGCCAGGAAACTTTGTGAATCGAGCTTCACTGCCTGCGCATACCAGTTCCGCGCATCATCCATGTGGCCCTGACGGAATGCGAGGTAGCCCATAGTTTCATGCGCGGAAACGTTTTTAGGATCTTCCTGCAAGATGCGATCGAGCAGCGCCTGAGCGTCCGCAGTTCGTTCGTTGTAAGCCAGAAAATCCGCGCGTACGGCATCGGCCTGTACACTCGTAAGAGTCTGAGCCTGGAACGCCGATTCATCGACATCCGTTGTGGCCTCCACTTTCATGTAGTGAAATGCGTTCTGCCGCACATAGTCTTCCAGCGCGCTTTGCAGTTTCTTCAAATCTCCAAACGCGCGTGTGGCCGCGGTCACCGCGTCTACGTTTTGCGTCAGCAGCGTGGCGTAGTCGGTCAAGCGATGCGTGTTCTCCTGAGAATCCTTGACCCGGATGTAATGAGTGAGAGCCCACGACTCGGCGTAGAAGATGGAACCCTTGTTCTCTTCATGATAGTAGGGCGACGTGTGATCGACGGTAAACAGCGTGGCCAGCGGCAGCATTCGGCTCTGCCGCAGCAGCATCACATTTTCCGTGCTCGGTTCACCGACGGATACGTCCTTCTCGCGAATCTCCGTGGTCTGGTAAAACTCGGCCAGGCCCTCGTTCATCCACAGCGGCATCCAATCCGCTTTGCTCAAAAGTAAGTGCGTGTATTCGTGATACACCACGGAATAGGGATGGTCGCCCTCGGCATCGAGCTGCATCAAAACGTAGTTCTTATCCAGCGAGGTCAAAAAAAGTCCGGCCAGTTTAATCTGTCCCTTCGCCAGATACGCGGCCGGTTCCAGCGCGCGGAAATCCTTCTCGTCCTTTATCGCCAGCACAATGATCGGAGTGGCCGGATCAATCCGTAGCTTGGGGAACAGCTTGTGAAACACCGACCGCATGCGCTCGAACTGATCGGCCACGCGGCGCGCCTGCTTTTCATTGGAGTTGCTGACGATCGTGAAGTGCGGGCTGCGCACCTGCACCCAGTTTTCCGGCTTATCCCGCGCTGGAGCCAGGACCGCCGAGCAAAGCGTTGCGAGCAGCAGAATGCGTTTCCACATGGCGATGCGCCCCTAGAGGTATCGCGCAGCTGTATGGATAAGTCAAATGAATTAACGGGGACGTGAGAAGAGGCCTCCGGCTACGGCTTCGCGTCCCCCAAGCCCACGATCTTCGCCGACGTGCGAAACTTCTTATAATCGCGGAAAGTCGTTTCAGTGTCCTGGTTGTAGCCTTTGAATAACGCGACGCGCGCGTCCAGTTTGAAAGCGACGTGGCTCGGCAGCCACACTTCTTCGTTCACTCGCGTCTGTTCCTGTACGAACCGCGTTCCTTTGTGGACGCGTGCCAGAAGCAATCCGATAGCAACCGTCTCGATCGCCTCAACCTGCAACTTGGCTAATTGCAGATCGTCCTTGTCGATCCACACCCGTCCGTGGAACTTGGGCAGGAACTTTGCTTCCTTCATGTGCGGCTCGTATCCCGGACGCGGCTCGCCATCAATGACCCAGGCTTCCCGTCCGCCGAGCACTTCCGTTCCTACCAGCGTGAAGTTGTAAGCGTCGGCCACCTCGCGCACAAACTTGCGCCCGTCTTCGCGTTCTTTTTCTTCTTTCTCTTCGCGCTTCCTGCGGTCGTCGTCTGATTCGCCCTTGCGCTTGTCGATAAACTTTTGGATCTTCTCTTCTTCTTTGGCTTTGTCTTTTTCTGGAAGCGGCTTGTCATCCTTCTCGATGAGCCGCCGCACCTGTTCGCCGTACAACTCCATCACTTCATAGGTTCTTACTTCGGTCGATTTGGTTTGCCCATCGCCGTCAAGCTTGGCTTCTTCGCTGCGCTCGATGTAGGTGTAGTTGCGCCTGAGGTCATCGTTTTCCTCGAACTTGCTGGCGACCACGCGAAACAGTTCCTGCATCTGCTGCTGTGACAATCCGCCGTGGGCATCGGGATTTAAATCCAGCTTTAGGGTTGGATTGAGTTTGGGCGCGGCGTTGACGGCAGAATCGGCCGACGCTGCCGGAGGATACTCCTGCGCAACGGCCGAGCAGACGAACAGGGAAAGCAGGAGGCCGAAAAGAAATGCGGAAACTGCGAAGCTCTGAATCTGGGTCCTCATGCTAATAGTCGACGTACGGCAATGGAAAAAACTACAGTGGCGAAGCGGCCAAAGTCAACGTTCTTGAGGCTCGTCGCCTGCGAGCCTACTTCCCGCTCGCCGGAGACTCGTCCGGCAGAAAACGAACCAGCACGAACCGCGCAGGGGATGAACCGTCACTCTCCCACGCGGATCCGCGCCCAGCTTCAATCCATTCCACCTCGCCCGGCGATTTGCGAATGTGGCGATCGTCCTCGCTCTTCAGGTCCGCGCCCTTCAGATCCAGGTCTGTGATGGGAATGAGCAACTCGCCAATGTCCTTCGGCAGGGCGGGAATGGACTCGCCATATGGCAGGTATGCGGTAGTGACATACGCTGCACCGAGCGGCGTAGTGGCGATCGACTTGGCTGTCAGGTCCACCTTGCCTGCCGGGTCCACCAACGGCCCGGCGTTGCCCGCAAATCCAATGCCCGAAAATCCAGTGCCGGCATTCATCGTGGCCCTGAGGTCCAGAAACTCGACTACGACGAAGCGGCACGTGCTCTTTTGGTCGTTGCGCATACCGCGCGGCCATAAGCCGGGCAAGAAGTTCACCTGACCTTGCTTCAACGTCCCGGGTACGATAGGAGACTGATCTTCGAACCACATTGCCGGCTGGCAATCCTCCAACGTCACCAGCAGAAAAGCATGCTCGTGGCGCGTGAACTCGCTTTCGTTGTATCGCAGCTTCAACGAAAACGCACGAACCTGGGAATTTTCGAATAGCAGGCTGTGGTGCGGCTCATGCGCCATATCAGGTGCGGACTGTCCCGCGGTGGCTTGTGCGAGGGCGCTCTGCCCCGCGGCGCTCAATACCAGGAGCCAGAGCGGCAGCAAACACTTCGGCTTCACGCCTCTATTGTATTCCGAATGAGTTCAGATCTTGCCGGGATTATCGCCCGGCAATTGCAGGTGCGGAGATTGCTCGAGGGCGAGTTGGGCGCAGGTGCGTCCAATGGTTTCCTGGGCGGTACTGGCTTCCAGAAATTGAAAGCCATAGCGGAATGCGTTTCTCTGGCGAACCACGGCAGAAATCTCAACGCTGCCCAGCAGAACGTCGAACTCCAGGCGGACTACCGCGTCTAATGGAACCTCAACCCGCAGCATGGCGGAGATGCCGGATTCGCTGATGTCGACGGTGTGCCCTCGAACGACCGGAGTATCGCGGGTATAAACCCGTATCTCGGCATCGAGCTTAAACCGGGGACGTCGGCGCGCATCCGCTAAAGCTTGCATCTCACAAATCCTGCACGTACAAAACCCTGCACTTATAAACCCTGCATCCAAACTGGCCTGCGCCCCTAACTCTAATCCCTAACTCCTGACCCCTGACCTCTCTTGTATGCCTTCCCCAGGCATTCCGCCTGAAACAGCCGTTCGTCCACGCGATGTAGACGTTTTGCCTGGGCCGGCGTGATCAGCGAGTAGTGCTTGATATCGAACAGATGATAGACGATGAACCACACCGGCTTCTCGGTAGTCATCCAGTGCTGGCGGTCGAAACGCTTCAGGTTGACCGGGCCGGAGTACCGCCGCAGGGTGCGCTCGCGCCGCAGGTTGCAGTAACCGTTGAAATAACTCAGCGCCAGTTCGCGCAGCGTGCGGTGAATGGGCTCGCGCCAGCGGCATCCGCTGTAGTTTGATTTGGCGACCGCGCCCCAGCATCCGTTCTCGCGAAAAATGGCGATCACGTGGTCGGTGTCGTGTTCCGCCTCAAAATCCAGCAGCAGCGGAGGATACCCGTTGGCCCGCAGCGCCGCCGCGGCGAAGATCGCGCCCTCCAGGCAATGCGCAGTCTGCTCGGCCAGAACTTTGCGCGGCGACCACGCCGTATCTTCCAGGTGATAGGGAATCGCATCCAGAAACTTCTGAATGCCGTGCGGATTCTTCATGCTGCGCAACTTGCGCAATTCTTTCGGAGCGAAGTCAGACAAAGCGGATGTGGATGCAGTCATGAGTTGGGAGCAGTGTAACGTAAGCATCGAATCATTGAGAGATTGAGTCATTGACGCATTGACTCATTGGACGTTGCATTGTCGCTCAATGAGTCAATGGTTCAATGCCTCAATGATTCATTGGTTCAATGGTTCAATCGCCTCAGGAAATGCCCCGTGCGGCGATTTGGGAGCCGGTAGCCGCTCGCGGAGAGCACGTCTGACCAATCGATGCGCAAGGCCGATCGAGCTCCAGGGTCGGGAAGGTAAACCGCTTTAACGTCGAGATTTAAATCCATTGTTTTCAATGCGATACAGACAATTTATTCCACAGTGCTTGAAGCCCGCAACCTCTTTGCATTCATCAGCTTGCCGCCAGCTGCACCAATCATGGTGCGCGAGTGATGCTCGTGCTGGGGTTGAATCATGGCGTCGCGAATAGCAACGGCAATTCGCTGGGATGATCCACCAGAACGTCGGGAGGCTCGGCCTCCAACGTATGCGGAGCGAAGCCGTACGTTACGCCGACGGTGACCATGCCCGCATTGCGTCCCGTATTCACGTCGACGTGAGAGTCGCCAATGATCGTGGCTTGCTGCGGTTGCACGCCATGCTCTTCGAGCAACCTGCGCGCGCCCTCAGGATCGGGCTTCTTGGTCGGGAAGCTGTTGCCGCCATAGACCTTAGAAAAAAA
>JBEKDY010000053.1:0-20127 GCA_050014115.1 Candidatus Sulfotelmatobacter sp. | reverse complement strand
CCGCTGTATCACATCTACGGTCTTAATGTGGTGCTGAATCCTGCGCTGATCATCGGGGCGACGACGGTGCTGATGGCGCGCTTTCACGTGGAGCAATTGTTTTCTCTGATGACCGAGGAAGGCGTCACCATGATGCCGATGGTGCCGCCGGCGATGATTGCGCTTTGCCAGGCTGCGGAAGCTGGACAGTTCCCGAGCAATCACAAACTGGGATGGGTAAAGTGCGGAGCTGCGCCACTGCCGCCGGAGCTGCCGCGGCGGTTCACCGGGCTCACGGGCATTCCGGTCGTCCAGGGTTATGGAATGACGGAGGCCTCGCCGCTTACGCATTGCGGCTATCTCGATCGCGAACTCTATCGGCCGGATTCCATCGGCCATCCGGTAGCACTGACTGAGTGCCGGGTGGTGGCGCAGACTGAGAGTGAATATTCCGCAGGCTTCGACGCGAAGAGGAGGGATGACTCTGGCGAGTCTGCAGATGCCGAAGCTTCCCCTGGCGAGCCCGGCGAACTGGTGATGCGCGGGCCGCAATTTATGCTCGGGTATTGGAAAGAGCCGCAAGCTACTGCCGCTGTGCTGCGCGATGGCTGGTTCTGGTCGGGAGATATTGTGACGCGCGACGGGGAAGGTTTTTTTCGCGTGGTCGACCGGCGGAAAGAGATGATCAAGTACAAAGGGTTTCCGGTTGCGCCGGCGGAAGTGGAGGCGGTGGTGCTGGAGCATCCGGCGGTGCGTGAGTGCGGCGTGGTGGGGCGGGCGGACGCGGTTGCGGGAGAAGTTCCGGTAGCATTCGTCGCGCTGCGCGAGGGCTTTGTGGGATGCAAAAAGCTGGAGGAGGAACTCTGCGCTTTTGTGGCCGACCGACTCACGCACTACAAGCAGCCGCGAGCAGTTCGATTTGTGGATGCCGTGCCGAAGACGGCGTCAGGAAAAATTCTGCGCCGCGAGTTGCGGAAACTTTCGTGACGGGGCGGAAATCGACAAAGCAGATTCAGCAAATCGATTTTCCGCTGACCTGCTAAGAGCTGCATTTTCATTGTGCGCCACGCACTACTTGCGATAGTATCGCTTCCCCCATGGCGCGCATCTTTCTATTGTTTTTGCGACGGCTGTTGCTGCCGCTGTCCGTTTTTCTCGGCTTCAGCCTGATGTGTGTCCTGGTGTACCGGCACCTTGAGGGCGTGCGCTGGCAGGATGCGCTGTTCTGGATGATTCATCCGCACGCCATTGATGACAGCAAAGTCCGCGACGCCACGAAATTCTTTGCCATTTTTGTGTACCTCGGGGTATTCGCTTTCCAGATCTGGATTGCGGAACGAGTGCTGGTCACTATTTTCAACCGCCAGGGGGTGGAGGCCTGGAGAGCCATGGTCAACGACGTCAGCATCGAAAGACTGCGCGATCACTTCATCATCTGCGGGTATGGGCAGGTCGGGCGCACGGTGGTGGACCAGATTTCGCGCCTGAAGATTCCGTTTGTGCTCATCGAGACCAACGAGGGCATTTGCCGCGAGTTGCTGAAGGAGAAGATTCTGATCATTCAGGGCGACGCGAAGCGGCACGACATTCTGCAGGCTGCCGGCATCGAGTATGCGCGCGGGGTTTGCATCGTCATCGACAACGACGCGGATAATCTCTACATCACGGTCACGGCCAAGTCGTTAAACCCCAAGGCGCGCATCATCACGCGAGCGGGGCAGGCGCGCTATGCGCAGGCCATGAGGAATTCCGGGGCCGACGAGGTGATCATTCCGGAATATGAAGGCGGGCTGATGACCGGACGCATGATCTCCAAGTATTACCCCAGCGCGCACGCCAATCTGGAGTGAGAACGCGGGCGCTGAAGCGCAGACATTTCTCAACGACTTGGCGGCACGAGTGACTCGTGCCCTTCCCTAACCCATTTGTGAGATGGCCATACGGCCGTAGCTTTACGAGACAGCTAGACGGCTTCGACGTGGCCGTCTTCTAACTATCGAATGTACTTCCGGACCCTTGACCGGATTCCGCATCCAGCCTAGAGTTCCGGGCAATGTTTGAATCTTCTTTTCTCGCCTGAGAAAAGAAAAACCCTGGTGGGATACCGCTCCCACAGTGCTGTTCCGTTCGCGGCAGGCACGGTACCGGTTTTTTCATGCCGATCCGCAGCTTGAGCTGAACAGCTGAGGCCCAACCCCGCGCTGCACGTCACCAAGAACAAGCTCGAGCTGGAAGTGTGTCTATCTTCCTGTGTCTATCCCCCTGCACGGAAGTGCACAATGCGGAGGTACAAGATGAAGTGTCGGAATAGGATGGCTACCGTTTCTCTTTCTCTTTCACTTTCACTTTCACTTTCTCTTTTCGCGTTGGCGGCGAGCAGCATCTCGCCGCTGCACGCGCAAAACGACCCTGGACCGCGGCCTGGTCCGGCGGCGGCTGGAAGTTTTTATCCAACTCTCAATTCCAATGAGCAGGGCTTCTTCGGTCAAGCCCAGATGCGTTTTCAGGAAGTGGATTCGGTTTCCGGCGGCATCGCCGGCGAAACCGGAGTCGGCCTCGGCCCCACCTTCAACGGCAACAGCTGCGCGCAGTGCCATGCGCAGCCCACGATTGGCGGGAGCAGTCCGGGGCTGAGCAGCCCGCAAAACCCGATCGCGAATCCACAGGTGGCGCTGGCTGCGCTGGATGGCGCGACGAACACGGTTCCATCATTCATTACTGCCGACGGCCCGGTGCGCGAAGCCCGCTTCATCAAGACTTCGACCGGCACGGCTGACGGTGGAGTTCATGGCCTCTACACCATCACGGGCCGTTCCGACGCCACGGGCTGCACTCTGGCGCAGCCTGACTTCGCGGACGCCTTGACCGCCAACAACGTGATTTTCCGCATTCCCACGCCGCTGTTTGGGCTGGGCCTGGTGGAAGCCACGCCCGATGCCACGTTGCAAGCGAATCTGGCGGCGACCGCTTCGGCCAGAGCGGCGCTCAAGATTAAAGGGGTCTTTAACACCAGCGGAAACGACGGAACGATCACTCGTTTCGGCTGGAAGGCGCAGAACAAGTCGCTGCTAGTTTTTGTGGGGGAGGCTTACAACGTGGAGCAAGGAGTCTCCAACGAAAACTTTCCCAACGAGCGGAGCGCCGTGGCAGGCTGCGTCTTTAACGGATCGCCGGAAGATGCCACCAACATTCTGAACCAAAACTCCAGCAGTCCCAACTTCGGGACACTGGTCGGCACGGCATCGGAGATGGCATCTGATATTGTGAACTTCGCGGCGTTCATTCGCCTCTCTGCGCCGGCGGCACCTGCGCCGTCGACCGCATCGACTCTGAACGGGGCGGCGCTGTTCAACACCATCGGCTGCAGTCTTTGCCACTCGCCGACTCTCACCACCGGGGCTTCCCCTTTCACCGGCATGTCGAATGTCACCTACAATCCATATTCCGATTTTGCGCTGCATAGCATGGGAACCGGGCTGTCGGATGGCATCACTCAGGGCGGGGCGGGGCCGATGCTGTTCCGGACGGCGCCGCTATGGGGACTGGGGCAGCGGCTGTTCTTTCTTCACGATGGGCGCACGAATGACCTGATCCAGGCCATTCAATCGCACAGCAGCAGTGGATCGGAGGCGGTCGGCGTGATCCACAAATTCAACACGCTGAAAGCATCCCAGGTGCAGGATCTGCTGAACTTCCTGCGGTCGTTGTAGGCGATGCCAAGGGCAGTGGCTAGTGGCTAGTGATAAACGCAACTTTGCCACGGATTTCACGGATCTTCACGGATTGGAGCACAAGCTTTGGTTTATCCGTGGTGATCTGTGAAAATCCGTGGCAAAGTTTTTTTTCTCCGAGTGGGAGCGGGAGATTCCTCGGGCGGGTTCAAAATTGTGGACGGGTGCGGATTCAATGCATACTTGGAGCTATGGGAAGTGAAGTTTTTGTGTTGTCGGGGAGACAGGTTCGTCTGGAACCGCTGGAGCATGCGCACGCCGATGGACTGGTTGCTGCCGCGGGAAGTGACCCTGCGCTGTACCGGTGGAGTCCGGTGCCGCAGGGTAAGGCAGACGCTACCACTTATGTTGACACTGCTTTGGCCTGGCGGGATGCTGGGAGCGCGGTGCCGTTTGCGATTGTTCGGGCGAGCGATGGTGTGGTCATTGGGTCTACGCGGTTCTGGAATATCGAGCGATGGGCGTGGCCGGCTGGGCATGCGCGGCACGGGCAACCGTTTCCGGATGCTTGTGAAATTGGTTACACATGGCTGACGCGCCCGGCGATCCGCACAGCGGCGAATACTGAGGCAAAGCTGCTGATGCTGACGTATGCGTTCGAAACGTGGCAGGTGTTGCGGGTGTGCTTTCACACGGATGCACGCAACCAGCGATCGCGCGCGGCGCTGGAACGAATTGGCGGGAAGTTCGAGGGGACTCTGCGGGCGCATCGGATAGCTGCGGACTTTATCGCTCGGGACTCGATGCGGTTTTCGATTGTGGCGGCGGAGTGGGTGGGGGTGAAGGAGCGGTTGAGGGGACTGCTGACGGGCTCGCGCTCCACAGCCGTAGAGACTGAGATCCCGCCGCCGCGAGGAAAAACGCGGCGTTCGGGATGACAAGAGCGCAGGTTGTGTGGCATCTTCCCTACCGTTATTTCGGAGTGCTCGTATCGGCGCTACTCTTATCCGGCGCGGGCTTATCCGTCTCGGCTTTTACTTCGATCTTCTTGGTCGACAGGAAGCTCCAGATGGTTTCGTTGGCGTTGGGGTCTGGGCTGGTTTTCCCGACTTCCTTTTCTACTTCGTATTGCTCGCCTCCGGGCCAAGTGTTGCCTGCGCCTTTCACGCTGTAGGAAACGACCTGCGCGCCCTGCTGGCATCCGTCGTAGGTTTCGACTTTGGTTTCCATGCCGCCTTTTTCGTGAGACGGGAGCTTGCTTTGGGATGGCTTTTCGGCGCAGCGATCCATCTTGGCCCAGGCTTTCGCGCTGTCTTCGACCGAAACGACGGGCAGGTGAAGATTGTGCTCGGTGCCGCCGCCGTAGGGGACGACCGGGTCGGAAGTTCCGTTGATCATGACCACTGGCAGCGGGCGCGAGGGTAGGCAGATCATGGTTTTGGGCATGGCAGCGCCCACCGGGGCAATGGCTGCGATGCGGTCGGCCATGGAACAGCCAGCTTTCATCGCCATCAGACCGCCTTCGGACAGTCCCGTGGCGTAGATGCGGGCCTGGTCGACTGAAAACTTCAACGCCATCTGGTCCAGCATCTGATTCAGGAAGTCGACGTCATCCGCCGGCTCAGATCTGGTTTCTTCGTTACGGCCTTGTCCTCCTGACTGACCTCCGCCGGGATATCCGCCGCCGCCTCCTCCGGGATAGCCTCCGCCGCCGCCTCCGGGATAGCCGCCGCCACCGCCGCCGGGATAACCGCCGCCACCGCCGCGGCGGCCGCGTCCCGGACTTCTCATCATTGGCTGTTGCACTGGCGGACGCACGCCTACGTTCCAACGGCCGTGCAGCGCGCTGGGGTAGACGGCGATGATGCCGTCTTTGTCGGCCAAGGTGGCAAAGCGGGTGAGGCGCTCCATGTCGTCGGTATCCTGATTCATGCCGTGAAGCAGGATTACTACGGGATATTTCTGCTTGGCGTCGTAACCACGAGGCAGGCGCACCAGGTAGGTGCGGTCCACGTCGTTGATCGTTACTTTTTCCTTGGTTTCCTGGGCTTGGACGCCCGGAGTAACAACAAACAGAGCCAGGCAGGCTGCCATGGCTGAGGCGGCCCGCGTTCTGGTGCAACGCTTGAATCTCATGGAGTCTCCCTTAAGGTGACCCGGCACAGCCCCAGGCATTACTCTACACCGCTTGGAAGCCTGGCGGCGTGCCTGGGTTGGCTGAAGTTGGATGGCTACGGTTGGATGAGGATTGATCTGAACAAAGGTTGGTTTGGATAGAGGTTGGCTTGGACATGGATTGGTGGGATGGCGATGTGCACGGAGTTTCGCGGGAACTATCTTGCCGCGCCGTGCGTATTCTTCATTGACAGCACTCAGCACGCGCGCTCAGGGCGCAACTGGAAGGAGAATTACCATGGACGGACTGACTGGTCTGGCGGCAGTAATCATGATTTTCGGGATGCCTACGGCAGCGTTGGGAATGTACAGTTTTTACCGCGTGCGCAAGCTGCGCACCGAGGAACGGCTGGCCGCGATCAGCCGCGGAGTGAGCGTCCCGATGGAACCGGAGCTTGCGGAAGCTGCACGGTCAAGGCGATCGGGCATTTTGCTGATCGCAGCGGCGGTGGGATATACCATCACGTTTTCTTTGATTGCACGGGTTGAGCCCGATGCATGGGTTGCGGCTGCCTTTGGGGCCATCCCATTCACGCTGGGGCTGGGATTCTTTTTGGATTCAGCGTTGATCCGGCGGGATGCGCAGGCTTCGTAAGGGGCTCTCTCGGCTGGCGGATGCGAAATAAGCCGTAGCAATAAGCAGTTAGGAATTCGCGAGGCGCCGCGCTAATTGCTGGTGCAGGAAAGGCGTGGTTCAGCTCGGCTGCCAGGGATCCTTCGACTGCGCATCTGCTTTCGCGTTGCGAAAGCAGATGCTCCGCTCAGGATGACAAGCTGAAAAAGAGTGGCTCATGAGCCGGCACTTTTCCGATCACTCGCTGGCCAGGAATTTGTATTGGGCTTCTGTCAGCGGGACCACGCTCAGCCGGCCCTGGCGGACCAGCGGAGATTCGGCGAAGAGCTTGTGAGCTTTTACTTCAGCGAGCGTCACGGGTTTCGTAATCGGCTTGCCGGCTTTGATCTTTACTTGCGGAGTCTTCGGGTCGGTGGCGTCGACCGAGACGACGCTGGCCGTTCCTACCGCGCTTTTTTCGTCTCCGGTGTGGTAGATCACCAGGCGTTCGCCGGGCTTCATGGCGCGCAGATTTTTTACGGCTACGGGATTCGTCACGCCATCCCAGATGGTGGTTTTCTCGCGCTCCAGTTGAGCGAATGAATAGACCGACGGTTCCGTTTTCAATAAGTAGTCCATAAATCTCCGATTGCAGTTTCCCGGCTCAGAGCTTCCCTAGTTGGGCTTCTGATTCTTGTCGGGGGGCGGCGCATCCTGTTTCGGCGGTGTGCTGGAGTCCTTGCCAGGTCCGTAAATCGAATACTGACTCTGCGGGCGCTTCAGTTTGATGGTGAAATCCATCTTGGGCTTGTTGACGTCGAAGTCTTCGCCGTAGGTTTGATATCCGGGGGCGAGAACCTGGACGCGTAACTTTCCGTAGGGGATGCCATCGAAGCTCGACTTCCCTTCCGCGTCGGTTTTCAACTCCATGCCGCCCTTGCCTTGTTTTCCATTTCCGCCGACGGGATGCATGATGACGCTGGCGCTGCGCACCGGCTTTCCGTTGTCGTCTTTCAGAACCTGGAAACTTAAGAGGGACGTGGGACCTTCTTCATCCTGCTGCGCCGCGGCGCGTGGCGCCATTGCGAGCGTTGTGATCAGCACTGCCGCTGCTACGAATCCCGACGCCCAGGTTTTCCTCATGATGAGCATTTTATGCAGGGTGGGCCTATCCTGTCATCTGGCTGAGGAATCGGGGTGGTGGCGAAGAAACCGTCGAGCTTCACTCGACAGGACAGCCAAAGGCAGCTGTCCCCACATGAGCGATTTCGCGGGGCCGGGGGAGTGATTTAGGGTCAACCCGGCACCGCAGGCCTACCGAAACTTATGTCGAGCTTGCGTTTCACTCGAACGAGCTATTTTTCCCAGATGAGCTATTTTTCCCACACGATCTGGGCTTTCTTGTCGAGCGCGTGCTCTTTGCGGGCGGCGCGGGCGAGGTCGCCGAGGGGCACCGGGGGCGGTCCGACGGGACCGAACTCCCAAAGAGGACGCTCGCCCTGGGCATAGGCGTAGTCGGAATGCTCCAGGAGATTCTGGGATTGAGCCATGTCGTGCTGAGAGGCGTGCATGACATGGTCGGCAATCTGAGTTTCGCTGGGCTGGTTGTTCAGCACGGGAGCACTCTGCGCAAAGGCGGCAGTGGCACAAATCAGGAACATCACACACAGGGTCATTTTCATTTTGTAAAGTCCTCAGCTCTCGAAGTTTTGATGTCCTACGAGAGAAGTTACCGGAAGTGACTATGGCGTGTTACCACGCACTCTACAAAGAGTAGAAGCAAACTCCATGCCAAATGCGGAGTCGGGCGGAACTCGGTTTACAGGGGGTATTTGCGGGTGGGGAGCAATTGTTTGCACACTTGTGGAAGAGATGATTCTGGGCGGGAACGGCAGCAAAGCTTTTAAAGGCAAGGTTCGCAAAGGAAGGAGCGCAGAGGACGCAAAGGGTGTGAATCTGGCGTTATCCGCCGTTTTCGAGCACTCTGCTACTCTCCGGCGACGCCGTCGTCTTTCTTCTTGACTCGCACGACCGTGATTTTGGCGAAGCCTTCGTCGAAGGTGGGAGCTTTGAGTTTGGCGGCCATGCGGCGCATCACGTCTTCCGGGACGACAAGGTCGCGGCGCTGATGGCGCTCGATGCAGACTTCAAGCGGCACGTCGAAGAAGATGGCGTGGACTTCGTAGTTGTAATCTTTGGCAAGTTTGATCCAGTGCTGGCGCTCCTGCGGTGTGAGGTTGGTGGCGTCGACGTAATTCATGGGACGCTTGGCGATGAGGCGCGCTTTGAGCATGGAACGCAGGTTGGAGAAAACGAGATCCTGAAAGCGCTGCTCGCGGACGTCGTCGAAGAGCAGCGAACGAATCATGTCGCTGGAGAGTGGAGCAACGTTGTGGCGCTTAAACCAGGAACTTTTGCCGGAACCGGGCAGGCCGATGGCGAGCACTACGATGCCTTTGGGTGCGCGCTGCGAGACGGAGGCGGCGGGCGGCCGCGGCGGCTGGGACAACGAGGATGCGGGCGCCGCTTCGGGCTCACCGACTTCGGGTGAATCTTCCACTTCTGGCGGAATCGAGGGTGTGATTCCTTTGGGGGTGAAGGCTTGAGCGACAGCTTGTTCGCGGCCGCGGCCTCCGCTTCGGCCGCGTCCACCACGACGGCGGCGGCCACTGCGGCGTGGAGCGGTTTCGCCGGGTGCGGGAGGGTCGATGGCGTGAGGAACCTGGTAGGGAACATCGGCGGATGAAGCGTCGACAGGCGGAGCATCGGCGGGTTGAGCGGGAGCAGAGCGCACGGAACGAGAGCGGGAACGTGGACGGGATTCCGGCTGAGGCTCAGACTCGTGCGCGGTGGAAAGGGCCGATTCCTTGTTGCTTTCTTTTTCAGCGTCGGGGGCGGCGGGCGGTTGCCCGGCGTCGAAATATGCGGGCTGCAGAGGCGGAGGAGCCGGCTGATCGGACGACTCGGCAGGCTTTTTCTTGCGGCGCTGAAAACGATCGCGCATCCATTTACGCATGTCAGGCTTGTAACACATCTGCGGCGGCGGGGGCAATGGTGCGGGGTCGTGTCCTGAATTCGTAACCACCCTTCGACTTCGCTGAGGGCAGGCTGAGGACACTGGGGACCACAGGGCAGCACGGGGGACGCTGGTGGCGACCGCTTGTGTGGTCTGATCCTGAGATTCAGATTCCCAGTTAGAATTAAAGAATGGATAGCCAGATTCCTGATTCCATTCGCGGGCAGAAATATATTTCGCTGACTACGTTTCGCAAGAGCGGCGTGGGCGTGGCGACGCCAATTTGGTTCGGCGAAGTGGACGAAAAGCTCTACGTGATGACGCGGAGCGATATGGGGAAGATGAAGCGGATAAGGAATAATCCGCAGGTGAAGGTGGCGCCGTGCACAATTCTCGGGAGGGTTACCGGAGCTGAGTTCGCGGCGACGGCGCGAGTGTTGCCGCAGGAGGAACATGCGCGGGCGCGGCAGGCCATCAATCGCAAGTATTGGGCGGCGCGTCTGTCGTCGATCTGGTCTCGCGCGGATGCTTTCGTGGAATTGACGTTTGGGTGAACGGGAAGAGTGGCGATGGAACCTCGAATTGGATCCAGCCGCAGGCCATGCGGGGCGGACAGTCTGGTGGAAGCTCCCTTGGAGGCCGACAGTCGTGCTGGCTGGCAGGGATTCTTCGCTTCGCTCAGAATGACAAGCTTTTATTTCGAGAGAGAGTAAAGACATAGCAAGTGCTGACGATCTAGTTGTCAGTGACGCCGCGCACGGAATGCTGTGACGGGAGAACACGCTGCGGAAGAAGGCGCGGCGATTTACGGCGGTTCCAATTCCCTGCTAACATAATTTGTTTGTAGTTCGGGGTCGTGCGGACTCTGAGCCTGCCGCCATACCGAACAAGAATTGGCAATCATATTCAACGGAGGAACTATGGCAATCAAAGTTGGTATCAATGGTTTTGGACGAATCGGGCGCAACGTTTTTCGTACCGCACTGAAGGATCCGGGACTGGAATTTGTGGCAGTCAACGATCTTACCGATCCGAAGACGCTGGCGCATTTGCTGAAGTACGATTCGATTCTGGGTAACCTGCCAAACCAGATTTCTGCCGGGCCGGACAGCATCACGGTGGACGGCAAGACTATTAAGGTGTTCAAAGAAAGAGATCCCGGTGCACTGCCGTGGGAGTCGGTGGGGGCGCAGGTGGTGATCGAATCGACGGGACACTTCACCGATGCGAACGATGCGAAAAAACATTTGCGCGGTACGGTGAAGAAGGTGATCATTTCGGCTCCGGCAAAGAATGAAGACATCACGCTGGTGCTGGGAGTGAACCACGAGAAATATGACGGGGCGAAGCATCACATTATTTCGAACGCGTCGTGCACCACAAACTGTCTGGCGCCGGTGGCCAAGGTGCTGCAGGACGAATTCAAGATCGTCAGCGGGACTATGACGACGATCCACTCCTATACCAACGATCAGGTGATTCTGGACTTTCCACATAAGGATTTACGGCGGGCGCGGGCAGCGGCGATTAATATGATTCCCACGTCCACGGGCGCGGCCAAGGCACTGAAATTGGTGATTCCGGAATTAGCGGGGAAGCTGGACGGGTTCGCCATGCGCGTGCCTACGCCGAACGTTTCTGTGGTCGATCTGGTTGCATGGGTCGAGAAAAAGACGACCAAGGAAGAAGTGAATGCGGCGCTGAAGAAAGCGTCGGAGTCGGGGCAGCTGAAGGGGTATCTGGGTTTCGAGGAGCATGAATTGGTGTCGTCGGATTTCAAGGGCGACTCGCGGTCGTCGATTGTGGATGCGCCCATGACCCTGGTGGTCGGGGGCAACTGCGTGAAGGTGATCTCCTGGTATGACAATGAGTGGGGCTACTCCTGCCGCGTGCGGGATTTGATCCATTACATTGCGGGTAAGGGCCTGTAAGGATTGTGGAATCCCACCCTAACGTCGCAAAGTGCGCGACGTTAGGATGGGCCACTCGCATCTTAATTATTCTGCCTTCCGAAGGACAACCAGCCATGTCCAAACTTTCCATTCGTGATCTTCCGCTCAGCGGGAACCGTATATTTATGCGGGTCGATTTTAATGTGCCGCTCGAAGATGGGCGGGTGATGGACGATACCCGTATTCGGGAGACGCTGCCGACCATCGAGTATGCGCTGCGGCACGGGGCGCGGCTGATTCTGGCGTCACACCTGGGACGGCCGAAGGGCAAACCCAATCCGAAGATGAGCCTGAAGCCGGTGGCGGAGCGGCTGCGGATGCTGCTCGATAAGGAATTGGCGCGCGGCGAAAACGTGGGGTTCTGCCCGGATTGCGTGGGGCCGGAGGCGGAAGAAGTGGCAACGCAGCTGGAGATGGGACAAACGCTGCTGCTGGAGAATTTGCGCTTTCACGCGGAAGAAGAAGCGAATGACGAGAAATTTGCGAAGCAACTGGCGGCGCTTGCTCCTTACTACGTGAATGATGCGTTTGGGTCAGCGCATCGGGCGCACGCATCGACGGTGGGGATTACGAAATTTGTGCAGAAATCCGCGGCTGGGCTGCTGATGGAGAAAGAGCTCAAGTATCTAGGCAAAACGTTGGAACATCCGGAAGAACCATTCGTGGCGATTCTGGGTGGGGCCAAGGTGAGCGACAAGATTGGCGTGATTCAGAACCTGATGAAGAAAGTGGACTCGCTGATCATCGGCGGAGGGATGGCTTACACGTTTCTCAAAGCGCAAGGGCAGGAGATCGGCAAGTCGCTCCTGGAGGCGGACAAGGTCGGGCTGGCGCGCGAGTTGCTGGATGAAGCGAAAAAACGAAATTTGAAACTCCTGTTGCCGGTGGATCATGTAGTTGCGAGCAAGCCGGAGATCAATGCGGTGGTGCAGCAGATCGGCGAAGGCCAGCCGATTCCTGCGGACAAGATGGCGCTTGATATCGGACCCAAGACGATAGAACTGTTCTCGGAAGAAATCTCGCGAGCGCGCACGATTTTGTGGAACGGACCGATGGGAGTGTTTGAGGTTCCCGGATTTTCCAAAGGAACGTTCAAGATTGCGCAAGCGGTTGCGGAAAATGTTGGAGCGATTTCGATCGTGGGCGGCGGCGACTCGGTGGCCGCAGCCCATGCGGCGGGAGTGGCCGACAAGATTACGCACATTTCGACTGGAGGCGGCGCGTCGCTGGAGTTTCTGGAAGGAAAGAAGCTGCCGGGGGTTGAGGCACTGACGGACAAGAAGGGCTGAAAGAGCGACCGCGGACGTCGGACCCTGGTGTCCGAGATCTGTGGCGCGAAGCTTCGGGATTAACGTCTGGAAAGGACCTATGAGCCGCACTAAGGTGATAGCCGCCAACTGGAAAATGTATAAGACGCCCGACCAGACTCGCGAGTTTTTTCGCGATTTTTTGCCGCTGGTGGCGGGGCATACCCGCGATGAAATTGTGGTGTGCCCTCCGTATATCGATCTGGCGGAGGCGGTGGAGTCAGCGAAGGGCTCGAACGTCGCCATCGGCGCTCAAAATGTTCACTGGAAGGAAGAAGGAGCTTTTACGGGCGAGATTTCTGCTGCGATGCTGCTCGCGCTGGGAGTGAAACATGTGATCGTGGGACACTCGGAGCGACGGCAGTATTTTGGCGAGACGGACGATACCGTAAACTTGCGATTGAAGACCGCGCTGGAAGCCGGGCTCATGCCGATCTGCTGCGTGGGGGAAGTGCTTGAAGAGCGCGAGGCAGGATTAACGGACGACGTGCTGCGCCGCCAGTGCGTGCGCGCGTTTCATGCGGTTTCCGCGAAAAAAGCGACGAAGCTGGTGGTGGCGTACGAGCCGGTCTGGGCGATTGGAACGGGAAAAACGGCCACTCCGGAAATTGCAGCGGAGGCACATGCGGTCATCCGCCGTGAGGCCACAGAGATTTTTGGAGAAGAGTTTGCCGCCAAGTTGCGAATTCTTTACGGTGGATCGGTGAAGCCGGAGAATGCTGCGACGCTGATGGCGCAGGAGGAGATCGACGGGGCGCTGGTCGGCGGAGCGTCGCTGGATGCGAAATCGTTTGCGGCGATTGTGAAGTACTGATTATCCAGTACTGGAGGTCGCGGCCGCGCGAAGGACTTGGTCTTCACTTCTACTTCCGCTCTACTTCTGCTTTCACTTTCTGCCAATCGCCATGATGTGGGAAGTAGCGCCGAGCACGGACGGTTCGCGTTCTACTTTTCTTACGGCTGCGAGCAGACGCTCGCGTTGCGCGGGATCGGCCCAGAGGCGGTCGAAATCGCGGGCGAGCCAGGCGGGCCCCTCGATGGCGACTAACTCCACCAGCCGAAATCCAGCGCCGAGAAAATCTTGCGACAGTTCGCCGGGGCGGTGAAAGAACGCATCGGTGAAATACACCGGATTGCTGGTGGGATTGCGATGCTGGCCTTCTTCGAGATCACGGGCGAGAATCGGAGCGAACCCAGGATCGTCGAAAAAACCATGAGCCAGCGAATCGAACAACGAGGCAAAGCGGCTGATGGCCGCTCCCCAGACCAACCCGGCGGGACGAAGCACGCGGTGGGCCTCACGGAGAGCGGCGAGGCGATCGTCGCGATTGGTGAGGTGATAGAGAGGACCGAGGAGCAAGACGGCATCTGCGGTGGAATCTGGGTGGGGAAGGCAGCGCGCATCGCCGATTTCGGTGGAAGCCAACGGATGTTCGGGCTGGCGGGCCGACGCGGCACGCGCTTGCTCCACATGTTTAGGCACAGGATCGATAAGGTGGACCTGGTATCCACGCGAGGCGAGCCAGCAGGCGTAAGCGCCGGCCCCGCCGCCGGCGTCGATCACGGTGACCGGCGGAGGTGGCAAATGGCGCAGAATCAGTTCGCGCGTGCGGGCCTGCTCGAGTTGAAACCATCCGGTGCGCAGCCGCGAGGCTTCGTCGGCGTCTTCGTAGTGGCGAACGATCTCGAGGATAGAATCGTTGGTGGTCATGATTGGCCGTGGTCACTCATGCGAAGCGTGCTATGGAAGTTTACCCGATCGCCGGCAATTGGCAGGGTTTCGAGCGAGCCAGCGGGTCGGAGCGCAACGGGATGATCTAACCGGGACTGTTTATGCCGCTTAGAAAGCCGCCCAAATGCCCGGTCAGCACGATGATGGCGACGGCGAGAAGTTCGAGGGCGAAGCGGTAGATTGGCAAGACTTCGGCTTTACGTCGCGCGCGGAAATGTAGCCACCAGACCAGCCAGATCATCACGGCCGAGGCACACGCAAGCATCAGGTGCAGCAACAGAATGCCCTTCAGTTTCTGTCCTTCGAGTTGGAACTGCCACGCCAGAACACCCGTGCCGAGGGCTGGGAGCGTTGAAATTGCCGCCGCCAGCAAGTCGTAGTAAACCGCATCTGCCAGGCCACGACGTTTCGTCCATTGTGCGAGAAGGTCGAAAACCACGGCCGAAATGAACAGCGCGATGGGAAAGTGGATGAGCACGACATGTTGGGCGTGCTTCGCCAGGAGCGCTGTCTTGAGGTCAATAGGATTTACCATCGTCGTACCCCTTCCGAGCTTGTCAATCGCGAGACGCAACTTCCCTGCTCGTTCTCTCGTTGTGAAGAACTGATGCGCATCCGGTTTTATTCCGCGGGAAATTTCTGTGGGTGATGGGAATAAAACGATCGCCTGCTGGTTTACTCTAGTGTGCGTGTCGGAAACGAGCTTGCCATCGGGATCGTTCGAGCAGTTGGCCATGCCCCATTTCGAACGGCTCTATAATTTTGCCTGCTGGCTTACCCAGGACCGGCAAGAAGCCGAGGACCTGGTGCAGGAAACATATACAAAGGCGCTGAAAGGATTCTCTTCCTTCCAGCAGGGAACAAACTTTCGCGCCTGGATCTACAAGATTTTGCGGAACACGTTCCTGACCTCCCGCACCGGGCTGAAGGCATCCTCAACCGTGCCCCTTGATTTCGAACTCGAAGAGGAAGCCCTCCCTACGGCGAAAGAAACGCCGGAGAGCATTCTGTTGCAACGGTCGGATTGGCAACGGGTGCAGCAGGCGATGGAGCGGTTGCCTGTCGCCTATCGCGAGGTGCTGCTGCTGTGTGAGGTGGAGGAGATGTCGTATCAGGAAATTTCTGCCACGCTTGATATTCCGATCGGCACGGTAATGTCCCGCTTATCCCGTGCGAGAAAAACGTTACGTGCCGACTTGCGGCCAGGGGCCTCAAGAGGATGAAATCCACGGTGAACCATGGTTTGTGAGTCCTGGAAGACAAAACTCGATGCTTACTTAGACGGTGAGCTTTCAGAGGAGGAGATGCGCAGCTTCGACGCTCACGTGCGCGGCTGCCCGTCTTGCTCGGCGGATGCTCTTACGCGCGTGCAGATGAAGCGGGCGATTCTTCTTGCGGGAAAGCGTTTTACTCCGAGCACCGAGTTTCGGAAACGGATGCAGCAGACCATTGCGCCGCACCCGCAGCGTAGTTTCGGTCTGCGATGGACATTCGCGGCGGCTGCCGCGGTCGTTCTGGTGGTGGGGTGGTTCACCGCAAGCTATGTGATATCCCGATCGAGCAGAGACCAGGTTTACGGCGAGGTTGCAGATTTGCACGTTGCGACGCTGGCCAGTTCATCCCCCGTAGATGTAGTCTCCACGGATCGGCACACGGTCAAGCCCTGGTTCCAGGGAAAAATCCCATTCGCGTTTAATTTACCGGAACTCCAAAACACGGAGTTCTCGCTGCTTGGGGGCCGGCTGACCTATCTTGACCAAACGCCAGGTGCGCATCTGATCTACGATATACGAAAGCACCATATTTCCGTGCTCGTGTTTCAGGAACGATCGTTGAAGTTGCCGGCCAGTTGGGGCGAGAATGTTCTCTCCCCGAAGAACTTGCCATTCAACATGGAAACATGGAGTCAGAGCGGCCTTCGCTATTTCGTGATCGGCGACGCAAGCGCAGCGGATATTGATAGGCTTGCTAAATTATTTAAGGCCGCATCGTAGATTTGTTGGCCGAGGGACTGCTTATCATCAAGAATGCCAATGCCTGCGAAGTGAGGCGCGATGAGGGCGCCGCGACTATGCCGTCGCGCCATCGCGAACTTCATCGATACAACATGAACCTGCCCGCGGTGCGGACCTGGCGGCGCAAACCGGAGGCGGCGTGATGCCTGGTTTTCAGTCTGATGCTTTTGTATTTCTTGGCGCTACCGGCGACCTCGCGCACAAGCAGATCTTCCCGTCGCTGCAGGGACTGATCCGCGATGAGGGGTTCAATCTGCCCATCGTCGGCGTGGCCAAGGCAGGCTGGAATCTCGATCAACTCAAGGCGCGCGCCAAAGACAGCCTCGAAAAGCACGGTGGTCTCGACCAGGATGCATTCGGCAAACTGATTGGCCTGTTGCATTACGTGGACGGCGACTATAACGACCCGAACACCTTTGCCCAAGTGCGCAAAGAGTTGGGATCTGCGAAACAGCCGTTGCATTATCTGGCGATTCCGCCCAGCTTGTTTGGCACGGTTGCCGAGGGGTTGGCCAAGTCCGGCTGCGTTGAGAATGCGCGAGTCGTGGTGGAAAAACCATTCGGGCACGATCTGGCTTCTGCGCAGGAACTCAACCGTATTCTGCACCGGTATTTCCCCGAAGAACAAATCTATCGCATCGATCATTTTCTGGGGAAGGAACCGGTGCAGAATATTCTCTACACTCGTTTCGCGAATCCGATGTTTGAACCGATCTGGAATCGCAGGTACGTGCGCAGCATCCAGATCACCATGGCGGAGAAGTTCGGGGTCGAGGACCGCGGCAAGCTCTACGACGAAACCGGTACGCTGCGTGACGTGGTGCAAAACCATCTCCTTCAGGTGCTGGCCAACCTCACCATGGATCCGCCCACCGGCCAGGATCACGGTGCGTCGCGCGACCAGAAAGCTGCGCTGCTCAAGGCGGTACGGCCGATCACTCCGGGAGACGTGGTACGTGGCCAGTACAGGGGTTATCGATCCGTCGCGGGCGTAGACCCCGCTTCGACGGTCGAGACCTTCGTTGCCGTCAAGCTGTTCATTGAAACGTGGCGATGGGCCGGCGTGCCCGTCTACATCCGCGCCGGCAAGATGCTGCCAGTGACCGCGACGGAGATTTTCGTGGAATTCAAACGACCCCCAATCGAGACCTTCGGCGAAATCGTACCCAGCACCTCCGCGCATCTGCGCATGCGCATCGACCCGGACATTTGCATCGCGATGGGAGTGCGAGTGAAGACGCCGGGCGAGCGGATGACCGGCAGCGACGTGGAACTGGCTCTTACCGAGCAGGCCGCCGACGATATGCCTCCCTACGAACGGCTCCTGGGCGATGCCATGCGCGGGCAGAATGAACTCTTTGCCCGGCAGGATCTCGTCGAGGCGCAATGGCGCGCCGTGGAACCGATCCTGGGCAACGCGACACCGTTGTATGACTATGAGCCAGGGACGTGGGGACCCGATGAGGCGAACCAGCTCATCGCAGACGATGGACCGTGGAGCAATCCAAAGGTTTAGTAAGAAAAATCACAAGGAGCCGGCAATGACCCAGCGACTGATCGATCTGCCGTCGTGGCATGCGCTGCAGGCGCACTATGACAAGGTCAAAGAAGTACAACTGCGGCGGTTGTTTGCCGATGATCCCGGTCGCGGCGAGCGATTGGTTGTCGAGGGAGCCGGCCTTTACCTGGACTACTCGAAGAACCGAATTACGGATGAAACCATTCGGCTGCTGCTTCAGCTTGCCAAAGAGCGCGGTGTGGCGGAGCGTCGCGACGCCATGTTTCGAGGTGAGAAGATCAACATCACGGAGAACCGGGCAGTGCTGCACGTTGCCCTGCGCGCTCCGAAAGGCACGCAGATCAAGGTGGATGGAGTAGACGTAGTTCCCGAAGTGCACGCGGTGCTGGATAAGATGGCTGCGTTTTCGAACCGCGTGCGCAGCGGAGAATGGAAAGGACACACTGGAAAAGCCATCAAGAATGTGATCAACGTCGGCATCGGCGGCTCGTATCTGGGGCCCGAGATGGCATACGACGCGCTGCGTACTTTTACCGACCGTGCCATGAAGTTCCGCTTTGTTGCGAATGTGGACGGTGCGGCGTTCACCGAAGCCACACACGACCTTGATCCCGCGGAAACTTTATTCGTTCTGTCTTCGAAGACTTTCACCACGCTGGAAACCATGACTAATGCCGCGACCGCCAGGCGCTGGATTGTGGACGCGCTCAAGAGCGATGCGGCTGTCGCCAAGCACTTCGTCGCGGTCTCGACCAACGCGGAAGGCGTCGCCAAGTTTGGGATCGATACCGCCAACATGTTTGGATTTTGGGACTGGGTGGGAGGGCGCTATTCGATGGATTCCGCGATCGGACTTTCCACCATGATCGCAATCGGCCCGAAGGGGTTCGAAGATCTGCTCGGCGGATTCCGCGACATGGATGAGCACTTCCGCAGCGCGCCCCCGGAGAAAAATCTTCCGGTTCTCATGGGCCTGCTTACTGTCTGGTACAACAACTTTTTTGGCGCGCAAACCATCGGCATCATGCCGTACTCGGACAATCTCAAGCGCTTTCCGGCTTATCTGCAACAACTGCAAATGGAAAGCAACGGCAAGCACGTAGATCTCGACCGCCAGCCCGTTAGCTACCAGACCGGGCCGATCATCTGGGGTGAGCCCGGAACCGACGGGCAGCACTCGTTTTACCAGCTCATTCATCAAGGCACCAAGCTTATCCCGTGCGACCTGATCGGATTCTGCCAGCCGCTTAGCGATTTTAAAGATCATCACGATTTTCTGATGGCGAATCTGTTCGCACAGGCGGAGGCGCTGGCTTTCGGCAAGACGGCCGAAGAGGTGAAGGCCGAGCACGTGCCTGACTTTCAAATTCCGTTCCGCGTTTTTGAGGGCAATCGGCCGACCAACCTGATCCTGGTTGAAAAACTGACGCCGCGAGCGGTGGGTTCGCTGGTAGCCCTCTATGAGCACAGTGTTTTCACGCAGGGCGCGATCTGGAACATCGACTCCTTCGACCAGTGGGGAGTCGAACTTGGCAAAGTGCTGGCGCAACGCATCATTCCCGAGTTACAGAGTTCCGCGGAACCCCAACTCAAGCACGATGGCTCGACCAACGCGTTGATCGCACGGTATCGCCGATTGCGTGGTGGCAAGTAAACAACGGCTGGATTCTTGGATTCGCAAGGATGCACCTGACCGGGGTCGTCACTATTCTGCCGAAAAGTTTCTAACTGGGGCCGGAGACTACGCGGGCCCCTTTACGTTGCAGGATGTCGCAGGACACGGTAACATTGTGGCTCGCGGACTTGCGGCGGCCGGAGCGCATGAGAGCACGAAGTCGTTGTAAGAGAGTGCCGGCGCAGTTGGAAACGCCCTCAACAAGACGAACTTGCTAAGCTATTGATTGCAAGTACTTTACAAAGTGCGGAAGTGGTGGAACTGGCAGACACACCATCTTGAGGGGGTGGCGCCGAAAGGCGTGGGGGTTCAAATCCCCCCTTCCGCACCATATTTTGTTTTCTGCTGGCCAGGGCAGAGATTCGTATGACTCGATAAGGATCGAGGATTCAGTCCCCAGCTGGCCGAGACGTACTCAGGATAAGCCTAACTTATGATTCTTCACGGTCTAATCGTTGCTGTTCATATTCTTGTCTGCTTCTTCATCATCGTGGTGGTGCTGCTACAAAGCGGCAAGAGCGGAGACATTTCCG
>JBEKDY010000052.1:0-32899 GCA_050014115.1 Candidatus Sulfotelmatobacter sp. | reverse complement strand
GTTCCGCTATAATCGAAACGGAGTTTTTCCCGCCACGCAAGATCCGCGCCCTTAGCTCAGTTGGATAGAGCGTCTGGCTACGAACCAGAAGGTCGGGAGTTCGAATCTCTCAGGGCGCACCACTTTCCTAGCTTTTCGTTCTCGCCGTGCTACCAGTTTGCTACCAGCCGGGGCGTAGATGGCTCCGCTGCTACCCGTCCGGAGAACCTGGGGCCTGGGAACCAGTTCCCGTCGTCGGACGCTATCGACCGTGATGAATAATTACGTTCACGGTTACCCATAGCGTGGCCGGCTGGACTGAGGGTAAAGGCCTTGCTGGCGGGATATTCCTAGGCTACGCCTTGATCCAGGCCTTCCAACTCGTAGCGCTCGACGACAGCGAAGCGGTCGGGGGCTCCCACTTTTCGCAGCATGCGATGAACATGGTTTTTCACCGTCTGTTCTGACAGGTTCAACCGCGCTGCGATCTCCTTGTTGGTGAGTCGGTCCCGCAGCAGCGCCATCAGTTCGTGCTCTCGCCGGCTCAAGGTTCGGCAGGCTTCTCCAGGGGATTTGCGATGCTGCGCCACATAACGGAACAAAGCCATGGAGAGAGCCGGGGGGCACACTGCCGCTCCCTCGGCAACCGCACTGATCGTGGCCCCCACTTCGACGGCGGAAGCATCCTTTAAGACGTACCCGACCACCCCTGCGCGGACTGCCCGCAAGAATGTGCTCTGATCCAGTTCCATGTCCACCATCACGACCCGGACACCTGGAATCGCGGCGTGGAGAGCGGACACGAGTCTGGCCTCGGAAAAAACCAGATCAATGGAATCCAGGAGAACAATGCTGGGGACGGCGGCGATTATTCTTTCCTGCGTGGACGGCGAGTGGGCAGCAGCCCCAACCACGCGGATGTCACTTTTCTTGGCTAAGATCCGTATGAGCGCTTCGCGCAGCAGGCGATTTTCAGCCAGGAGGAAAACTCGAGCGATTCGTTTCGGCTCCATCTAAGACCCCGTCGGAAAATGTGATGGCGCGTGAATTTAAAGGACGTGGGTGGTGCCCCCTGTCACTCCCCCTGCCCATATCGCCCGCCGTCGAGGCGGCGGGCCCAGTTTTTCTTCTAGTTTTGGATGTACCTCTCTAAATTCCCGGTGCCCGCATTCTAGGCCCCTGATTGGAAAACGCATCCGTAATTTTTTGGATCGCCAACATTTGTTTCAGCTCGTCGACGCCTTCCCGACGGTTTCATTGTTCAACCCAGAGCTTAAAAAAAAGTTGCGCAATGACTCGACAAGGTTGCCAAAAGGATAGATGTCTCCGGCAGCGAGCTAGGTTCTGCACTACGTCCTGCAAAAGACGACAATGCTACACGATTTGGTGTGCTGTTTCAAAACTATGCGCGGATATTTTTCACACCAGGCATGATTCCTGGAGGGTCGGGGGGCGAGGAATGTTCAATTCAGTACCGGGCCACGTTGGTACCCGGTAGGTACTGTGGCTTGTTGGTACGGGAGTGTTGGCGGTCGTAGATCACTTTTGAACCTTGCAGCGCGGTGACATTCCGACGATATTCTTGCCGTGGCATTAGCCTCGGAGAATTTATGTGAAACGAGTCCGCGTGCTGGTTGCAAATCGACCTCGCCTGATCCGGGAACTCGTGATGGCTACCATTTCCGACCAACCTGACATTGAAATTGTTGGCGAGGTGGCGGACGAGGACCAGCTCGTCGAGGTGGTGGAACAGGTTCAGCCTGACGTGTTGATCCTGGCTATGGATGACCCGGAGAAGCGCGTGGGGCAGTGCGGGTTTCTACTGGGAAGGTACCCCCAGATGAAGATTCTGGCACTCGCGCCTGAGCAAAACCGTGGAACCTATTACTGGGCATCCATCGACATTCGAACCAAACCAGTAGAGAGCTCCGAAGCAGGCATCTTGAACGCGGTTCGCGAGCGCCCGTTGCTGGTGGGAGCCGTGCAAAATTGAGACTGGCGCCAGCGATAGCTCCATGGGGAGTGAGAACGCAAGGGTCGGGGACGTGCGACGTTCTGTTGGAATTGACGCCTTGCCAGGAAGCTGAGTGACAAGTTCTGGTGCCTGCGGGTTGCGGCCTTTGGCCGAATGATATTGATAATACAAGACTTAACTCACAATTCCACTGTAAGTGAGGGGGCGAAGCTGTATCTGGCAACGCGATGGAAGCTCAACTAACAACCGCGCGTACGATCCCGTGGGCAGAGCATGGGGAGACAGTTGATCAAGGCAGCTGGTATGCCCTGTATACCTGTCCCCGCCACGAAAAGCGCGTGGTTCAGCAGATTGAGCAGCACCGCATCTCGTGCTTCCTGCCGCTTTACCGGTCGGTACGGCGTTGGAAAGACCGTCGGAAAGAGCTGGAACTGGCGTTGTTTCCAGGTTATGTCTTCGTGCGCATTTCCCTCGAGGACCGTTTGCGGGTTTTGCAACTGGCGAGCGTGGTGCGATTTGTGAGCTTTAATGGTCGTCCGCTGCCGTTGCCGCAGGGCGAGATGGATGCCCTCATGAATGGGTTGCGAAGCGGAGTCCGGGCCGAGCCGCACCCCTATCTGACGGCCGGGCGTCGCGTGAGCGTGAAGCACGGTCCTCTGGCGGGATCAAAAGGCATCATGGTCCGCAGAAAAGATAAATTTCGGGTCGTCCTTTCTCTGGAACTGATCATGCGATCGGTGGCCGTGGAAGTCGATGAGGCGGATCTCGATCTTTGCTGAACCGCGGTGGGTCGTTCCCGGCTTCCGCTAAGTGCGACCCCTCCGGTCTCTCCAAGCTTAAGATCCAGCCATCCTGCCGAGTAGAGGTGTTATGAGTAGAAAATCTTCCCGCACGTTTCGTTATCGCGCACTGTTCCTGCTTTGCACGGGATTGGGTTGTTCCACGACCGTCTGGAGTCAGCAATCGCCGTCTTACGGGCAGAGCACGGCAATTGATCAGGCCGACTCCCGGGCGGAGCAAGAAGCCGAGCAGATGGTTTCGCTCTCTGCAGACAAGATTACCCAGATTCTGCAAAACGAAGCGGGGCTGCTGCTGCAGGTGAAGAAAGCCATTGTGCGCAAGGCATTTGAACAGGGCCGGGTTCTTGATCCGAACGATCTCACCGACGATGCCCTCTTCCGTTTGATCAGGGAGGATCAAAGTGTTCGGGTGATCGCGACACGAGAAATCGAAGATCGCTCTTACATCAAAGCCATGCCAACGCGCGAGGAGTTGGCAAGAAACATGCCATGCCGTGATCCGCTTGCGGGAAAGGACGTGAAGCCCGATCCACTGGACGCGAACGGAATTCACTCGCAGGAGCAGCTCTATTGGGCAAAGCACGATAGCGATCTGGATTGCTACCTTACTCAATACCTTCCCGGCGGTACGGCGCTATCTCTGTACCAACAGCCTGAGATGGTAGCCTCTCCGCAATCAGCCCCATCCTCCCAGTCTCCTCTACAGCGGAATCAACAAACGCCGAATTCGCCTCTCCTGTCTGCACCCCCTTCGCTCGATTTTCGGCGCCAGATGGAATTAGCGGGGAGGCGACCGGAAGACTATTTTGGCACTGACAGTGATGAGCTTGAGATGGCGACTGTTCAGCCCATTCAAATTCCAGGGTTTCAGACCGCCAGCCAAACCGACTTTTCCTCGGGTACGAAGAAAGGCATGTTTGGGGGAGGATCAAGTGTTTCAGGGCCGCCAGCGGGCGCGCTGCTAGGCTCTCTGGGGCAGCCGAACACTGCCGGTGAGTTAGGACCGCAGCAAGCGCGCTTTCAGAGTTCGATGGGCCTTGATGCTTTGCCCTACGCCTCGCTGAAGTCGGCTCGCCAACCAAGGCTGCGTCATCGCCCCAATCCCTATGCTGACATTCCTTCGCTCTATGACCTTTACGCGCAGTATTCAAGACAGTCTTCAAGGTTAGAGCGTTTCGGAGCGGACGTCTTCCGAAATGGCACGGGGAATCTCGGAGAACTTCCGATGGATTTGCCGGCAGGACCTGACTACGTGATCGGTCCGGGAGACGGCTTGACCATTAATCTTTCGGGAGGGGTCTCGCAGCGGTTGCAGCGAGTGGTTGATCGTGAAGGACGTGTCACGTTGCCGGAAGTTGGAGCGGTCGAAGTCTCGGGACGGAACCTGGGGGACGTTCAACATATAGTTCGCGCGATATTGCGCAGCCAGTTCCGTGATGCGGAAGCCGATGTCTCGCTCTCCCGCATTCGCACGGTTCGCGTCTATGTGGTGGGAGACGTGGAGCGGCCCGGCGCCTACGACGTGAGTTCGTTGTCTACGCCTTTGAATGCCCTGTACAACGCGGGCGGACCGACGTCCGGCGGCTCGTTACGTCTGCTCGAGCATTATCGCGGCAAAGAACTTCTTGAGAAGGTCGATGTCTACGACCTGTTGCTGCACGGCATCAATGGCAATATGCAGAGACTGGAGGCCGGGGACACCATCCAGATACCGCCTCTGAGCGGCGTCGTGACCATTGAGGGCATGGTGCGGCGTCCCGCTATTTACGAATTGAATGGGGAAAAGAGTTTGGCGGAGGTGCTGCAACTGGCCGGAGGAGTGCTACCCACCGGCACTTTGCGCCACGTCGACGTGGAACGAGTGGAAAGCCACGAGAGCCGCACCATGCTGCGCCTTGATATTCCCGAGACCAATAATCAAGCGCAGGTTACGGAAGCGCTGGAAGATTTTACGGTGCAGGACGGAGACAAGATCAAGATCACTCCCATTCTTCCCTACGCGAGCAAGACCGTGTACCTGGACGGGTACGTCTCGCGGCCGGGCAAGTTCGCCTACAGCGACGGCATGAAAGTGACAGATCTTATCAAGTCGTACAAGGACCTTTTGCCGGAACCCTCCACAACTCACGCTGAGATTATCCGCCTGGCGGAGCCTGACTACACTCCGGTTGTGCTTGCTTTCAACCTGGGAGACGCGCTTGCGGGAAAAGATCAGGATCTGGTTCTCAAGCCGTTTGACACGATTCGCGTGTTCAGCAAATACGACTTCGAAGATCCGCCGATTATTACGATCAGCGGAGAAGTGCGCGATCCCGGTGATCACTTGACTAACGGAACGCCGCATCTGCGGGATGCTATCTATCTGGCCGGAGGAACCACTCGCGATGCTCTCCTCGACGATGCCCAGATCTACCGCAAGACGAACGATGGCAAGCTTCAGGTAATCAGCGTAAACCTGGCGAGGGCACTGGCGGGCGACGAGAAGGCCGACGTCGTCCTCGAACCTAAGGATCGCATCTTTATTCATCGGGATCTCAATAAGCTCGACCCTCCGATGGTATCGGTTGAAGGTGAAGTGGCCCGTCCCGGAAAATATCCTCTGGGCGAAGATATGACGGCAGCGGAGTTAGTGCGGCTCGCGGGCGGATTCAAACGCGGCGCATTTACCGAGCAAGCTGATCTGACGCGCTACGAAGTGGAGCAGGGGACCAAGGTTGTGGGCGACCACGTTACGGTGCCGATCGCGAAAGCAATGCTTGGAGAGCCAGATACCGACGTCCGGTTACGAGACGGGGACGTGCTCACGGTTAGCCAGATCTCAAATTGGCAGGATTTGGCAGCCACGATCCAAGTCAAAGGTGAGGTCGTGCATCCGGGCGGATACGGGATTCAGCCCGGTGAGCACCTAAGTTCGATCATCGCTCGTGCGGGAGGGTTTCTTCCCGGAGCGTATCCCTACGGAGCAATTTTTGAGCGAGTTGAATTGAGGGAGATCGAGCAGAGAAACCGGGCTGACTTGATTGAGCGCATTAAAGCAGAAGCCAAAGACATAAAGCTTGTTCCCGACATGGATCAGGATGATCAAGCGCAGGCCAAGGCCACGGTTCTTCAATACAAAAAGACGATCGATAATCTTGAGAGCACACCACCGGCTGGCCGGTTAGTGATCCATATATCAGGCGACGTCAAGCGCTGGGCAAACACGTCGGCCGATGTTCAGGTAAGAGCGGGAGACACGATCTACATTCCCAAGCGACCCGGCATGATCGTGGTGGATGGCTCCGTTTATAACCCCACAGGAATCACATACAAACCTGGCAAAGATGCCGGCTGGTACTTGAAACAGGCAGGCGGTCCAACCGAGATGGCGAATCGAAAAGGTGAATACGTGATACGAGCCGATGGCTCCATCTTCGGCGGGCCTGGCAACATGTTCGGCGGCGGGGTGGAAAGTGCGGAGCTACGTCCGGGCGATATTGTGATTGTCCCTGAAAGGATCTACTCGTTCAGTACCAAGTTCAAATCCACTCTCTCGATCGCTCAGATCGCCTCATCTGTTGGTACGGCGATCGCTTTTGCCGCTTACTACGCGACTCACTGATTATTGCTGGCTGATCGTTTGATTTCACCGGCCGCAACTGGGGCGGCCGTCTATGAGGCCTGACTTCTGATTTGGTTTGAATCCTGATGAGGGGTGCTGGGAAATGGTGGTTGCTGGTAATTCTATTGCTCATCGTGCGGTACGGTAGCAGCCAGACGAGCGCGAGCCCCTCGGTGCGGGAGCCGGTTGCGGGAGAGCAGGAACCGACGCCAGCACCCCCCACAGATCAGGGCTCGCCGCCGAAGCCTGAGTCCAGGGATCGGCTGGAGCCGGGCGCTGATCCTGAGAACCGATTGCTGTCGCCATTTCTGAAGCATCTTGTGGGAGATCAAAAGACATTTTGGACAAGCCCGCTGCATTTTCAAACTAAGGATCTCAAGTGGATCCTGCCGGGTGTGGCCGTCACCGCGGCTTTCGTCGCAACCGATAGCTGGTGGTCGAAGCAGGTTCCAATCAATCACGTGGCAACGAGCAAGAAGTTTTCCGACTATGGAACATATTCGTTCATCGGTCTCGGTGGCGCTGCATTTCTCCTCGGTCAAATGAAGCATGATGACCACCTGTCGGAAGCGGGACTGCTGGCTGGAGAAGCTGCCATCAACAGCACGGCTGTGGCCTATGCATTTAAGGAAATTACGCAGAGGCAACGGCCCTACCAGGGCAACGAACATGGCGACTTTTTCGGCGGGGGAAGTTCATTTCCTTCCGAGCACTCCGCGATTGCCTGGTCCATAGCCAGTGTCTGGGCACATGAGTACCCGGGCTGGTTCAGTCAATTTGCCGCTTATAGTTTGGCTTCAGCCGTGACCGTGACTCGAGTGACAGGAAAGCAACATTTCCCTTCTGACGCTCTGATCGGAAGCGCTTTGGGGTGGTATTTTGGAAGGCAGGTTTATCGAGCGCATCACGATCCAGAACTCGGCGGCTCCGGCTGGGGCAGCACGTTCGAGGAGAAGACGGGGGAGAAAGGACGCAACCCAAACTACATGGCTTCTCCTTATGTCCCCTTGGATAGTTGGATTTATCCCGCGTTGGAACGTCTTATAGCTTTGGGTTACATCCAATCTGACGTCTTAGGAATGCGGCCGTGGACTCGAATGGCATGCGCTCGTCTGCTCGACGATGCAGGGGACAACTCTTCCGATAGTGGAATCGAAGACGGTGAGGCGGGGCGCACCTATGCAGCCCTGACCGGTGAATTCAAGACGGAAATTGCCCGGTTAGACGGCGCCGCAAATGTCGGCGGGCGTGTGCAGACCGTTTACACCCGGATGATGGGAATTGCAGGCACGCCGGTTCGAGATGGCTACCACTTCGGGCAGACCATCATCAATGATTACGGCCGGCCCTACTGGACTGGCTTCAATAACATTACTGGATTGTCTGCCGACGCCGAGGCCGGTCCTGTAGCAATTTATTTTCGTGGAGAGTATCAACACGCGCCGGCGATGCCCTCGGAATCGACGCAGACGCTGGCGGCAACTGCGGCGGCTGATTTCACTCCGCCACTGGCCGACGGCATGGGCAAGGTGAGCCAAGTCGATCTGCTCGATAGCATGGCGTCGGTGAACATAAACAATGTCGAGGTTTCTTTTGGGGTCCAGAGTGTGTGGCTGGGCCCGGGAGAATCGGGTTCACTGTTACTGAGCAACAATGCCGCACCGTTCCCGATGTTGAAGATTGACGATGTTGCGCCGCACAGGATTCCGGGGGTTTCACGAATACTCGGGCCCTTCCGTACGGAATTTTTTGTCGGACAGCTTTCTGGGCAGCATTGGGAAGAATGTACCGTGTCCTCATGCCAATCGTATCCCGGGTATCCGGGTGTGGTTGGGCCAAATATTTCACCACAGCCGTTTTTTCATGGGGAAAAGATAAGTTTTCAACCCACGCGCAATTTTGAATTTGGAATGGGAGTCACGGCAATGTTCGGCGGCCCGGGATTACCGGTTACGTTCGGCAATTTTTTTCGCACTTACTATGTTCACACACAGACTCTGGTAAACAATCCTGGCAAACGGGTCTCGTCCGCTGACTTTTCTTATCGGATTCCGGGTCTGAGGGATTGGCTAACCTTCTACTTGGACTCTATGGTCTGGGACGAAATCTCGCCGATCGGTTCGACTCGTGCGGCGGTGAACCCGGGCATCTACATGCCTCGAATACCGAAAGTACCCAAGCTGGAGTTGCGCGCCGAGGGGTTCAACATATCGCGGGCTGAAGAGTTTCCACCGGGATTCGTTTATTTCAATGCCGATCGCTATCGCTCTGGCTACATCAATAACGGCAACTTGTTGGGTAGCTGGATCGGGCGGGCCGGGCGAGGTGGCCAGGGCTGGTTGACTTACTGGTTCTCGCCGCGGAATAAGTTGCAGTTGGGTTATCGCCTGCAAACCGTGTCACCCAATTTCATTGAAGGCGGTCGGCTGGCTGACTATTCAGCAAGAAGCGAACTCATGATTGGGCATAATGTTTCTGTCTCCGGATTGCTGCAGTATGAGCAGTGGAGCTTCCCTGCCCTGGCTCCCACACCGCAGTCCAACGTGACTGGATCGATCCAAATGACGTTCTACCCGAATTTCCATTTGCAGAAGTAACAAACATGGCATCCTCGATCGGTCTAAAGAAATCTTCGAAAACGAAAGCCGGTCTCGCTTCGGATCTTGCGCTGGTTAGGCCGGTTGCCCGTGACACCTCGGCCGCGCGCTTCCAAAGTCACCTGACAAAACTGGAGGCTGTGGCCGATCTCGCGACGGTGATTGCTGCCGTCATGTCAGGGTATGCCGTGTACCATCTCCTCGGATTAGGCAAGCAAGTTCACTATCCGCGTTCCGTCGTTCTCGGCGTCTCTGCCACTTTTGCTGTGGTAATCGTCCTGATGCTGGACCGCGCAGGAGCCTACTCTCGCGGAACCAGCTTGCTGCGGGTGCGCGAAACCGAATACGTGCTGCGTGTGTCCGTGCAGGCTTTGGGTTTTATTCTTGGGGTCAGTTTCTTCACCAGTTTCCTTTTTTCCCGATGGCTGGTGGTAATAGCGTTGGGCTTTGTGCCTCTGTTCCTGTTTGTTCAAAAACATCTCGTTTACGTTCTGGTGCAACAACTGCACGCAAAGGGTTATGGCATCGAGCGGGTTCTGATCTACGGTTCTGGATCGACCGGGCGACGTGTTTACTCGGTTTTGCGGCGTTCTCCAAAGCTCGGATTGGAGCCCGTGGCGTTTGTGGACGACAGCCCGGCGAAGGTCGGCAGTGCCATTTTTGAATTTGGCTATGAGAATCGACGTTCAGCACCGGTACTACGGGGTCCATTGAGTCGGCGTCTGGTGTCGGAGTGCGCCGCCGACCTGGTCGTGATAGCCATCCCCTGCCTTCAACACGATAAGTTCGAGCGCGCAATCGAGGAAGTACTGGCGGCAAATGCGCGAGTATCCTTCGTGCCCACGACCCTGCTTCACTCAGACTCTTCGGTTGAATTTCAGGATATTGACGGCGTTCTGCTGGCTTCCTTCAGTCCGAACGTCAGACGCTCTACCTACGAGTTCGCCAAGCGGATTGTCGACTTCGTCGGTGCGGCGGCCCTGTTGGTCGTCAGTTCGCCGCTCTTTCTGCTCCTCTCCATTCTTATCAAACTCGATTCCAAGGGGCCGGCGCTATTTAAGCAGGAACGCGTTGGTCTGAACGGGCGACGGTTCCAAATGTTCAAGTTCCGTACCATGTACACCGACGCTCCCGTGTACGCTCATTCTCCGAAACAATCAGACGATCTCCGCATTACGCGGCTGGGCCGCTTCCTGCGGCGCACCAGCCTGGATGAGCTTCCGCAACTACTGAACGTAGCGCTGGGTGACATGTCTCTGGTTGGACCTCGTCCGGAGATGCCTTTCATTGTGGAGACTTATACTGAGCGCCATTCTCAGCGTCTGCAGGTACAGCCAGGCATCACCGGGCTCTGGCAACTCAGCGGTGACCGCAACTACCTGATTCACGAGAACATCGAATACGATCTCTACTATATTAAGCACCGGAATTTCTTCATGGATCTGGCGATACTCTTGCACACCACAATATTTGCGATGCGGGGCATTTGAGCACGGTTTCGAGGTTGATGTTGATTAACATTTCATGCAAGGAGCGCGAGAAGCGACAGTGGAGAGCCTGAGACAAGACGCAGTGATCCACGAGATCGACCCGGTTACCGAGATTGAGTTTCCTTCTTCTCCGGCGGGCGTCGAGCGGGCACAGGATCAACCTGATCGGGACACTTTGTTTGTCCTGCACTTATTGTGGGAAAAACGGCGGATGCTATACCGCGTCGCCGCATGGGCGCTGGTCCTCAGCACCATTACCCTCTTCCTCATCCCGAACCAATATGAGTCCTCGATTAGGATCATGCCACCTGACCCCATGAGCGGCAGCGGAACTATGCTCGCCGCATTGGCCTCCAAGGCGACCCCGGAGTTAGCCGCCCTGGCTGGAAGTTTGCTCGGGACGAAGAGTTCGAGTGCTCTCTATGTCGATCTTTTCCGCAGCCGGAGCGTGCAGGATCGTGTAATTGACCGGTTGAATCTCCAAAAGGTCTATTGGTCTCGCTATAAGGAGGATGCGCGCAAGAAACTAGACGGCCGCACCGCGGTGAGTGAGGACCGCAAGAGTGGTCTGATTTCGCTGACCGTGACCGACAAGAATCCGCAGCGCGCGCACGACATTGCGCAGGCGTACCTCGAGGAGTTGAACCGTCTGTTGGCTCAGGTCAGCACCTCCTCGGCCCGTCGCGAACGTGTCTTCATCGAGCAGCGTCTGATCTCGGTCAAAAGTGACCTTGAGGACGCCGAGAAGCAGTTCAGCGCCTTTGCCAGCAAGAACACTACTCTCGACATCAAGGAACAAACGAAAGCCATGGTGGAGTCTGCGGCGATGCTACAAGGTGAACTCATCGCTTCGCAGTCGGAGCTGCAGAGTTTGGAGCAGATCTACACCGGCAACAACGTTCGCGTCCGGTCGCTGCAGGCCAGAGTCGACGAACTCAAGCGCCAAGCGCAAAACATGCAGGGGACCGATGCCTCTCTACTGCCAGATGCTCCGCCGACCGACCAGATGTATCCTCCGATTCGCAGGCTGCCCCTGCTCGGCGTGGAGTGGGCCGACCTTTACCGTCGCCTGAAAATTCAGGAGACGGTCTTCGAGTTGCTGACCCAGCAGTACGAACTGGCGCGAATCCAGGAAGCCAAAGAAATTCCGAGCATCAATGTCGTCGACCCTGCCAACCTGCCAGAGAAAAAGTCGTTCCCGCCCCGGCTTGTCCTAATTTTGGCATTGACACTTCTGTCGGTTGTCGGCGCGGCAGTGTGGATAGTCGCATCCGAACGCTGGGAGCGCCTAGACCCGCAGGACCCTGGCAAGAGGCTGGCGGAGAGCGTGTGGCGCGAAGGGTCGGACCGCGTACGCGCATGGCTCGCATGGGCATTCGTTCGATTGAGACTATCCCGCTCGTCAACTCGAAATGGACGGCACTCGCCGGAATGATCGTCGCGATGATTGGGTTCAAGCGTGCCTGAGACAATCGAAATCGCCACTCCCGTCGATCCGAAGTGCTCAAGCTATTCTTCGGGAACGCGATGGCTTCCGCCAGTGTTCTCAGCGGCCAGGACGGGAGGCCTGGCGGTTCTTGGGCAAGGCCTGTTCGCTGGTTCGCAATTCGTGATGAATATGCTGCTGGCGCGCTGGCTCTCGCTGGAGCAGTACGGCGCCTTTGCCGTGGCCTATTCGGGCTTTCTGCTGTTCTTGATGCTTTATGGCGCTTGCGTGTATGAGCCTTTGATTGTTTTCGGCTCGGGCAGGCATGCCCAGCGCTTCCAGGAATATTTTGGACTGCTCGCCCGGGGCAACGTCCTTGTTCTCGCGGGCTTCAGTTGCTTGATGTTTGCATCGTCATTTTTGTTGGGCCGCTTTCTTCCCAGCGGAGTCGAAGCCGACTTTAAGGCGCTTTCACTGGCGGCGCCGTTCGTGCTGGTTACGTTGTTAGGACGCGGCGGATTTTATGCTCGAATGAAGCCTGGTGAAGCGGCATGGGGCGGCGCTGTCTATGCACCGCTTTTCTGAGCATGGGACTGGCGGGCCTGATATCGAATGCTTTCTTGCTCTACCGGCTCGGCTTCAGGTGGAGGACAGCCTCCGGGACTCTGCGAATGAAACACGTTTGGGGAGATCATTGGGGCTACGGTCGCTGGGCGTTAGCCTCTGCGCTGGTCGCATGGTTTCCACAGAACATCTATTACGCTCTGCTCCCCGCGAAAACTGGTTTGGAGGGAGCCGCCGCTTTGCGGGCTCTTACCAATTTGATTAATCCCGTGCTCCAGACCTTGAGCGCGCTGGCCGCCGTGCTCATACCAACGCTGGTTCGTCACTACCAGCAAGGGGGAATCATGAAGATGAGAAGCACGATGAGGACGCTGACTGTATTGCTGGTTCCCGGTTCAGTGGTCTATCTGCTCGTGTTCTGGCTGGGCCGCTCGCTTCTGTTCCAGTTGCTGTACACCGGCAAGTATCAGGAGTACAAGACTTGGCCGCTGCTTTTCACCCTGCTTGTCCCGATAATGGTGACAGCAGCAATCATTGTTGGTTCAGCGCTACGAGCTCTGGAGAAACCGCAATGGATTCTCTGGTCTTACATGGCGTCGACTGTAAGCGTAATTGCGCTTGGCCTTCCACTAACTTTCCACAGCGGAGTGCTCGGAGCCACCGGCTCATTGTTCATGTCCAGTCTGGTTGCGGCGGTCACAATGGCCTGGTTCTTCCACCGCGCGACTCTGCGGGAAGGCAATCCCTCGAATGAACGGCTCGCCTGATTTCGGTCATCCGCAACCGAGCGGCTCGTTGGCGTTTTCTGTCCCGAGTTCAAGTTCGCGGGTGAGAAGTTCATGGCTCAACTGGCCTCTGGCGGCGATCTTGCTCGTGGGCACGGTCATCGCGATTGCTGACGGACTCACTCGTCCCCTGGTACTCGAGGAGGACTGGGAAAGTTCGGAAGCGATGACGTACGAGCCTTATCAAGCCGCTTTCGTGTTTGGCATCGCCATGATGCCGCTGATGTTGGCTTACCGAAAAAGTGCGCGCATCACGGGGAAGGAAGCCGTTCTTCTGTGGTTCGTGATGGGCACCACCGCTTACACGAAAGATTTTGCATACATGGGTGTGCCCGGTACTCCGATATTTGTTACGGACGTTGTCTTGGTTGGATTGTGCCTGGCTTTGTTAGGTTCTCTTCGAAGCGGCTTCAGGGCGTTGGGCCGAACGCCGAGGCTGGCAATAACCGGGCTGTTTGTAAGCGGGGCGATCTGCGCAGGCCGTGGGTTCCTTTCAGGCCAGGAAAAAGTCTTCGTTCTGCGCGATTCCGCGATCGTTGTGTACTCGATGTTCGTCGTGGTGAGTTTCCTCATCGTTTCGTCATGGGAGTCGGTCAAGAGAGTCTTCATTTTTCTCGCTCTAGGAGCAGTGTTCTCCAGCCTTAACGCTTTGGCGTGGTTCGCAGGAGAGCCCGGACAGCGCCGCTATCTACCGTACGGTGTCTACGTCCTGGCGGGGCTGGCCGGAGCGTTGGTCTTGACTACGAACCGCTCCCTCCGGCCTGTGCTCGGCTGGTTGCTGACCGGCCTTTTGGCGACGGGGGTGCTTTTAGCCAATGCCCGCACACTCTATGTCGCCTTGGCGCCGATACTGCTTATCATGGTTCTCGTTGGTCCGACGGGAAAGTTGCAGATCAGCAAGCGCGCGTTGCGGTTAACTGCGGGTATAACCGTGGCTTCTATCTTTCTCTTATGGGCTATCATGCAGACCAAAGCAGGAGCGGACTTGCTGGAGACAACCGCCACCGACCTGGTTTCCGGAACTCTAAACTATGAGGATGATCCCAATGCCAGCTTTCGCTTCCTTGCTTGGATGGAGGCCGGTCAGAGGTTCGTCCAGAATCCCATCCTTGGTGAAGGCTTTGGTGTTCCCTTCGCTTTTGACCTTGCATCCGAAGACGTGCGCCCCCATAATACTTTTCTTACCATCCTTTATAAAATGGGACTGCTCGGATTTGTGCCCGCAATGATCCTGTTGCTTGGCTTTCAATGGATGGGCTGGAGCACTCTCAGATCGTTCCATCAACAGCCGGGGGCTCTATTTCTTTATGTCTTGTTACTGGTTCAACTGGCGATGTGTTTTTTCGGCTGCCTCAATCTGCTCCTCGAAAGTCCCTTTCTCGGCTCTATCTTTTGGGTGATTTTGGGGGTGGGGATGCGGATGATAAACCTGTTGCGGCCGCCCGCAATCCCTGTGCTCATAAATTCATGTGCCATATAAGTCAAAACTTCCAAATGGGGGACTCCGTTTCATGCTCGATTGCAGAGGGGGCTTTGCATTCGCAACATTGATGATTGGCTGTTCGGCGATACTGGTGAGCTGCGGCGGCGGCAGTAGCCAGACTTTCATAACGCCGGCTTTGATAACGCCATCTTCGGTGTTCATCGTGGCCGGACAGACCGTACAATTCAGCGCGGTAGGGTACAGCGGCCAAAACGTTGTGTGGACCGTGAATGGGACGGCAGGAGGATCACCATCCGCAGGGACGATCACTTCCACGGGCGCTTATACCGCTCCAGGCACCGCGCCCGGCCAACCGGTGTCGATCAGCATACAAGGCCCGTCAGTCGCAGCAACCGTCAGTGTCTTCGACCCAAATCACTTTGGCCCAGGTTCGGTAGCTGCGACTCAAAATCCGCTCGTGGCTGCTTACTCGATTCCAGTTCCGCAAAACTTGTCATTCCACGTGCAGTTCGGTCTCGACACGAGCTATGGTCTTTCTACATCGGACATTCCAGCACCCGCTGGTGGAGGTGCCGCCACAGTCTTGGTGGCGGGAATGCGAGCGGGCACAACCTATCATATGCAGGCGGTGCTGGAGGTTAACGGTTCGCAGGTGCTGGACACGGATCACACGTTTACGACTGGGTCTATTCCCGCCGATCTGCTGCCCAATATGACCACCCAAACTACCGGAGTTGGCACGCCAAGTCCTGGTATAGAGTTGCTTTCACTTGACCCCGACGACGGCATAACTCCACTTTCCACTGTGGCGACCGACCTGGATGGCAACGTGATCTGGTATTACAGTCTCGAGTCGGCGTATTGGCCGTATCCCATCAAACTGCTCCCCAACGGGCACATGTTGCTAAATGCGTCGCCGGTCACGTCAGGGCCATCAGGGGGATCAGGGGGTGAAATCCGCGAGATAGATCTAGCTGGCAACATCCTCAACACGATTACTATTCCCCAGCTCAACGCCGGTCTGGCCGCGATTGGTTCCTTCCAGGCCGAAGCGTTCCATCACGATTTTGCAGCTTTACCGAATGGACATCTGATCCTGCTCGTTAACTATCCGGAGACGATCAACAATGTGGCTGGAATCCCAAACGGGACAGTAGTGCTGGGAGATGCTCTGGTCGATTGGGATCCGCAGCGGGGTCCGGTTTGGACCTGGTCGACGTTCGATCATCTCAACTTTTCACACGCCCCATACGGGCTTGCAGACTGGACCCACGCGAATGCGATCATCTACTCCCCGGATGATGAAGCCCTGATACTCTCCATGCGAAACCAGAATTGGATCGTCAAAATCAATTACCAAAATGGGGTAGGCGACGGCAGTATCCTGTGGACTTTCGGAGACGGAGGGAATATCACCCTGGCGGGTCAGGAGGCGCCCGTCGAATGGAACTATGGGCAACACTACCCAACCATTGTGAGCCCGAACAGCTCCGGCGTTATTGACCTCATGTTCTTTAATAACGGGAACAACCGTTTGATGAACAGTGACAACGTTATATGCAGCTCTCCTGGAGTTCCCGACTGTTACAGCAGCGTTCCTGTGTTCCAAATCAATGAACTCACGCAAACCGCCACGGTATCGTGGGAAGCCGACTTAGCGCCTTACTATTCCATCTGCTGCGGGGACGCATTGGCTCTGCCGAATGGCAATACCGAATTTGACATCGCCTACGACATTGTTGTGCTTCCGTCCAACTTCTCTCATATAGAGGAAATGACTCCAAGCCAGGAACTGGTTTGGAAGATGGACATCCAGGGACAGTTGGCATACCGCGGTTTTCGTATTCCCAGTTTGTATCCGGGCCAGGTTTGGCCAGTTGCGTTGCTGTCGAGCCCAAATCACAGTAAACCCCCAGCGGCGTCGCGGGCGACCACTAGCGCGCCTTCGAGAAAGAGTCTCGGACAATTACCCTAGGGTCGTGTCATACGCTGAAGACTTTGCGGGCGGATTAGGCGATTCTCGGAACGCGGGCTTGATTTCAGGATCGGTCCTGAACCACTGCAATATTTCCGCGTACAGATCAACGACAAGTTGCACTTCCAGATTTGTTAATCTCGGCAACCAGGATTTGCAATCCAGCCCATAGTGGACAGAACGAAATGGATAATAACAACAAGAATGGATTCAAATTCGACCACCGCCTCCCACACGCGACAACCGTTGATTGGCCATGGCTTGTCGAGCATTATTGCGACAATAAGAAGGTGCTCGACCTGGGATGCGGTCACTCACCCGAGTTCGAGGAAGTGTGGAAGAACGGAAGACTGTTGCACAAGAGAATCCACGAGGCTAGCCGCGAAGTGCTTGGTCTTGATCTCGATGAGTCGGTGGTGGAACGGATGCGACAGCTGGGCTTCCATGTCGTCTGCGACGACGCGGAAAATCCGCAGCATATGAATGGTGCGGGCACCTTTGACGCGATCGTGGCGGGTGACATCATCGAGCATCTGAACAATCCAGGTGCGATGCTGAAGGCCATGAAATCCCGACTTGCTCCCAAGGGAGTTTTCGTGATTTCCACCCCCAGCCCGTTTCGCTGGTATAACCCGTTTTTCGCTATGATTGGCCACGAGTTCAATCATCCTCACCACACGGCTTGGTTTTCGCCATTGACCCTCACAACTTTGGCAGAGCGACACGGCTATCAGGTCGTTCGCTGGCATGTGATGGATAAAGTGACTGCTCCCATCGATCACGAAGATTCGATTGCGAAGGTGCTGGGAAAGATGGCATTCAAAACCACGGACTCACTATTGCGGCGGGTGATTTTCCGTCGAAATGAGTGGCTTTCCGACACCATCGTTGCGGTGCTAAGCCATGCTTGAGTCCGCAGCTCAAGATCACGACCGGCAGAACAAGGCGATGGGGCGAGGTCTGTCCACGTTTCAAAAGCTTGGTTGCTTGAGTCGATTATTGCCGACCAGACCCGCTGAAGTTTGGGAACGACTCGCTACCATGGCCGAGGTTCGTGCCGAAACATATCGGCGGCGCGCACCCACGGTCGAGCCGGTTGAGTGGTCCCGAGTTATCTCGGATCTAAGCCGTTTGTGCCTGGTCGACGTCAACAGCATCTTACGGGAAACTGAACTGAAGAATGTTGAGGAAGAAGTTTGGCTGCTGCAACAAACATTGCCAAATGATGCGCCATTCGGCAGCTTTCACAACGGTGACATCCAACTCGCCCGGCTCTGTTACGCGCTGGCTCGAATCATTCGGCCACTCGCGATTGTGGAGACGGGCGTCTGTTACGGAGTCACGTCCGCCTTTCTTCTGCAGGCGCTTCAGGTGAATGGCAGTGGAATCCTGCACAGCATCGATCTACCTCCATTAGGCAGAAACGCGGATCAGTTTGTGGGCAGCGTGGTCCCAGCCGCCCTGCGCCACAATTGGAAGTTGCACCGGGGGTCGAGCAGGTCCCTGTTGCCAAGCGTTTTGCGGAGTCTGCGCCACGTCGATCTTTTTGTACATGACAGTCTTCATACTTACCGAAACATGCGGCGTGAATTTGAGACGATTCAACCGTGTCTGAGCCCGACCGCGGCGGTCGTCGCAGATGACGTTGAAGGCAATGAAGCATTCCGCCAGTGGTCGGGTCGGGCTGCTCCGCAGTACTCGGTCACTCTCCGTGAGCAATCAAAAAAGAGTCTCGTTGGGGTGGCGCTATTTCGCCGGTAATTCCCGTCCAACCACGACTGGATCAGCGATGATTCGTCGATGAAGATCCTGACGGTTCACAATGTTTACCAGCAACCGGGGGGAGAGGACGTCGTCTTTGAAGCCGAAGGCCGCTTGCTCTCCAGATACGGTCAGGATGTTGTTGCATTCAGAGAAGACAACGCCAGCATCCAGACCGAGTCAATATCGCAGTCGCTCCGCCTGGCAACTCGGACTATCTGGTCGCGAAGCTCGTATCACAAGCTTGCGGACGTAATCAGTCATTTTCGGCCTGATGTCGCACACTTTCATAATACGTTTCCTCTCATCTCGCCATCGGCTTACTACGCCTGCCGGCAGGCGGGCATTCCAGTCGTCCAGACGCTCCATAACTACCGTCTCTTTTGTCCAAATGCTTCCTTCTTCCGCGCGGGACGGCCGTGCGAGGAATGCCTTGACCACGGCCTGGCCAGGTCCGTTCGCTACGGGTGTTACCGCGGCTCACGATCGGCAAGCGCCGTGGTTGCTTCGATGTTGAGTGTGCACAGGCTCCTGAGGACGTGGGCAGATGCGGTTGATCGCTATGTGGTTCTCAGCTCGTTCGCACGTGACAAGTTTATTCAAGCCGGCTTGCCTGCTTCCAAAATGATCGTGAAACCAAACTTCCTTGAAGCTGAGCCCGGCCTGGGGGCTCACACCGGTGGGTATGCACTATTCGTGGGCAGACTAACCGAGGAGAAAGGAATCGCGACGCTGCTTGAGGCTTGGACCAGGCTTAGCGACATCGCACTGGTCATCGCCGGGCAAGGACCCATGCAGCCCCAGATCGAGCAGTATGTGCAACAACGGACTCCCGGGAATGCGAGATATGCCGGTCATGTATCTCGCGAAGAAATAAGTCGGCTGATGAAAAATTCAAATTTCTTGATTTTTCCCAGTCGCTGGTACGAAGGGTTTCCGATGACGATAGCGGAAGCGTACGCGTGTGGCACTCCTGTCATCGCGTCACGTCTCGGGGCCATGGCAGAGATTATCGACGACGGCCGCACCGGTTTGCACTTTACTCCCGGTGATGCGGATGATCTGGCCAGGAAAGTCGAGTGGGCATGGACCCATCCGAACGAGATGCGCGACATGGGGCGGAACGCTCGCTCGGAATACGAGACGAAGTATACCGCCGAGCGCAACTACACAATGCTCGTGGACGTTTATCAGCAGGCCATTCAGGAAGCGCGAAAGCCGCTGACGGTCCCATGATCGGAAGGTCCCCCGTTTCGCAGACTAAGACCATCATTCGCCGCTTGGCCCAGCCGATCCATAAGCATTTCAGGGGCGGCAAGAGCGAACGGTTTCTCGGTTTGTTGAATACACAGCCAGGGAAACTGCTCGACGTGGGTGGCGGGACGGGAATGAACGGCGAGTTTGCGCGCTTGTATCAGAGATTCGACAGCGTGACTGTCGTGAACCTTGATCCGCCTGAACATGATGCGGAGGGAGCGTACAATCTTCGCATCGTCAATGCAGACGGTCGTTCCCTGCCGTTTGTGGACAAGTCATTCGATTGGGTCTTTTCCAACGCTGTCATCGAGCACGTCGGAGATTGGGAAGATCAGAAACGATTCGCCGCTGAGGTTAGGCGGGTCGCATCGAGAGGCTACTTCGTTACGACTCCAAATCTCTATTTTCCAATTGAGCCTCACGCTTTGTTGCCCTTGTACCAGTTTTATCCTGATCGCCTCAAGCCGCTTGCCCTGCGTGTTTCTCCCGGCTACATGAAAGAGGTTGAGCACATCGAGCTGCTGACCAAAAGTAAGTTGCAGGCTTTGTTTCCCGAAGCTCAAGTACAGCGCGTCAATTTTGCAAGCGCGTTGATCGCTTTTCACGTTGCGTCAACCGCATTTCCAGGGTAGCAGTTCGCGATCTCAAGGAGAATACTAGCTACGTTGAAAAGCGCAGCGATTCTTGCGCGCCGACGGCGCGGTCACATGTCGCGTAAGCGTCATCGCTAATCGAGAATATCGTGAACCGGAAGCTGCTGTTCTTAAGAGATTCTTGACCGAGATTCTTGACCATGGAAATTCAGAACATGCCGGTGACTGGCGGGACAGCGCCTCGACATGCCTGGCGAACAGCCAACAAACTCGCAGGGTTCGCGCTCAGCTGGGTCGGAGCGATTTCCCGCAATGCGGAGCGTCGGCGATATTTGGATGTGGGGTGCGGGAACGGTTTCATTACAGAACTTGTTGCTCCAGACTTTGACGAGGTGGTCGCCATCGATATGGAGGAAACGCGGTTGCAGGACTTTCGCGAACATATCAACGGCAAATCCAACTTCCAGATATTGTTGATGTCGGCGGCAAAGATTCAGTTTCCCAGCGGGTTCTTTCAGTTCATAACTTCCTTTGAGGTTCTTGAGCACGTTCCCGACCTCGACGCGAGCGTACTCGAAATGGTTCGAGTCTGCAGCCCAGGTGGAATCATCGCGGTTTCTGTGCCCCACGTTTGGTTTCCCTTTGAGAACCACGGCGTACAGATCGGAACACGGTTTTACGCACGAAAAATCCCGCTGTTGCCTTACGTTCGTCCACTGCACAGGAAGTATTCTGTGGCGAGAGTGTTTTCGTCGGCCGAGATGGATCGATCTTTCGTTTCAGCGGGCATGAAGCTGCTGGGAACGAGTTATGCCTCGCCCCAATTCGAGCGGGCGGCGGCCCAGGCAGATTCATGGGAGGGCAAATTTTCGTTTCTGAGAGGGTTGCTCAATCGATGTGAGAACGTTCCGGGTATAAGAGCGCTGACGGGAGTGTCGATGTTGAAAGCATATCAAAAGCCGGGAATCATGCAGGCACTATCCGTATAATCACCCAGCGGAGCGGAATGTCAGCGGCGAAGAAGCCTGACCGTTAACTATCAATGATCGAAAATGAATGATCGAAAATAAACGATCGAAAATGAGTTACGCCAACCCCGACACCTCCCCAATGTTTACGCGGCTCGCACAGCGGGCTGAGAGCCGCGCCAACGTGCTTGGCGTCGGCGTTCACGCCATCGATCTTCCCAGCGCGGTCAGCATTATCGAAAACGCCGTGCGTGAAAGCGTGAAGGGATATGTTTGCGTTACCAGCGTCCACGGCGTGATGGAGGCGCAACGTGATCCCGGTTACCGCGACATTCTCAATCGCGCTCTGCTCGTAACTCCCGACGGCATGCCAACGGTTTGGGTTGGACGCATCCAGGGGAACTCCACGATGAGGCGCGTTTTCGGTCCCGATCTGATGTTGGAGCTGTGCCGGCGTTCTGCTGAGACCGGAATCCGCCACTTCCTGTACGGCGGAAAGCCCGGGATCGCCGGGGAACTCGCGGAAAGCCTGCGGCGCAGGTTTCCGGGCATCGCCGTGGTGGGCACGTATACCCCTCCTTTTCGGCCATTGGAACCATCCGAGCACCTTGCGCTTAAGAAGCAGATGGAAACAGCCCTCCCCGATATTGTTTGGGTAGGACTCAGCACTCCGAAACAGGAAAGGTTTATGGCCGCAAACTTCGAACAGCTTTCCTGCAAAGTCATGATCGGAGTGGGTGCGGCTTTCGACATCCACACCGGCCACGTGAAAGATGCTCCCAAGTGGATCAAAAGTGCGGGACTGCAATGGGCTCACCGGCTCTGCCAGGAGCCGGGGCGCCTGTGGAAGCGATACCTGGTAAACAATTCCGGATTCCTGTTCCGGATCACGATGCAGTTGAGCGGCATAACCGAGTATCGGTTGCCCGATCCTCAGATCAGGCACAGCCACACCGTCCCACATCCGTCTTCCGAGAGTTTTGAGGGCCGGCTGTTGCAGTCTGGAGACGACTAGCACGGAAAATGATTTTTGCGTACCTTCCTAAAAACGCCACACATCCCGCTTTCTCAGCGAGACTGAGTTGGCGACCCTCCTTCTCGAACGCCCGCAGCCGCTTCGCCTTGCCCACATCCGTCCCTCCGTACTACTCTCGCATCGGTAGAAACACGCACGGGCGATCCCGTGCCCTTCTGCACCGTCCCCCGATTTCGATACCGGCTTCTGACTCCTTGACGACACCGAACTCTGCCTAACGGCGCATCTCCGCGAAACTGGTGCGTTCGCAACGCGCCATCCCGGGGTGCAACGCTGACCCTTATTGAAATCGGTAGCCGGGCTTCAGTTCACACCGGTAGACGCTGTTTCGATCTTTGTTGACTTTGGCATTACAACTCGCCCAGGTCAAAAAGAGGTCGGGCCCGAGCGGGAAGATGATGGTCTCCCCCGCTACATCCGCCTCCAGGCTGACGCCCTCGGCGTCGGTCGGCAAGGTGAAGCTAAGCGCTCCCCCAAAAATGACTGGATACGATTGATGTTCGATCGGACTCTGCATGGTGTGCACCACTTCGGCTTCCACAAGGAAAGTCGTCGGATCGGACCAGTCCCGTGCGGACACCGTGATCTTCTGACTATTTCTTGAAAAATCGTCGGACTCGATTTTCGTAAAAGGGCACGGGCCTGCAATGCACGAGACCCGGGCATTTTGAAATTCATTGCCTGGACCCGCATCCAGCGAGGCGGAGCCGATCGTGGCTTTCCATTTACCATCGGGCGAGCACGGCGATCGCCCCTGGCAGGGAACGTTGCCGGCATTCTCGACTTCAAACGTTTTCACCGCGCTGCCTACGTCCACCGTTCGCATGGCCTGCATCGAATATCGAACGCGGACGTTCCCCACCGCGACGGCGGGCCGGGTAGAAGTATCCGCATTCCTGGACAAAGGAACCAGATGAACGACGTAGAGTTTGTCTCCCGCGAATTCCTTAAGGTCGAGAGGATGGTAATCCGGGTGCCGGAACATCAACGTCATCGCTTGACCTCGGCGCAGGCCTTTGGGCAGTTTCAGGGTGAAAAATCCGTTGGAGTCGGATTTAGCCGAAGTCTCACCCGCATTGTTCTCACCGGCTTTTTTCGCGAGGCTGACTTCTACCCCGGCAAGAGGCAATTGTTTTCTGGGATCGGCATCCTGCACTGTGATTGCACCCGCAATGGTCACCGGCTTCCAATGCTGGCGCCGAAAAAACAGCCCCACACAAATCAGGCCAGCGGCCAATGCCAGCAGGATCCAGAACGAGCTTTTTCTTGCTACCATCATCCAATCATCTTCAACCATATTACGAGAGACCACGCCTGGGCGGCATCTCTAATGCGCATTCGGGTGCAGCGGTCTTCGCGCGTTCTTTCACGGCGCACTCTACTTTAGTGTCTTACGCAATATTCACGCGCTTTACGTGAAACAATGGACGGGATGCATTGCAAAGGATCACGGCGCGATTTTGTCAGGCAAATTGTAGCCATAGGGAGTTGCCTGCCCTTCGCCGGCCTTGCCTTTTCCCAGTCCACCCAGGCGCGCGGTGTGTCAGCCCCTGCGACCGGTCCAGACTCGATTTCTCCTGAGGACGACCAGTTGCTGCACGAAATCGAGAAGAGCAACTTCCAATATTTCTGGGAGCAAACTAATCCAAAGACGGGCCTGGTAAAAGACCGATGTAACGTCCAGGTCAATGATAACGGAATTGTCGGCAGCATCGCCGCTACCGGCTTCGGATTGACCGCGCTATGCATCGGCGAAAAACGCGGATTTGTTTCGCGGTCCGCAGCACAGGAACGGGTCCTGGCCGCGTTGGAGTGCTTTTGGGCGAAACTACCGAATCATCGCGGATTTTTCTACCACTGGGCCAACATAAATACTGGCGAACGCGTTTGGGACGCCGAAGTTTCGTCGGTCGATACCGCGATCCTGCTGTGCGGAGTTTTGGCTTGCCGTGAGTACTTTCCGGTTGCGGAAGTCCAGGGGTTGGCCGATGCCATTTTTGACCGGGTGGAATGGACGTGGCTGTCGGAAGATACTTCTCTGTTACCACATGGTTGGACGCCGGAGACGGGTTTCCTTCCCTATCGTTGGGATAACTACAGTGAATTGATGATGATGTACCTGCTGGGTCTGGGTTCCACTTCCCATCCGCTGCGCCAGGAAACGTGGACGGCATGGAAGCGTTTGACGTTCGAATATGACGGCTTGCGCTACATCGGCTCCTTCGCGCCCCTGTTCGTTCATCAGTATTCCCAAGCCTGGTTTGACTTCCGCGGCAAACGGGATAAATATGCGGATTATTTCCAGAACTCGATCACAGCCACCGAAGTTCATCGCCTCTTCTGCATTGAATTGGGCAAGCAATTTCCCGACTACAGCAATGACTTATGGGGGATTACCGCCTCGGATTCCCCCAACGGCTACGTGATTTGGGGTGGACCCCCGGCTGTCGGACCGATCGATGGCACGATCGTGCCCAGCGCGTCGGCTGGTTCCTTGCCATTTCTGCCACAACCTGTGCTGCGCGTATTAAGAACCATCAAAGACCACTACCCTTCGGCCTGGAGCAAGTACGGATTCGTGAACGCATTCAACCCACTCACCAAGTGGTATGACACCGACGTGATCGGAATCGATACCGGTATCACCCTGCTCATGGCCGAGAATCTGAGGACGGGGTTTGTGTGGGAGACCTTCATGAAGAACGACGCCGCCCGGCGCGGCATGGAGCGCGCCGGCTTCAAGAAATACTAGACTTGAGCGTCAGCCAGACCCTAGTTCCTGAAGTTCCCCTGACATTTTTGCATGTAATAGTGAAGATACTTCCCTTCCGCCCGTGAACCTCATGGGCGAATCGAATCGGTCGCATCAATTTCTTTGCGGCCAGATTTGCCCTCCCCAAGTTACAATCTCTTACAAGCCATACATTTAGCACGACATAGCCAGCCGTGTGCATGCGGTCAAGGGCGGAGCTTCGTGGATTCCCGAAAAGGAATTCGACGTGTAGAGAGCGATTTTTTGGAAGATCGGGGCGGCAGGACTAATATATCGCTTCATTTTCCTATTCTGGCCTACGCATGAAGTGGTTTCGGCATCTTAGACTGGGCTTAAAATCCAAGGGACTCGAAAAATGGCGAATGGGGAAGATTTCTGGGGCGGGTGGCGGGATCGCCTCGTCGCGCTCCGCAATGTGCCCCCGGTCCTCGGGATCGTCTGGGAGTCAGGCCCACTCGTCGTATCCCTGGGGATGTTTTTCCGGCTGATCAGCTCGCTCCTGCCCCTGGCCGCCCTGTGGATCACGGAACGGATCGTTAACGGCGTCGTTCATGCTATTTCCAGTCATCAGCCCGTACCGCGCCAATTTTGGTGGCTGGTGGCGGCGGAATTCGCCATTGCTCTCTTCGGCGGCATCCTCGGTCGAACCATCGACTATCTCGATGCCCTGCTAGCGGATAAATACACCCGCCACATCAGCATCCGGGTGATGAAGCACGCCGCGGAACTGGATTTGATCGCGTATGAAGATCCGGTTTTCTACGACCGGCTGGAGCGGGCGCGGGTGCAGGCCACCGACCGGCTGGGCATGATTCAGTCCATTGGCCGATTGGTGCAACAGGTGATCACGGCTGCGTCTCTGTCAGTCTCCATTCTTTTGTTCTCGCCCTGGCTATTGCTGCTGCTGATTGTGGGTATCCTTCCGGCATTTCTCGGCGAGAGCCATTTCGCGTTTCTGGGATACGCGCGAAACTTCCGCCAGACTCCGGTTCGCCGAGAACTCGACTACCTGCGCGTGCTGGGCGGAAGCCGTGAAGCGGCCAAGGAGCTTAAACTCTTTGGACTCAAGGATTTCCTCATCGCACGCTTCACTCGTCTTTCCGACCAGCTCTATCGCGAAAATGTTGAGCTGGCGCGCCGCCGGCTGATTGCCGGATCTTTCTTGTCCATGATCGGCACAGCCGGCTATTACTCCGCGTATGTGTACGTGATCTGGCGCACGGCAATCGGTTCCCTCACCATCGGCAAGATGATTTTCCTGACCGGCGCCATCATGCAGGCCAGCAGCAACATCCAGCAGGTTTTCTCGACCCTTTCCAGCATTGCGGACCAGGCCTTGTTCCTCACCGACTTGCTTGCGTTTTTCGAAATGCGGCCCACCATCTGTTCCAAGCCCCACGCTTTGCCGGCTCCTCGCCCCATCCTGCGGGGATTCGAATTTCGCAATGTTTCGTTTCGCTATCCGGGAAACTCCCGGCTGGTGCTGAATGGTCTGGATTTTCATCTCCGGGCCGGGGAGCGGGTCGCGCTGATCGGGGAAAACGGCGAAGGTAAGACCACGCTGGTGAAACTGATGACGCGGCTCTACGATCCAGTCGAAGGCCAGGTCCTATTAGATGGAGTCGATCTGCGGGAGTACAGCCTGGAGGATCTTTACCGCGAAATTGGCGTAATTTTCCAGGATTTCATGCGCTATGAAATGACGGCGCGGGAAAACATCGCCGTCGGAAGGATCGACGAAGTCCATAACCTGCCCCTGCTGATGGCCGCGGCCGATAAGAGCATGGCCAACGAAGTGATCGCAAGACTTCCTCGCGATTACGAGCAAATGCTAGGCCGTCGCTTTGATAGCGGCGTGGACCTTTCCGGTGGCGAATGGCAAAAAGTAGCCCTCGCGCGTGCCTACCTTCGCGATGCGCAGGTTTTGATTCTGGACGAGCCCACCGCGGCGCTCGATGCGCGCAGTGAATTTGAAGTGTTTCACCGCTTCGCCGAGCTTACCGCGGGAAAAACAGCTCTTTTCATCTCGCATAGATTTTCCACCGTGCGGATGGCAGATCGCATCATCGTCCTGCAACACGGAAGAATTGCCGAAGACGGCAATCATGAAAGGTTATTGAATTTGGGCGGGCGCTACGCAGAAATGTTTGAAATGCAAGCCGCCAACTATCGATAGGGATACGGAAGAAACTCATAACTCAATGCCGACGAATACACATTTAGAAACGATCGACGCCGAGGCGGAACTCCTGCCCGAGCGCGTCCATGCCGTCCAAGACCCCAAAATCATACGTGAGCGGGCCGAAGAGCTCGCTCGCGCTTTAGCGTGGCTCCCGAACACTCCTTCATCGCGAACATTTACTGAGCGTTGTCGCGTGCTTGCGCATGACTTGAAGCCGATATTTGCCGCTCTCGAGTTGCCCGTCCCGGATTCGCCAATTTCCGACGATTTCCGCTGGCTTTACGACAACGACCGCCTGCTGTATACGGAACTCCAAAGTTTAGTCGCAACGCTCAAATCCCGAGGAACGACGCCGCATGTTCGCACCCCGAATGGCGAGACGGTCCCGCGAGTGCTTGCTCTCGCAGAGGGATTTCTCGACGCTGTTTCCAATGAGTTCAGCGAACGGGATCTCACTTTGTTCCTGGAAGTATTCCAGCAAACCACGGTTCTGCAGCTACGCGAGCTTTGGACGATTGTCGCCACGCTTAAGCTGGTTCTTCTGGAGCGAATCGCGGTGCGCGGCCGGCGCCTTCTGAGCGATCCCACCGATTGCACGCAGGGTTTGGGTGTTTGCCTGCGCAGTCTGCGGGAGATTGGACAGACCACATGGAAGACTACCATCGAGCCGCTCATGATCGTCGATCGGGTGTTGCGGCAGGACCCGGCCGACGCCTACGGCCGAATGGATTTCGAAAGCCGCGATCTCTACCGGAACCGGGTGTCCAATATCGCGGAGCACTCCGATTTTGAAGAATTGGAAGTTGCCAAGGCCGTAGTGGCTTTGGCCGAGCAGGCCAGCCAACGTGTTTGCGGCGAGCCGCGCATCGCTCTGCGGGAATCGCACGTCGGTTATTACCTCATCGACGAGGGTGCACCGCTTCTCCATCGGAGAATGGGCTTCCGTCCCCCCTTCAAGCAGAAAATTCAGAGCCTGCTGCGTAAGCATCCGGATGTGAGTTACCTGCTGGGCATTCAACTTCTGACCCTGGCTATCATGTCGATGGCGGTCGTGTTTCTCACCGACTCCGATAATGCGCTTCCATTCATTTTGTTTTCGATGCTGCTTGTGTTCTTGCCGAGTTCACAGAGCGCGGTGCAGCTGATGAATTACCTGGTCACTTCCCTGCTTCCTCCCGAAATTCTCCCGAAACTCGATTTCTCGGAAGGGATTCCTGATAGCTGCGTCACCATGGTCACAGTTCCCAGCCTGCTCCTGAGCGACAAACAAGTGCGGGAGTTGGTGGAAAACCTGGAAGTGCGCTTTTTGGGAAACCATGATCCGAATGTCCATTTCGCGCTGCTCACCGATCTGCCCGATTCTCATGAGCCCGCTCGAGAAGACAATCCGCTGGTCACGCTCTGCTCAGACTTGATCCACGAATTAAACGACAAATACGCGGCTCAGTCGATGGGATCGTTCTTTCTCTTTCATCGGCATCGCATCTACAACCCGCGTGAGAAATCGTGGATGGGGTGGGAACGCAAGCGCGGCAAGTTACTCGACCTCAATCAGTTACTGCGCGGACGATACGATCGTTTCCCGGTGAAAGTCGGGGACCTGTCGATTCTTTCACGGGTCCGTTTCGTCATCACGCTCGATGCGGATACGGAGCTTCCACGAGGCACGGCGCACCGCATGGTCGGAACGCTGGCGCATCCGCTGAACCAGGCCATCATCGATCCCGATACAAACACCGTGGTCGCCGGATATGGCATTTTGCAGCCGCGGGTCGGCGTAAGCGTACAAAGTACGGCCCGCTCGCGCCTCGCGGCCATCTACGCGGGGGAAACTGGTTTCGATATCTACACCCGCGCCGTGTCCGACGCTTATCAGGATTTGTATCGCGAGGGCAGCTTCACCGGAAAAGGAATCTACGAAGTCGACACGATTCATCGCGTCCTCGATGGACGCTTTCCCAGGAACTCGCTGTTGAGCCATGATCTGCTCGAAGGAGTCTATGCGCGCGCCGGCCTGGCGAGCGACGTCGAGATTATTGAAGATTATCCCTCGCACTACAGTGCCTACAATCGCCGCAAACACCGCTGGCTGCGCGGGGATTGGCAAATTGCGGGCTGGTTGCTTTCTCATGTGCCGGGCGAATCCGTAGATCGCGTTTCCAATCCGATCTCGCTCATCTCCTGGTGGAAAATTTTCGACAACTTGCGCCGCAGCCTGGTGGAGCCGGCGGTATTCCTGTTGCTGGTGGTTGGATGGTTTATGCCGGGCAGGCCGGCATGGGAATGGACTCTGGCTACAATCTGCATCGTATTTACGCCGGCTTGGGTCCAGTTTGGCATTAGTTTGCTGCGTGCGCTTTTTAGTCTTGACCTGACGATTGCCCGGGATGCGGTGAGCGGGCTTTACACCGCCAACCTCAATCTTCTTTTTACTCTGATCTTTCTTGCCCACCAGACCACGCTCGCGATAGACGCGGTGGTGCGGGCGCTGGTCCGGCGCCTGGTTACGCAACGCCGGCTTTTGGAATGGGAAACCGCAGCGGAGTCCGAACTGAACGCTCGAGCGTACGGCCCGGTGGACGTTTATCTCAACTGGATGCCCGTGCTTTCGATCGTGCTGGGACTTATTGTGTGCATGGTGCGGCCGCAGGCGCTCCCGGCTGCATTACCAATCCTGGCGCTTTGGGCCTGCAGTCAACTGGTTTCCAATTGGCTCAATTGTCCTCCCGCGAACACGCGAAATCGCATCTCGCCCGCCAACATAGCTTTCCTTCGATCTACGGCGCTGAAAACCTGGCGATTTTTTGCCGAGTACAGTACCGCGGAGCACAACTGGTTGATTCCGGACAACGTCCAGGAACAGCCCGCCGCCATTGCACCGCGCGTATCGCCCACGAACATCGGGTTCCTGCTGAATGCGCGGCAAGTGGCTTGTGAATTTGGATATCTCACGGTGCCGGAATTCGCCGAGCAGACTCTTCGCTCACTAACCACCGTATCGCGTCTCACCAAGGATCATGGACACGTCCTGAACTGGTATGACACTCGCACTCTGGAGCCGATGGCTCCCCTGTTCATTTCTTCGGTGGATAGCGGCAACCTTCTGGCTTCGCTCTGGACTCTGCGGCAAGGCTGTATGGAACGTTTGCACCAGCCAGTTTTGCAATCGTGTCTGTCGGAAGGATTCCTGGATTATCTGCATGTACTGGGGTGTGTGTTTCCGCGCAAGTCGCTCTCGGCCTGCGAGCGGCAACGCAATACCGGCGACTGGCTGAAGTCGATCCTGGGCCTGCCGGAAACAGCTTTCAAGCAGACGCGCGAAACGATTGCCAAATCCAAACGAACCGCCCATCTCAAATGGTTCGCCGAGGAAGCCGACCTGCGCCTGCGCAGCATTCGCCTGGCGGTTGCTGAGTATGCGCCGTGGTTCTCTCCCGAGTTCGCAGATTTGCAGGATGATGCCATTCTTAACCTCAAGTTGATGGACAGCATCGCGCTGCAGCAGTTGCCGCAATTCATCGATCAGCTGATCGGCCGGATCGAATCCGTACTCCATTCCTCCGTCCCGGAACAGGCGCCTTTGTATGAACAGCTTCGCGATCGGCTTCTCGGCGCGCGGGCCAACACCCATCGCCTGGTCGCAGATCTGCAAAAGATCGCAAACATATCGGGGAAGCTTGCCGATGAAATGGACTTTAAAGCGCTGCTGAACGAACGTCGGAAACTTGTGTCGGTAGGGCTTGATGTGGAGACCCATCATCTTCATGCTGCATGCTATGACTTGCTGGGCACGGAGTCTCGCACCGCTGTGTTTGTCGCCATCGCAAAGGAAGATATCCCGCAGGAGAGCTGGTTCCTGCTGGGCCGCGCGCACACCCTGGATGGCGGACGGCCGGTTCTGCTCTCCTGGACTGGTACGCTGTTTGAATATTTAATGCCTTCCCTCTGGATGCATTCCTACCCCAATACGCTGTTGGAGCGCTCGCGAGTCGCCGCAGTGCGTTCGCAACAGACATTTGCTGCGCGCAGAGGCGTTCCCTGGGGCATTTCCGAATCCGCTTATTTCAAACTGGATGACGCCGGCAACTACCAGTACTACGCTTTTGGACTGCCGCATCTTGCCCTGCACAAACAAGAGGTGAGTGCATTGGTGATATCGCCCTATTCGACATTCCTGGCGTTGGGTACGGATTCAGTGGGAGCAATGCGCAATCTGCGCCGAATGGCGAATCTGGGTTGGATGGGGAGCCATGGCTTCTACGAAGCCGCAGACTTCAGTTCGGTGCGGCGGAGATTCTGGCAGAACCGTCATCAGGTGGTGCGATGCTGGATGGCCCACCATCAGGGGATGAGCCTTTTGGCCTTGGCCAATTTCCTGAATGACGATGTGGTCCGGAGATGGTTTCACGCGGAACGGCGTGTGCAGGCCACGGAACTACTTCTGCAAGAGAAACCGGTGGCTCACGTGCGACGCAGAGATATACCGCACCGGCTTGTTGCGGCATGAAGCTGGATCATCCACGACGGCGGTGCGAGGCAAAGCAAAACAAATCACTGCTTTTTCTGTGCTGCGTCGCTTTTCCCCGGCTTTTCGGAAGGGGCGATCTGAACCTGAATGGCGTGAATGTTGTCGGATTTTGAGGTGTCCACCGAGACTACTCCGAAATCGCCGTTCGCATCGCGCATTTGAATCGTTTGTGTGGCCTGGGCTCCGGCAGGACCTGGTCGCACCGTGTCGGTGGTTAGCGTAGTCACTTGCAGACCGGAACTCGGATCGCCCGGGGTCGGCTGCTCCAATTGTTTTTCGGTGGTTTGCTGGCCCGTTGAGGCCGTGCGCTGCGTGGTGGTTGCGCGCTCAACAAGATGCAGGCCGCCCTCCCGAGCCGATCCTGGAACATCAACGGAATAGGTTTCCACCGTGTTGCGCCTTTCTCCCGGAGCGCTCTCGGATTCCTTGCGGACGGTGCGGGAAATTTCGCCCAGCTTGCCGTCAGCGTCGGGGCGGGAGACGCGCTCTTCCGTGCTGCGGATGTTGCCGTCCTGCCGGGTTGTCGCCTGCCGTATTTCGCTTACTTGCCAGTTTCCATCGCCATTGGGGAGGAGCGTGGTTTTCTTGGACTCAACTGTGTCATTCGCAACTCGCTCGCGGCGCTCTTGCACTTTCATCGCTTGAACCAGTCCGCCGTTGATGCCCGTAAGCATGGTGGTGATTTTGGTCTCCTCCACATCCTGGCCGATCTTTTTCGTCTCTTCGATCTGGCGCTGCACCACCTGAAGTGCGCCATTGGCATCCGGATCTGAGGTGGTGCGCACCACGTTCGAGTCACCTCCGGGCAGCATGCGTTTTTCTTCCTGTGTTACCTGCACCAGTGTTTTCGCTCCGTCGGCATCTCGACCAAACGTCCGCATGGTGGTTCGCACGGTGGTCGCGTCCACTTGAAGCGTCTCCTTCTCAATATCCTGATAGGGCTCGAACTGTCCATCGGAACCGCGGCGCTGTAACGTTTGCTTATCCAGCGTGCGATTGCCGCTCTGAGTGTGGCTTTCAATGGTGCGCGTGGGATTTGCGTTGTCGCTTTGCGACTCGCTGGTGGCCGTCCATGATGTGTTCGCCCCGCCCGTTTGGGAATCGGCCGTTTGCGCCCAAAGAGCGTGTGCTGAAAAAAAACATGCCCCCATCGCGAGCAGCACGA
>JBEKDY010000051.1:0-20793 GCA_050014115.1 Candidatus Sulfotelmatobacter sp. | reverse complement strand
CGGGTGTGGCTCACCAAGGAAGAAGAGGAAGGCTATTACTACGGCTTCTCGAACGAGGGACTGTGGCCGCTCTGCCACATCGCGCACACCCGGCCCCTGTTCCGTACCTCGGATTGGGAGCATTATCGGAACGCGAACGAAAAGTTCGCCGAGGCCGTGCTGAAAGAAATGAAAGGCGTGGAGCAGCCCGTGCTGCTGGCGCAGGATTACCACTTTGCGCTGTTGCCGCGGATGGTGAAGAAGGAGCGTCCGGACGCGCGCATTGCGATTTTCTGGCACATTCCCTGGCCCATGCCCGAGGCGTTCGGCATTTGTCCGTGGCAGCGCGAGTTGCTGGATGGGCTGCTGGGCGCGGATTTGATCGGGTTCCACATTCAGTCGCATTGCACCAATTTTCTGCAATCCGTGGATCGCGCGCTGGAGTCGCGCATCGATTGGGAACACTTCACCGTGAATCGGGAAGATCATCGCACCGCGGTGAAACCGTTCCCCATCAGCGTCGATTTCACCGAGGCCGCCGCCGAGTCGCCGGAGCAGGAGTCGGCTTACTCCGACCGCGTCACTTTATTTCGCGAGCTCGGCGTGGAGGGATTGTTCCTCGGCGTGGGCGTGGACCGGGTCGACTACACAAAAGGGATTCTGGAACGCTTTCTCGCCATTGAGCGGCTGATGGAGAAACATCCCGTGTACCGTGAAAAATTTGTGTTTGTGCAGATTGGCGCGCCCAGCCGCACTCACATCAAGCGCTACCACGACCTGCTGGCGGAAGTGGAAGCCGAAGCCGAGCGCATCAACTGGCGCTTTCAGACCGGGAAGTGGAAGCCGATTGTGTTTCTGAAGCGGCAGCACAGTCACACGGAAATCGATCGCTATTACCGGACCGCGGATTTGTGCCTGGTCACTTCCCTGCATGACGGAATGAATCTGGTGGCGAAGGAGTTTGTGGCGGCGCGTCACGATGAGCAAGGAGTTCTCATCCTGAGCCGGTTTACGGGCGCGGCGCGCGAACTGCGCGATGCGGTGGCGGTGAATCCTTACGACATCGAGCAGACAGCGGAGGCGATTCGGTTGTCGCTCGAGATGGAGCCCGAAGAGCGGACCGCGCGCATGCAGCGTCTGCGCAAAGTGGTGAAGGAGCAGAACATTTATCGCTGGGCGGGAAATTTGATTGGCGAGTTGTGCGAGGTGCGGCTCGATGTTCCGGACGAGATGAAAGCTATATCGCGGGCATCGGCGGTTTGAAATTGGGCTGAAGATAATCGGAAGCTTGCAGATGGCACGCGCGCCCCGCAACTAAATTGGAATGCCGGTGATCGTCTCAGGAAATGCCCCGTGCGGAGATTTGTGAGCCGATAGACGCTCGCGGAGTGCGCATCTGACCAACAGTCCGCGTAGCAGATCGAACCCTCAGACGCGGGAGATAAATCGTTTTAACGTCGAGATATAAAGTGCTTGTTTTCAATGCGATACAAGGAATTTATTCCACATACCTTGAAGCTTACAACCGCTTTGCATTCATCAGCTTGCCGCCAGCTGCACCAATCATGGTGCGCCAATCCGGCAGCCCATTGGATTGTGTGGAGCGGGCACTCTTGCCCGCTGGTTTTTGGGAGCTGTAAGCAAGCGGGCAAGAGTGCCCGCTCCACACAATCCAAGTTAGGCCGAAGAAATTCAAATTGCGCCGCTACCAACTATTCTGACGTCACTGCTTTCAGATACCGGTAATAAAAATCGACTCCCTTGTAGTAGGACTCCACACCCAGCCTTTCGTCGCGGCCGTGAGCGCGGATGTCGTCGCGGTCAATGGCGATGCCTGCAATTCCGTAGGTCGGCATTCCTGCGCCCATCGTATAGACGCCGTCGGAGGCGCCGGGGGACATGTCAGGAATCACCGGCGTGCCTGGCCACATCTCGGAAGTGATTTTCTCCAGCGGACCAAACACGTCGCGGCGCAGCGGCGGAGGCGGAAGACTCTTGCGATCGGGAGCGCTCTCGAAAACGCTTCCCATGTTGTCGACGTAGCGCACCGTAATGTTCGAATCGACGCCCTTCGGATCGGCAAATACTTTTATCATCTTCTGCCGGACTTCTTCCGCGGAGTGGCCCGGCAGGATGCGGCAATTTACGTTGGCTTCGGCGCGCTGCGGCAAGGCGTTGTTGGCGTGCCCGGCAATGAGGCGCGTGGCCACGCAGGTGGTGTGGATGGTGGAGTTGTCGATGGGATCTTTCGACAACTGCGCCACCGCCTCAGGGTCGGGCGGATTTTTCAGGATCCCTTTCATTGCGGCGGCACGCGCGGGCGTTTCTACTTTGGCCATGCGTTCGTAATAGGCGCGCGTCACTTCGTTCAGTTCGAAGGGGAACTGAAAGTTCTGCAGCCGCGCAAGGCCGTCCGCGAGTGCGTAAATGGCATTGTCCGGGCGGGGCAGCGAGCTATGGCCTCCGGGATTGGTCACGGAGAGTTGAAAATCTGCGTACAGTTTTTCGGTGGCATCCACCGTCATCATGACTGGCTTGCCGTGGTCGCTCAGGATGCCGCCGCCGTCGTGGCTGAAAACGAATTCGGCGTCAATGAGGTCGCGGTGGTTTTTGAGAAGCCAGTCGACGCCGTTCGACTTGCCGCCTTCTTCATCGGCAGTGAGCGCCAGGATGATATCGCGGTCGGGCGTGTAGCCTTCTTTCTTGAAACGGATCAGCGTGGTGACCATGATGGCGTCGCCGCTCTTCATGTCCTGGGTGCCGCGGCCGTAGTAGAAGCCGTCCTTCTCCACAAACTGGAAAGGATCGGTGGTCCAGTCTTCGCGGTGCGCTTCGACAACGTCCAGGTGGCCGATGAGCAGGATCGGCTTATGCTTCCCGGTGCCGTGTAGCCGGACGACCAGATTTTTTTTGCGGTCGTTATCACTGGGGCCGAGGATCTGCATGTCGGATTCGGCGAATCCCGCGTCGCGAAAGCGTTGCGCCATGGCTTCGGAGGCTGTGGTCACGTTGCCAACGGAGTCGGTGGAATTGATCTCGATCAATTGCTGGAAGATGTCGTGAGAGAGTTTTCTGGTGGCCTCGTCGAGTTGTGCCTGCGACGCGAGTGAGCCGAACAAGAAGCAAAAGAGAAAAGAAGAGAACAGAACAAACCACTTGCTACGGTCCAATGGCGTCTCCTGGGGATGACTGTCATTTTCCTGCCTGCGAAAATTGCACACATCTTACATGAACGCCCCGCGCTGACGCTGAGGCGCTGCCGGCAAATTGCATAGGTCCTTCGCTTCGCTCAGGATGACAAGCTGTACTTGGGGCGCGGCGGTTCGGGCTAGACCTGGAGCACATCGCCGTCGCGGGCCACCATCTGGTACAGCACCGGGCTCACGATGCGGCCCAGGAATAGCCGGGAGATAAGTCCGGCCACAATGACGATGGCAAACGGCTTTTGCGAGTCGGAGCCTACGCCGGTGGAGAGAGCCGCCGGCAGGAGGCCCAGACAGGCCACCAGTGCCGTCATCATGATGGGGCGGAGACGGATCAACGATCCTTCCAGCGTAGCCTGGCGAATTCCCTGCCCTTCGAGACGTAGCTTATTGATATAGGAAACGTCGATGATAGCGGTCTCTGCCGAGACGCCCATGAGCACGAGCAGTCCGAGAACCGAGGAGACGCTGAATGTAGTATGCGTGAGCTTGAGGGCCAGCAGCGCGCCGACCGGCTCGGTTATGACCACGCCGATGACCACGGTGACGGGGAATTTGAAATTGCCGTAGAGCGCGAACAGGATCATAAAGATCAACAGAATTGCGAGCGGGCCGATGACCGCGAACTGCTCGCGCGCGGCGACGTATTCGCTGTATTCTCCGCCCCAATCGAGGCGATAACCTTGCGGCAGTTTGACGGATGACTCGACGGCTTTCTGCGCCTCGTTCACGGCGCGCGCCAGGTCGCGTCCCTCGATGCTGAACTGGACTCCGATGTAGCGTGAATTATTTTCGCGATAAATAAATGACGCGCCGTTGCCCTGATGAATGGTGGCTAATTCCGCGATCGGAACCTGCTGGCCGGAAGGAGTGGGGACGAGCAAGTTTCCGATAGCGTGTTCGCTGGAACGATATTCCGGCTTCATGCGGACGACCAGGTCGAATAACTGCTCGCCCTGGATGACCTGCGTGGCGGCCTGTCCGCCGACCGCAGCCTGAATCACGCCTTCGACGTCGGAAACATTGATGCCGTAACGCGCGATTTTTTCGCGATTCACATCGATCTGCACGCTGGGCTGGCCTAGCTCGCGGACTACGGTAAGCTCGGTGAAGCCGGGGACCTGCTGCAATACACGCTTGATTTCGACCGCTTTGTCTTCGAGTATCTGCAGGTCGGGGCCGAATATTTTCACGGCCAGCGCGCTCTTCAAGCCGGTGAGCGCCTCATCTACGGCGTCTTCGGCGGGCTGCGTGAAATTGAAAATCACTCCGGGATACTGCTCGACTTTTTTCTGGAGGTCTTTGGTTAGCTCGGCCTTGTTGTGGATCGATCCCTTACTCCACATCGCATCTTTATAAGGTTTCAACCCGACGTAAAATTCGCAGTTGAAGAAGCCAGTGGGGTCGGTGCCGTCGTCGGGGCGGGCCAGCTCCGAGCCGACTTCCGTGACCATGGGATAGGCCATCAGGATCTTGCGGATCTGCGGAGCGAACCTGGCTGCTTCCTCGAAGGAGATTGTGTAGGGCATGGTGGCGCGGACCCACATGGCGCCTTCGTCAAGGTGGGGCATGAACTCGCCGCCGATGAACGGAATCAAAATTAACGAGGCCAGGAAGATTATCGTGGCCAGGACCATCGTTAGATTCGGGCGGTCGAGGCACCAGCGGAGTTCCGAAGCGTATTCGTCTTTCAACCAGTCGTAGGCGCGGTTTGCTTTTTCCTTCACACCCTTCGTGAACCAGTAGGAGGCAAGTACGGGAACCAGTGTGAGGGTGAAGATGAGCGAGCCCAGCAACGCCCAGGACATGGTTTCCGCCATGGGGTGGAAAAGCTTGCCGGACGGGCCGCTCAGCGCGTAGATGGGAATGTAGCCGGCAAGGATGACGGCGATGGAATAAAAAATGGGCCGGTCCACGTCATGGGCCGCCGCGAGGATTACTTCGTGAAGTTTGTATTCCTGGCCGTGGCGCGCGGCCAGTTCGCGGTGGATGTTTTCCATCATCACGACTGTGCCGTCGATGATGATTCCGAAATCGATGGCGCCAATGGAAAGCAGATTCGCGGGAATACCGCGCGCGTGAAGAAAAATAAAAGAAAACAGCAGGCTCAGCGGAATGGTCAAGGCGACGATGATGGCCGCGCGCACGCTGACCAGGAAGAAAATCAAAACTACGAGGACCAGAGCCATGCCGAGCAGCATGTTGTGTTCCACCGTGTCGATGGTGACCTGTACCAGGTCGCTGCGGTCGTAGTAGGGACGAACTTTCACGTCGGCCGGGAGGAGATCGCGGTTGATCTCTTTGGTTTTTTCTTCCACGCGTTTGAGGACGTTCTGCGTCTGCTCGCCGGTCAGCATGAGGATGACACCTTCGACGCGGTCATCATCGTTCTGGAAACCGAATTCTCCCAGGCGAGGAGCGTGGCCGATGGTGACTTCGCCGATGTCGCGGATGCGTATGGGCACGCCGTTGTTGTTTCCGACCACGACTTCCCCGATGTCTTCCGTTTTATTCACCAGCCCCAGCCCGCGCACGTAGAAGAATTGCGAGCCCTGCGAGTAGAAGCCGCCGCCGGCGTTGGCGTTGTTGGCGGCCAGAGCGCTGAGAACTTGCGGCATGGGAATGTGGTAGCTGTAGATTTTGGCGGGGTCGAGCAGCACCTGGTATTGCATGACCGTGCCGCCGAAACCGGAATCGTCGGCCACTCCGGGCACGGATTTGTAGGCGCGCTCAATCACCCAGTCTTCGTAGGTTTTCAGTTCTTGCGGAGTGCGGTCGGGACTCTCGATCACGTAGCGATAGACGAGGTTCGACGGGCTCGATAGGGGCGCCAGGCTGCCCGTGACGTTGGGAGGCAGCGTGGCGGTTGAGAGCCGCTCAAACACAACTTGGCGCGCGAAATAATCGTCGGTATTGTCTTCGAACGTCATGATGACGTCGGAGAGGCCATAGAGCGAGATCGAGCGCATGAACACCATGTGCGGCACGCCGTTCATCTGCAACTCTATGGGCAGCGTAACCAGCCGCTCGATTTCCTCCGCCGCGTGCCCGGGCCACTGCGTGATCACTTCGACGAGCGGGGGTGAAAGGTCAGGGTAGGCGTCGACGGGCATGCGCTGAAACGAGAGCGCGCCGACCACGAACACGAGCAATGCAAACATCAGGACCAGAAACCGCTGGCGGAGCGCGAATTGGACGATGTGGTGAATCATCTGCGAAACGATTTAGGTTGTGACGCCTAAGGTGGTTCTGTCACCCTTCAGTGCTGGAGCGAGTTCTGGAACTGCAGAAAAAGACTGCCGTCGCCGATTACGCGATCGTTGGCTTGCAGGCCAGTGAGGATTTGCGTTTTCCCCGCCTGCGTTTCGCCGAGCGTAACATCGCGCCGGGCGAACTGGCCTTTTCCGGTCTGCAGATAGACGTAGGGCATATTTTGTTCGTCGCGCAGCACGCCGGAGTTGGGGACGAACAGTGCATTTTGAATCACGCCAGCCTGGACTTGCGCGGTTACGTACATTTCTTTCTTCAGGCGCTCCCCGGGATTGGGCGCTTCGATGCGCGCCTGCAGCGTGCGCGTGTTGGGATCGAGCGCGGGGGAAATGTATTCGATCTTGCCGTGCACCGCGCCGGGATAGGACTCATTCTCGATCGTGACCGGATCGCCGATGTGCACGTAGGCCACGTCATTCTGATAGATGTTGATGAGGATCCACACTGAGCTCATATCCGACAATGCGAAACACTGCGTGGCGCCGGCTGCCAGCAATTGGCCGGGGGAGCAGGTGCGGTCGACCACTTCTCCGGCGACCGGCGAGTAGAGCGGGATTTCCGGCGTGGGCGGTTTTGTGACGATTGTTTCCGGATCGGTGATGCCGAGAATGCGAATGGCGTCGGCGCTGGACTCGAAGTCCGCCTGCGCCTGGGTGCGGTTGGATTGCGCCTGTTCGAGGTCGGCCTGGGCGATGGCGTGGTGCTCATAGAGATCCTGCGCGCGGTGGTAGGCTTTGTCCGCGAGCTGAAAAGCGTCGCGCGCCTTGAGATAGGCCGAGCGCAGCAGAGAGTAGTCCGGGCTGGCAACGTAAAGCAGCACCTGGCCGGCGCGTACGTGTTCGCCCTGCACTACTACGACGCGGCTGACCGGGCCGCCCACCTGCGTGATCACGGGTGTGGTTTTGAAGTCGTTATACTCGACTGCGCCGGTCAGGCGCAGCGTGCGCGCTAGCGGTCCCTGCTCAACGGCAACGACCTGGATGTGAGACATCTGGTCGGCAGGGAGCGAGAACAGTTCGGCTTTGGATTCGGGATTTTCCGCCGTTGAGAATGAAGTCATCTTGCTGGCTTGTTTTTCCGGTCCGCCGCAACTCGCCAGCATCAAGATGCTCGCGGACAGGACAGCGAGAACATTCCGACGCTGCCAATGATTCGCGCGGACGATCTTTTCGGGGACGATCTTCTCTCGAACGATCATGGCAGGTTCCTCGTTCCCACCGCTTCTTTCAGTTGCTCGAGAGCGGTCATATACGAGGCCAGCGCCTGGCGATAGGCCAGTTGAATGGCGCGGTAACTGCGCTCGGCGTCGAGAAAATCGAGCAGGCTGGCAGCGCCGCGTCGATAGGCGTATTCGCTGATGTCCCGCGAATCTTCCGCCTGTTTGAGATAGCCGGAAATATAAAGTTGCACGATTTCGTCATTGCTCCTCACCGCCTCATAGGCATTGGCCACATCGGAGAGAACCGTGTCGCTGGCCGCCTGCTGCTGCTCCTGCGCCTGGGTGAGCGCGTAACCGGTGCGCGCAATTTCTCCTTGATTACGGTTGAATACCGGCAACGCGAAATTCACAAAAAGCGAAGCCGTGTTCTCACCGGAAACGTGCGTAAAGTCGTACGTGCCGTTGACGTCGACCTTGCCGTTCGCTTTGGCAAGGAGGATTTGGCTCTGCGCCGCGGTGATTCCCAGTACCGCCGCGCGAAAATCGGGACGATCGCGCAATGCCCTCGTCTGCAAGTCCTGCTCGTTCGCCTTGACCGGCTGATACGCGAGATCTCCGATCACGTCGAAATTTGCGGGCACTGCATCGTAGCCCAGGAACTCGCGCAGCCCAACCAGCGCCTGCACCCTGGCCAGGCGGGCAGCGGAAACGTCCGTCTGAAACTGTAAGAGTTGCAACGAGATCTTAAGATAATCGCCCTCGCTGATGGCGCCCGCCTTGAGTTGGGCCGCGCCAATATCGACGGTTTTCTGGAAGCTTTGCAGATCCTGCAGCGCGAACTGAAGCGTAGACTCGGCCAGCAAAACGCTGACAAACTGTTGGCCCACGTTGAAGGCCAGGGTGCGCTCGGCGTCGGCGACCTGGGCGCGAGTGACGGACGTTTGATCCTGGGCAGCCTGCAAGCGCCGCTGCCGCTTGCGGCCGCGTTCGAACAGGTAACTGATGCCAACGTCGAACTGCTGATTCTCGTTCAGGTTCTCGCCAGAAAAGTCTTGCGGACTGAACAACGGGACGAACTGGCTATCCGCATCAAAAGTTGGATTGGGACGCAGGTTCGCGGTAATCTCCTGGGCCTGATTCTGAAGAATCAGAGTTCGCGTGGCTTTGATGGAGTGGTTGTGCACCAGTGCGAGATCGATGGCCTGATCGAGGCTGATCTTTGATGAAAGGGTCGAATTTTGCCCGGCGGCTGCCCCCACGAGCAGCAGAAAAAACATCGCAGCCGGGGCGAATATCCGAACATAGCTGGAGCGCATAAGGGTTGAGATCAAAACTCAATGACTGCGGCACAACACCGGTCGAACGTAAGCTCATACCGTACCAGCGCTTCGCCCAGTTCCGTCGTGCGCATCGTGCTCCTGGGATCGTTCCCCTGGGATCGTTCTCCCGGGTAAGACCTCCTGGGTAAGACGGCGGCCCAGGCGCAATGGATGTATTGTAATTCACGGCATTTGCAATTCGTCTGGTGCCCCTGCCAAAGGGCCCGTCAATCCCGTGATTGGCAGGATTGTTAGAAAAAGCAGATAAAGAACGCAGAGCTAGGGCACGCAGAATGCGCACCCTGTTCAAGTAGTCGCGGGGGCGGGTGGTCTTCTCTGTGCGTGCGTTCGAACGGCTTCTGGTCTGGTTAAGTTGTGGCGGAGCCTTAATGCGGTTCAGGCATGTTTCGAGAAACGTTTCTGGCCTCGCTTTAATTCAACCTCTATTCATCTTTGTCCAGATATTCTTCGGGCACGTCGTCCTCCGGAACTTCGTGCGTATGGACTTCTCGCGTCTCATCGTCCTCGACATGCTCGACACCCGCTACCGCCTCAGCCTCGAAAGCATTCCCTTCTTCGAGCAACTCGTCGACACTTTCCGAATCAGCGCTTTCGATGTCGCTCAACCCCTGCAAATCTCCGGATTGCCCACCCGAACGCGATCGCCCTGTCTCCGGTTCGAACGCCGTTCCCTGTGGTGGGCTGTTCTTGCCAGTCGCGTTTCGCCGCAGAGGCGTGGCGGCGCCCACTGCCTTCCTGGAACTGCTGCCGCCTTTCGTCTTCTTAGAGGCCAGTTTCTTAGAGATCAGTTTCTTAGAGATCAGTTTCTTAGAGATCAGTTTCGCGGTCAGTTTTTTCGGCGTTTCCTTTTTGGGTGCATGCCGTGAAGCCGTCACCTTCTTGCTGGCGGTTCGTTTGGAATTCGTCGCTTTTTTATTCTTACCTTTTTTATTGGCAGCCATTCCCGCAGTTTAGCACTTGCGATTTCGCTAACCAACTCCAAGCCAAATTCGGTGGTGGCTCAAGTTGAATTTCTCCGTGTACTTTGCGGTTCAGCTAAAGGGTCTCGTTCTTGTGCGAATCAAAGACTCTACCCGCTAAGTTAACGCCCGCTTGCGGGCGCACATCCAGCTTCGAAAACTATCCCTTCCGTACTGCACGCGCTCGGGGTGAAGTTCGCTGCCGTCGCTGAACTCGAGAACTGAGCAGCAATGATTTTGATGATGGAAGCGTCGAGCGGGAGGGGCGATTGCAGGTTTGGCAGTCGATGATAAGCTTGCAGGGCGGATTTTCAGACCCGAGGCGAGCGTAGCATTCCGGTGGGCGATATCCGTGCACGTCACCAGGGACGATACTCAATGGAGATCGATGCGATGAACGGGCCTGAAGCGGCCGCGAAATTGCCGGCCGTTACGCAGGCGGTAGCCGCGCCGCTCACGCGCGCCGCGATCTTTCTGGTGGCGAAGCTCAACCCCGGCAGTGAAAATAGCTCTACGCTGCGCGCGTTCTGCGGAGACCTCGGGGCGCTGTCGCGCGCCGTGGAATTTCGCGACCTGGAAGGGGGACTTTCCTGCGTCATGGGGTTCGGGCCCGAAGCGTGGGATCGCCTCTTTGGGCGGCCGCGGCCGGCGGAACTCCATCCCTTCCGCGAGATTCGCGCCGGAGCGCGGCATGCAGTTTCGACGCCGGGTGACTTGCTGTTCCACATCCGCGCCAAGCGCATGGATTTATGCTTCGAGCTGGCCACGCAGATTATGGCGCGCATCGGGAAGGCCGTTGCCACGGTCGATGAGGTGCAGGGCTTCCGTTATTTCGACGACCGCGATCTTTTAGGTTTCGTCGATGGGACGGAGAACCCGAGAGGCGCGGCAGTGATCGACGCCGTCTTCATCGGCGACGAAGACCCCGACTTTGCCGGCGGCAGCTACGTCATCGTGCAGAAATACCTCCACGATCTTGATGCGTGGAATGCGCTCCCCACCGAGGCGCAGGAACGTATCATCGGCCACGCCAAGCTTTCTGACGTGGAATTGGACGACTCCGTAAAGCCAACGTCAGCTCACAGCGAGCTCACGACCATCGTCGAAAACGGGAAAGAGATCAAGATCCTGCGCGACAACATGCCCTTCGGCCGGCCTGCACATGGCGAATTTGGCACTTATTTCATCGGCTACAGCCGGTCGCCACGAACCATCGAGCAGATGCTCGAAAACATGTTCGTCGGCCGGCCACCCGGCAACTACGACCGGATCCTCGACTTCAGCCGCGCCGTCACTGGGAATCTGTTCTTCGTGCCGTCGGCGACGTTTCTCGAGAACGTCGCCGATCAAACGAACGAAGACCAAACGAACGAAAATCTGACGAACGAAGACCAGACCAACGAAGACCAGCCAGCGGCTGCGGAATCTCCCGCGGCGCCGGCGGTGACCGGAACTTCTTCACCTTCATCAATCCCATCTTCATCTATCTCATCGGTGCGCGACGGTTCGCTCGGCATCGGTTCTCTCAAAGGAGAATTACGACATGAATAATCTCCATCGCGAGCTTGCCCCTATTTCCGATTCGGCTTGGGCTCAGATCGAGGAGGAAACGTCGCGCACACTCAAGCGCTACCTTGCCGGGCGGCGCGTGGTCGATCTGCACGGGCCGGCTGGCACTGGCCTGTCTGCCGTCGGCACCGGGCACCTGCGGACGATCACCGCCCCGGCGAAAGGCATCCTCGCGAGACAGCGCGAGGTGAAGGCGCTGGTCGAGCTGCGGGTTCCGTTCGATCTGGATCGCCATGCGATCGACGACGTCGATCGTGGCGCGAACGATTCGGACTGGCAACCGGCGAAGGACGCCGCGAGGCAGATCGCCTTTGCCGAGGACGCCGCCATATTCGAGGGCTATGCCGCCGCCGGCATTGGGGGCATCCGCCAGGGAACCAGCAACCCGATTAAGACGCTCCCCGCCGACGTGCGCGAGTATCCGGATGCGATCGCCCAAAGCTTAAGCCAGTTGCGCCTCGTCGGTGTGAACGGACCCTATGCCGTGCTGCTCGGCGCCGACGCCTACACCGCGCTCGCTGAGACCAGCGACCACGGATACCCGGTGCTCGAGCATGTCAAACGGCTGGTGAAAGATGAAATCATCTGGGCACCCGCCATTGCGGGCGCTTTTGTGCTGACCACCCGTGGCGGCGATTTCGATCTGCACATCGGCCAGGACGTCTCCATCGGCTATCTCAGCCACACCGATACCGCCGTGCGCCTGTACCTGCAGGAGACGTTCACTTTTCTTCTGCTCACCACCGAAGCCGCGGTCGCGCTGGCTTCCCCCAAGACGAAGAAGACTTGATGGGTGGTTTCGGACTCCTCTCACGCTCAACTTGCAGGCCTCGACGCGACGGATACGCCGCATACACAATCGGCCTCATGAAAGCGTCATACTGGAGACCGTTCTTTGGAGGATGCGAAATGGAAAAGCGCAAATTAGGTAAGAGTGGCCTTGAAGTTTCTGCAATGGGCCTGGGTTGTATGGGGTTGAGCTTTGGGCTCGGACCAGCAACCGAAAAGCAAGAGGCAATTAACCTGATCCGCGCCGCGGTGGAGCGTGGTGTCACGTTTTTCGATACCGCGGAGGTCTACGGCCCACTCACCAACGAAGTACTGGTGGGCGAGGCGCTGGCTCCGTTCCGCGGGAAAGTCGTCATCGCAACCAAGTTCGGTTGGGAAGCCAATCCCAGCGAAGGGGGCAAGTGGTCTGCGCTCAACAGCCGGCCCGAGCACATCAAGCAGGTCATCGAAGGCTCGCTGAAGCGGCTGCGAGTCGATGCCATCGACCTGTACTACCAGCATCGCGTCGATGCGAATGTGCCCATCGAGGACACTGCCGGTGCCGTCAAGGAATTGATTCAGGCAGGCAAGGTGAGGCACTTCGGGCTGTCAGAAGCGGGCGCGAAAACCATTCGCCGCGCCCACGCGGTCCAGCCCGTGGCTGCCCTGCAGAGCGAGTATTCCCTCTGGTGGCGAGAGCCGGAAAAGGAAATCCTGCCGACGCTGGAGGAACTCGGGATCGGCTTCGTTCCGTTCAGCCCGCTGGGCAAGGGCTTCCTCACCGGCACCATCAACGATAAGACAACCTTTGCCAGCAACGACTTCCGCAATGTTGTTCCGCGCTTTAATGTGGAAGCGCGCAAGGCCAATCAGCAAGTGGTCGATGCGCTCGGCCACATTGCGGATCAGAAGAAGGCGACGCGGGCGCAGATCGCCCTGGCCTGGCTGCTGGCCCAGAAGCCCTGGATCGTTCCCATTCCAGGGACCACAAAGCTGCATCGCCTGGAGGAGAACATGGGAGCCCTAAAAGTGGAACTCACTCCCAAGGATTTGCAACAGATTCAGGATGCGATTTCAGGAATTGAGGTTCAGGGTGCGCGTTATCCGGAGGCTCTGCAGAAGCTGGTGGGCCGCTGAATTGCTTGCTGGCAGGGTGCCCGAGACCCGGACACCCTGCACAAGCGCATCTGTTCTTATCTTGGCCGACCAGGTCTTGGCTGATCAGGTCGCGGCTGATCAGGCAAGGTCGTAGCGGCCGAGATTCATGACCTTGTTCCACGCAGCCGCAAAGTCCTTCACGAACGCCTGCTTCGAGTCGTTACTTGCATAGACTTCTGCGAGTGCCCGGAGCTGGGAGTTCGAACCGAAGACAAGGTCGACGCGCGTGCCGGTCCACTTGATTTTGTCCGTCACCCGATCGCGGCCCTCGAACACGCCTTCTGTAGAGGATGCCTGCCACTTCGTATTCATGTCGAGCAGGTTGACGAAGAAATCATTGGTCAGCGTCTCGGGGCGGTTGGTGAAGACGCCGTGTTTGGCCTGCCCGTAGTTCGCATTCAGGGCGCGCAGGCCGCCGACGAGAACCGTCATCTCCGGGGCAGTCAGGGTCAGCAACTGCGCGCGATCGACCAGCAGCTCCTCAGCCGACCGTTTCTGTCCACCGCGGAGATAGTTGCGGAAACCGTCCGCGGCCGGCTCCATTACGGCGAATGAGTGCACATCGGTCTGCTTCTGCGAAGCATCGGTGCGTCCCGGGGCGAAGGGGATATTGACTTTGTATCCAGCTTTTTTCGCCGCTTCCTCGACGGCTGCGACGCCGCCGAGAACGATCAGGTCGGCAAGCGAAACCTGTTTCCCTTTTTTTCCGGCTTTGTTCCCATTGGACTTGTTCCCGTTGGAACCACTCCCACTCGACTGCGATCCGTTAAACTCTTTTTGGATCGCCTCCAGCTTCTTGAGAACTTTTGCGAGTGCGGCCGGCTGGTTCACTTCCCAATCCTTTTGCGGCGCAAGGCGAATGCGCGCCCCGTTTGCTCCACCACGCTTGTCGGAGCCGCGGAACGACCCCGCCGATGCCCAGGCCGTCGTCACCAGTTGAGAGATCGACAATCCGGATGCGAGGATCTTGGCTTTGAGAGCGACAATTTCCTTCTCCCCGATCAATTTGTGATCCACGGCGGGAACGGGGTCTTGCCAGATCAGTGTCTCTTTCGGAACGAGCGGGCCGAGATAACGCTCAATCGGTCCCATGTCGCGGTGCGTCAGCTTGAACCACGCCCGCGCAAACGCGTCGGCGAACTGATCGGGATGCTCGTAGAAGCGCCGGGAAATCTTTTCGTAGGCAGGATCGAGCCGCAAGGCGAGGTCCGTAGTCAGCATCGAAGGCGAATGACGCTTTGAGGGATCGTGCGCGTCCGGCACCGTGCCGTTGCCTTTTCCATTTTTCGGCGTCCACTGATGCGCACCAGCCGGACTCTTCGTCAGTTCCCATTCGTAGCTGAACAGGTTGGTGAAGAAGTTGTTGCCCCACTTCGTCGGCGTGGTGGTCCAAATCACTTCCAGCCCGCTGCCGATCGTGTCACCGCTATGACCTTTGCCTAGTTTATTCTTCCATCCCAAACCTTGATCCTCGATGTCGGCACCTTCTGGTTCGTTGCCTACATACTGAGCGGGAACGCCTGCGCCGTGGGTTTTTCCGAAAGTGTGGCCGCCGGCAATGAGCGCAACGGTTTCTTCGTCATTCATCGCCATGCGGGCAAACGTTTCTCGGATATCCCGCGCTGCGGCGATCGGATCCGGCTTTCCGTTCGGCCCTTCCGGATTCACATAGATCAGACCCATTTGCACCGCAGCGAGCGGATTCTGAAGATCACGGTCGCCGCTGTAACGCTCGTCCGCCAGCCACGTGCCCTCGGGGCCCCAGTTCAGCTCTTCTGGCTCCCACACGTCCGCGCGTCCGCCGCCAAAACCGAATGTCTTGAAGCCCATCGAGTCGAGCGCGACGTTGCCGGCGAGAATCATCAGGTCGGCCCAGGAAACTTTGCGTCCATACTTCTGCTTGATCGGCCACAGCAGCCGGCGCGCCTTGTCGAGGTTCACATTGTCCGGCCAGCTATTGAGCGGTGCGAAGCGCTGCTGCCCGGCGCCGGCCCCGCCGCGGCCATCGCCAATGCGGTACGTGCCCGCGCTGTGCCACGCCATACGAATGAAAAGCGGGCCATAGTGGCCGAAGTCGGCCGGCCACCACTCCTGCGAATCCGTCATCAAGGCGTGGAGATCTTTGATCACGGCATGCAGGTCGAGCGTTTTGAACTCTTTCGCATAATTGAACGCCTTGCCCATGGGATCAGACTTTGGGGAATGCTGATGCAGGACGTTCACGTTCACCTGATTCGGCCACCAGTCGCGGTTCGTGGGCGCGGACGCACCGTGATTAAACGGGCACTTGGCCTCGGGTAGGGTGCTCTTGTTTTTAGCTTCGGGAGAAACACTTCCCGATGACGTCGCGAGTGTATTTTCCATGATGTTTTCGTCCTTCGAATTTGAGTGAGTATTGCGTGAAAAAAGGCTATTTTTTGGTTCGGCAGCGGCGGCAGAGGCCAAAGACCTCGACCAACGGCTGCGTCAGATCAAAGCCATCCGGCACGTGCCGGGATAGCCGTTTGAAATCGATGAACTCTCCTTCGATGTCCTGCACCGACTTGCAGCGGGAGCAGACCAGGTGATGATGAGGTTTGAGATTGCCGTCCACCCGCAACGTGGCCGCATGCGGAGTGACTTCCCGCAGCAACCCGTGCGCGATAAAAAGCCGCAGATTGTTGTAGACCGTGGCAAGAGAAACGGATGGAATACGGCGCCGGACCGCCGCGTAAATGTCTTCCGGGGAATAGTGTCCGTGGGAAGCGACCACAGCCTCATAGACCACCTGACGCTGGTGCGTCACCGCCAACCCGTGTTTCTCGGCCAGCTCACGGAACTGCTCGTGGGTGAAGCGCATGATTATCGGATGAGAATAATTATAAAACGACCTAGAATCGTGTCAACCGGATTTTTTCCCGTGACCTCGAAAGCGCGACCTTGAAGACGGCTCTTTGCGAACGTTAGAGTGGGGATTTTCGCCGGGACTTTGGCCTGGACTTCGGTTTGTTCTTCTTCTCGCTCTGGCCCTCGAGATTGAGCGCCACTGCGGCCCGGATGAGATTCTTCAAGGCCACCTCATCGACCTTGTCGCCTTCGTGGATGTCGATGGCGCGTCTGACATTCCCCTCGAGGCTGGAGTTGAATAGGCCGGACGGGTCCTTTAACGCAGCTCCTTTGGCAAATGTCATCTTGACGACGTTCTTGTGCGTCTCTCCCGTGCAGACGATCCCGCCGTGGGAAAAGACGGGAGTCCCCGGCGAGGTCGCCTTGACCCACTTCCGCTCTTCGACAATCTCAGAGTCGGCCTGGTGTATGATTTCGCGCACCTTCGCCAGCGTCTTCCCGCGCCAGTCTCCAAGTTGCTTGATCTTCTCGTCAATGAATGCGGAGGCAGGTTCCACTGGGATGGTCTTTTTCATGTATAGCTCCAAATCTCGCACCTAATTTAGCTGCACTCAGCGCAAGGTGCAACCTGGGCAAGTGGAAGCCCTTCTCGTTCGAGAGGGCTGAGTCCCTTTGAAAATGCTCTGTTTGTGGAGTATACTGTGGAATGAGTTCCACACATGCAAATCATTCAAATCGTGCTGGATAAAGAATTGTTACAGGCCGCTGACCAAGCCGCGAAGCGAACGAGGCGAAACCGTTCCGCACTCGTGCGCGACGCCCTGCGGGAACATCTCCGTCGGTTGGAACTACGCGCCAGCGAAGAGCGCGACCGCCAGGGCTACTCGCGACAGTCGCCAGCTGACGCGGAGGTGCGGGATTGGGAATCGGAGGCCACGTGGCCGGAAGAATAGCCCGAGGCGAGGTCCGGCTCTACCAGTTTGCGGCGCCCGACAAGAAACGGCCGGTCCTCGTGCTCACCCGCAACAGTGCTATCGCCTATTTGTCCACAGTCACGGTGGCGCCTGTCACTTCGACCATTCGCGGTGTGCCGTCGGAAGTTATTCTGAATGAGGAAGACGGCATGAAGTCCCGTTGTGCAGTAAACCTGCATAACGGGGTGACTGTATCTCAACAGCGATTAGGAAGACGTGTGGCCCATCTTAGTGCGGCACGCATGAATGAGGTGTGTGTAGCGTTGAGGTTTTCCCTGGGGTGTGATTCGGACTAGTTTACTACTACGCTCCGCGTATCCCTGTAACCTCGGCAAGTGAAAGCCTCTTCCGGTTCGATAGCCATTCGGAGATGCCCACTCGAAGCCGATTTTGGCTAGTGTGGGGCAATCCTGCCGCTGGATAAGTTCGCCCTGTCGCTCTCTCGTGTTTCGTGCTGTCTATTTCGACTCTTGCTCGTCCCGTCCCTCATGGCCGGGTAACGTCACAACAGCAGGTCCCTGCGTTCATCTGTTCCGGTCGGGATGACAGAATTGAGCAGGTTTGAAAACCCCACTCAAGCCAAAACCGGGCTTGAATGGGCCACCGTGCGACACGGTTAGACTCTTAGCGAGCCACGGAACCCCCGGGCAGCAAAGTAGGAGTCCGCACCGTTGTGATACACAAAAACAGTGTCGAAGCGGCGATCACAAAAGAGGGCGCCGCCGAGTTCTCGGATCTTGGAAGGTGTGCGCAGCCAGCTCGACGTTTTCGTGTCGAACTCTCCGAAGCTCTGCAACTTCCGATATTGTTCTTCCGTTAGGAGCTCAATCCCCATGGCCGCAGCGGCATCCACCGCGTTGTCTTTCGGCTTATTTTCTTTCCTTGAATCCAGCGCTTCGCGGTCGTAGCAAAAACTTCTGCGGCCTTTCGGACTTTCCGCTGCACAATCATAAAAAATGTATTCGCCCGTCTTTTTATCCTGATCGACAACGTCCGGTTCACCGCCAGTTTGTTCCATTTCACTCAGTGACCAGAGCTTTTCAGCATTCGCATCCAGCCTGGCTTGGACTTTGGCCCATTCCAGACCTGGATGGCGGTCCATATTTTTCTCGAAGCGTACTTTTAATGCTCTGAGTAGTTGTTCCCGTTGCCCTCGGGTCAACTCCTTCTTATTGCTCTTCGTCGTTAATGGTCTGGGCATGGTCTTCTGATTCCTCGATTCACGGTTTTTGAGCCGCCTGAGGCGGCCAGTTAGGCGCTTTCACGCCGAACTGCTCGGCGTACTCCGCATTCAGCCGCTGCCAGCCGGCAAACTTCATGGCGTCGGCGCCAGCGATGCGGCCGATGGGAGTTCCGCTGAGCAGGTGATCCAGAACATCGAATGAAATATGCCACCCGGCAGCACCCATAGAGACGAAGCCGCGGTTGATCTTGGTCCACAGCGTCAGACGCGTGCCACTGCCAGAGGCCTCGAGTTCCCAACGCATATCGCCGTACTCAAGCGCCTTGGGAGCTTCGACTCGCGTCACTTTTGTTTCGATCTGCTTGGGATTTCCCACCCAGGTAAGGTTCACCGTTCCCACCGCACCCAGGCTCCCATCGGTCACAAAGGGAGCCCATTCACGCAGTTGCGCCGGGTCGATCAGCGCCTGCCAGACTATTTCCGGCGAGTGGCGCAGTTCCCGGACGAGGATGAGCGTCCACTTCTCTCCGTCTTTCAGTACTCGCGCCAAGTTGGCGGGACCCGGTTCGTACATTTGAGGTTCGGTCATCTTCGTCTCCTAGTCTTCACAGCGCGCCACCAAATGAGCTGAACTCACGATCCTCACCAGCGACGATCAAATCAAGTTGAGCACGCTCCGTACCGTATCGGGCACAATGCTATGCAGTATTGCGGGAATCACAATCCGTGCAATCGGATACGCGATTAACACCGCGGTAACGGCCGCCAGTGCGGATGTTTTGGCCGAGAGGTGGCGTTCGAGAGCATCCACGTGAGCAGACCACAACCGGAAGAACTGCACGGTACTGGCCGGGCCTGGTGCGTACTGCTGAAGGTTATTCATTTTCTGCTCCTTAGCGTTACCAGCGCTTCAGTTCGGTGAGTTGAATGAGGTTTCCACACGTGTCGTTGAGCATCGCAATAGTCGAACCGGTCACGTCAGTGGGCGGCGTGGTGAACTGGGCGCCGCGGGATTTGATCCGTTCGTAGTCGCCCTTGATGTCATCGGTGAAAAACATGGCCGCGGGCTGGCTCTGTTGAAAAATCGCCTGCTGGTACGTTTTGGCCGCGGGGTTGTTGTTCAGTGCCAGCTGCAACTCAGTGCCCTCCGGTTCCTCCGGCGAGGCCACGGTCAGCCAGCGATAGGGGCCCTGACTGAAATCGGTCTTCTTGGTAAAGCCCAAAACCTCTGTATAGAAATGCAAGGCCTTCTCCTGGTCGTCCACGAATATGCTGGTCACTTTGATTTTCATTTCGTTTCTCCTTTATCACGTTCGCGGTTGGGCCGCGTCGTATTCTCCTGAGTCTTGCTTTTCTTTGGTGTTGCTGCTCCATGCGGAGGTTGACCCATGCGAGCCTTATCCATGCGATCAAGGTGGCGTTCGAGAGCATCGATGTGAGCGGACCAGAACCGGCGGAACTGGGCCAGCCAGGCATCGACCTGCTGAAATGGTTCAGGTTTCAGCCGGTAGAGACGGCGCTGCGCGTCCACTGTCGACTCCACGAAACCGGCGTCGCGCAGCACGCGCAGGTGCTTGGACACGGTCGGCTGGGTCATATGAAGCTGACGCTCGATCTCTCCCACCGACTGTTGGGACGAGACCAGAAGGCTGAGTATCGCGCGGCGGTTCGGCTCCGCAATGATTTCAAAGACAGATTCCATTCCCTTGATATACTCCACGGCGCATATACGTGTCAAGGTATATTTATGCAAAAAGATATCCGGATTCAACTTTTCTGTAAACGCGGTCAAATCGGGGAAGCCGCGCACTGAAGACCGCTCTAGCGGACAATACGGGATCCAAAAAGACGCAAAATTTCGCCCTTTTGCGCTCTCCCTAGGTTTTAGAAGGTTTCAGAGAAATCGGGGCAAATCGGGACAACGTCCCCAAACCGTCCGCGGGCAATCGCGATGCGGAGCATCTGTCCATGCTCCGTGACTGAATTGTAGCAGACTGAATTCAGATCAGTACAGGCTCGACCGTACTGTTCTCGAGCCTACGCTTCACCTTGCGCGAGTAAAGCTTGAAGAATTGTTCCAGTCTCAAGACGCGCCTACGTCGTCACGGTGCTCTGGGCACAGACGTCGCTATCCATCCGATATTCAAGTGGACGACAATTCCGCCGATGGGACTGGAATATGGCAGAGTGCGCCATGCTGACCCATGCGGGTTCCGAGCTACGCTTGGTTGAGCCAAGTCAGGTTGAGCGAAGTCATTCCTCCCAGCCGCGAAGTCGCGAGGGCGAAGAACGAAGCGAGACCACCAGGCTTCTTCTGGTGGAAGACAATTCGGGGGACGTCTTTCTGCTGCGAAGGATGCTCAATCCGCGGGAGCCGGGGATGTTTGCATTGACTCATTTTGGAT
>JBEKDY010000050.1:0-20563 GCA_050014115.1 Candidatus Sulfotelmatobacter sp. | reverse complement strand
TCTCTAACCGGCCGGGCAACGGCGCCAGCGGCGTCAACTCCCCCACGCCGATCGTCCTCTACGCCAACCTGCCCATCGACTCGTCCAGCGCCAGCAACGGCATCCAGGTTGCGCAGAACAACGTTCTCGTTTCCGGCACCGTGCAGGTGCTCGACAGTGGCTACACTCTCGAGTTCACTCCCAGCACAGCGTTCACAGCGGGATCGCTTATCCAGTGGTGGACCACGAACAGCCTCTACGACGCCACTTACAACACGCCCATCAACGCAGCCTCCGGTTACTTCTACATGGCCTCGAGCACGGCCACGCTCGTGCCGGCCGTGCAGACCACGTCGCCGCCTGCGAACAGCAATCCGGTTCCGACAAACACCATCTTCGACGTGCAGTTCAACACGCCGATCAATGCGGCTACGATTACCGCGACCAACATGTATCTGTACGATTCGACCACTACCCTGCGTCCGGCCGTGACGTATTCGCAGCCGCAGCCGAACGAGATTCTGATGGTGCCGACCAGCGCTCTGCCCGCCAACCATTACATTTACGTGTACATCACCACCGGGTTGCAAAGCGCTACCAGCGTGCCCGCCACCGCTACCAGCTGGTACGAGTACACGGGCGCCACTACCGACTCCACGCTGCCTACAGTCGTGAGCGCGGTGCCCTTCAACGGCGCCACCAACGTGGGCGTCAACGTCTCGCCAGGAGTTGTGTTCAACAAGGCGATTGATCAGGTGAGCCTCAACAGCAGCACCTTCCAGGTGCTCAACGGCGGCACACCGCTGGCCGGCAGCTACTCCTTCAACTCCGCTGACACGCGCATCGAGTTCGTGCCCAACGCGCCGTTGCCGCCGAGCGCTATGCTCACCATGAGCATCAACGGCGTCACCGACCGGGTGGGACATCCGGTCACTTTCAGCTCAACCTTCCATACCGCTGCGGGCCCTGACTTCACTGCGCCCACGGTGGTGTGGAGCAGCGTCACCGGCAACGAGAGCATCCCCACCAACTCCCTGATCACGATTCAGTTCAGCGAGTCGATGGACGTAACCACGTTCAGCGCGGGCCAGCCCGGCGCCTGCGGCAACTTCTACATCTATGATTACCTGGCGGGCACTTGCATTGCCACCACGCTCTCCTGGAACGTGGATCAATCCACGGCTTACCTGACGCCCACGTCTCTGTTGTCGGCTGGCCGCGAGTATCAGCTTATCGTCAGCGGCGGCACCGATCTCGCCGGGAACCAGGTGAGCGGGATCAGTCCCACTTTCTACGCCGACCTGACCTCAGCCACCACTGCGCCCACCGTCATCAACTTCAACCCCATCGGCGGACAGACGGGCCTGGGCACCAACGCGCTCATCGAAGCACAATTCAGCGCACCCATCGATCCCAATACCGTCTCGGGTGTGACTTTGACGACCGGAGGCTCGACCGTCACAACCACGCCAGTTCTGAGCGTCGGCAACACCGTGCTGCAGCTTGTTCCAGCAGTGCCGCTCACCGCCAGCACCACCTACAAGATGACCATTGCGGGCGTGATGGACCCCGCCGGCAACCCGGTTGCCCCGGTGAACAACAGCTTCAGCACCGGCACGACGTATGACATCAGCGCGGCTTCGATGACCAACTCCGATCCGGCAAGCGGCACCACGGTCGGAACCAACGTGATCCTGAAGATGGTCTTCAACAAGCCGCTCAACCCGGTCACCGTCAACAACAGCACCTTCAGGATGTACCTGAGCGATACCGGCCAGTTCATTCCGCTCACCGTCACTCCGTCGGCCAGCGGTCTGGAAGTGACCATGACGCCGCAGATCGCGCTGCTGCCTGACACGTACTACTACTTCCAGGCCTGCTGCGGATTCCAGGATCAGGACGGCAACGACGGCAACTCGGTCAATGTTTACTTCCATACCAACGGTGGCGCGGACACGACCGGACCCACCGTCACCGTCACTCCGCCGCCCAGCATCACGGGTGTTCCGTTGAATGCCCAGGTGACGGCGACCCTCAGCGTGCCCATGGATCCAACCAGCTGGAACCAGAGCTCGATCCAGCTCTTGAACGGATCGACGCCGGTGTCGGGAACCGTGAGCTTCACCAACAACCAGATGCTCACCTTTGTGCCCGCCGCCAATCTGACCGCTGGCATTGTCTACACCGTGAAGGTATCGGGCTTTACGGACGCCAATGGGAACACCGTCGTGCCTTATTCGAGCACGTTCACGACGGGCTCGGCCGCGGCTACGCCTGGCCTTACCGTCACCAGCACCAATATCCCTAACGGCTCGACCAGCGTCTCGAACACGCAGGCGATCATTCTGACCTTCAGCCAGATCCTCGATCCGAACACAGTCAACAGCGCCACGCTGAAGGTCATGAACGGGTGGAACAGCAACCAGGGCCTCGCCGGTACGTATGCAATCTCAGGTGCCCAGGTTACCTTCACTCCAACCAGCCCGTACCCGGCGGGTTCGACGATCTATGTCGGCGAATGCGGCGGTCCCACGGACGTGCTCGGTGACGTCTTCCAGAACGGCGCCTGCTACAGCGACCAGATCGTCTACTTCACCGTGAGCAGCGCTACGGAACCTCCGATCGCATTGCAGGTGATATCGGCCAGCCCGGCTAGCGGCGCTACGAACGTGGGCCGCGACCAGTCTGTCGCCGTCACCTTCAACAACTCCATTCTTTCCGGGAGCGCCAACGGCTATAACTCGCAGTTATATGCCGGGCAGTCGCTGCAGGATGCCGGCAGTTACAGCCTGTCTTCGGACAACCGCACGCTGACCTTCAGCGTCGGCGCGCTCGCCAACAACACCACCTACACGATCGAGTTCCCAGCGGGCGGGATCAGCGATATGTCGGGTAACACCCTGGCCCAGACCTACACCAGCACCTTCTCCACCGAAGCCGATCCGGCGACGGCTGGCGGTGGTGTCAGCAGCACGGCACCGGGCACCAACGCATCCAGCGTGGCCACCAGCACGCTGTTGACGCTCTATCTCAACCGGCAGGCCAATCCGGCCACCGTGCCCGGAAGCCTCACGGTCACGGTCAACGGACAGGTCTATACGGGCTCCGTTCAGGCAGACGCCAGCGGTTATGAAGTGCAGTACACGCCCGCCGTCGCATTCCCGAACGGCGCCACCGTACAGTGGTTCTTCTCCGGCGCAAGCGACGTCTACGGCAACGCGCTGAGCAGCACCAGCGGCTATTTCTACACCGTGGCCGCCATCAACCCGGCCACGGCTCAGCCAACCATCGTTGCCGTGAGCCCGGAATGCTGCAATGCGACCCTCGTACCCACCAACGCCGAGATCGACATCCAGTACAGCCAGCCGATCAATGCTGCAACAGTAACCACCAGCAATATCTACCAGGAAACCGGACCTGCCATTACGTACAACCTAGCGTTGGTTTCGCCCACGCTGGTGCGCATAACCCCAACCGGCGACTACAACGCGTCGACTCAATATGGGTTCTGCGCCAGCAGCGCGGTGAAGGGAACCAACGGCGTCGCGGCCCAGGGCGCATGCTACCTCACTTACTTCACGACCACCGCGGGCCCGGATAGCACCTCCGGCACGGTCACCGTCGGGCCGCCGACCGGCTCGCCGAATGTGGGCACCAATGCCTACATCCGCCTGCAGTTCTCGAAGCCCGCCGACCGGACTACGGTGAACTCGAGCAATGTAGTGATCACCACAGGCGGGACTCCCATCCCCGGCTCCTGGACTTACAACTACAGCGGCACAAGTCTGCTGGGCGCGAACTTCTACCCGCTCAATCCGCTGCCGCCGTCCAGCACCATCCAGGTCGCGGTGAGCAACATCCTGGATTACGCCGGCAATGAGTTCAGCGAACCCACGGTGCAATTCACCACCGCGGTGCAGCCTGACTACACCACCCCAAGCGTCGCGCTCGATTTCGGCAACGGACAGACCGGCGTGGGCACCAACGCATCCTTCACCTGTCTTTACTCGGAGGCGATGGACCCGAGCAGCATCACGCCCAGCGGGACCTATCTCTACAGCTACGTCACCAATGCGGTCGTCCCAGTCACTTACCGCATCGCTGCGGACATGATGGCGGTTACCATGACGCCCACGTCGCCGCTGTTCACGAACTCCGAGTACTACTACTACTGCACCAATGCAGTTGATTTGACCGGAAATGCGCAGAGCAACGGCAGTTCTTACTTCTACACGGGCAGCAACGCCGTCACCACCGGTCCGGTGCTGGTGCAGGCCAACCCGCCCAATGGCATGACCAACGTGCCGGTGAATACTGGCGAGGGTCCGTGGAACAATACCAGTCTCAATCTGCTGTTCAGCGAGCCGGTAGCCAGCAACTCGCTGAACAACATCACGCTCACGCCTCAAGGCGGCAGCCCGATCGCGATCGCCGTCTATCCCGAGGACGGGAACTACATCGCGTCGGTGCAACTGCCCTACGCGTTGTCAATCAACACCACATACACTTACAGCGTCACCGGGGTGACCGATCTTGCCGGTAATCTCGCTGTCCCGGCCACCAGCTCCTTCACCACCGGATCCAGCTTCGACTTTACCAACGCGGCCGTTACCGCAACGGTTCCGGCGAGCAGCTCGACCCCGCTCAGCGGTGTGCCTACGTCGATGACGGTGACGTTCAACGAGTTGCTGGACCCGGTCCTGCTCAACACGAACGTAATCTATCCGCGCCTGCACAATACGCAGACGCCGGTCCCAAGTACGCTCAGCTTCGCGTATTCGTCGGGAACGACCATCGTGACGCTCACGCCGCTGTCGCCGTTGGCGGAGTCGACGATCTACGATATTTATTACTACCCTAATCCCTGGTGGCTCACAGACATTGCCGGAAACAATGCGACCACCAATTACGGGATACTCGCGACCTTTACCACGGGTACGACTGCCGCGGTGAACGGCGCCTGCGGCACAGCTAACGGACAGACGTTCTCCTCGGCGCCGACGGCGAATCTCTGCTCGGTGGGGGCGGCCTCGGCGATCACCAACACGGGTTCGTGGAGCTGGAGTTGCAACGGCCAGTATGGCGGCACCAACGCCTCCTGCTCGGCCACGGTCGCGGCAGGCCCGGCGTGCTATGCGCAACAGAGCAGTCTGGTCTCCTTGTGGCCGGGAAACAATAACACTACCGACGTTGTGAGCGGGAACAACGGAACGCTGGAGAATGGCGCGGGTTACGCCCTGGGCGAGGTCGGGGATGCTTTCAGCCTGAATGGCAGCAACCAGTATGTGTTGATCGGACAACCGGTGCCGACCGACCTGCAAATCCAGAGCGCCATCACGTTGTCGGCCTGGATCTACGTGACTGCTTTACCAGTCAATAACGGCGCCGGCGCTCTAGGATTCATTGTGGGCAGTCAGAGTGATAGCAAATTAGCCGGCGCGACCATCTTCTACGATGGGCGGTCTAACGTGGACATAACGGGCACGCCTCCAGGCCACATCGATTTCCAAATCGGAGACGGATCGGCAGAGCACGACACCGAAACTCTGTCCCAGATACCGCTCAACCAATGGGTACAGGTCACGGCTGTTCGCACGGCGAACAATCCTGGTCAGATCTACTTCAACGGAGTGGTCCAGCCGACAGCAACGGCAGATACGGCCTGGGCAGGCACGATTTCGTACACCGGTACGTGGTTCGCCATCGGGCAACAGGTAGACCAGAACCGCGCGTTCAACGGCCTGATTAACGACGTTCAGGTCTATAACACTGGTCTGACAGCCACGCAGGTGCAGGGCATTTACAACGCCGGCAGTAGCGGCGTGTGCCAGTAAGAGCTGGTCAGAGCACGCATGACACTAATTTGTCTCTGCTCCTGCACGCAGCAATGGCAGGATGGCGGCGTCAATTGCATCATCGGTGAGGTCTGTAAGTTTGACGTTGCGATGCAGGCTCCAATGCTCGACTTGCTCGGCGGTCTTTCCCGGCGGCATTTTGGTTAATGGGCTGAGTGTCTCCATCTCCAGGAATTCGTTGTCCGTGAACGTCTCGAAGGAGCAGCCGAAATCCGGATAGGTCTCTCCAGGAATTGCCTGGGCGCGTTTGATGAAGGCCTCGCCATTTAAGACGTAAGCGCCCCAGGTATTCGGGTTAAACATTCCCAGCTTCTGCGCTTCGGAGTTATTCGGATCTTGCTTCAACGTCAGATATTTTCTGGTGAAGACCCAGCGTTTGTCTGCGAGGTTCGTGTATGCCCACATCACGAGAGGATTGGTGGCCTCGAGGTTCGCGGGATGCCTTCCGCGCGGCGGGAAACCTGAAACCGCGATGCCTCCCGGCGCCATCATGGTCAGCGCCCAGACGGAGTATTCGAGCGAGAAGAGCGAACGGTTGGTGATGCGATGAAAGACGGTGACCTCGGTTCCAGAATCGGCCATTCGCACTTCAATTTCTTTCTGCAGGCTGGTGAGTGGTTCCACGGGAGCTCGCGCTATCAGCCCGTTTGCGGTGATCGTTATCTCAACCGGCACGTTATCGGGCGCCCAGGTCGCGATCGGGTCCTCGGGAGCTTTCCAGACACGGTCTCCACCCCGCAGTTGTTCTTTTGGCTCTCCAGTTCCGCCGAGTTGCTCGGCGAACTCCTTGAAAAGGTTTTGGCCGCCTACAAATCCAAAGCGGATCACTCGCGGCCCAACGTCGCTGGTTACCACCAGTTCGACTTCGCCGTTGCTCACGCGGTAGGAATTACGCCAGCCTTTGTATTCGATTTTCTTTACTTGGACAGCGGCTTCGGCGTAAGAAGCGAACATCAGGATTAGAACTAGCAGCGCGATCCGTTTTGCCATTCTGCGACTCCGGTTGAGGGCTCTCAATTGGTAAGGACTTTTACCACAAAGGACACAAAGTTACACGAAGGAAAGCCTCCGGATGGGGTCCTTAACGGACGCAGGGCCAGCAGAAGGCCAGGGCGGGATAGGCCACGTTCAAGATGGACTTTGTTGACTTATAAAAATGGCATAATGTGAACGCTGGCAAGTCCGCGATCGCTCCACGAGTAAATCGGGCTTGTATGGCCTGCCTTGGCCTGAACCCAAATCATGCGGTCACGACACCCTGAGCAGCCACTCAAGAGTAACGTCGAACCGACGCGAGAAAGAGTGAATGAGCGACACCGATCAGGTCCTACCTAAAGTCCAGGGAGCTTTTAAGTCCGTCTTTGACGTTGAGCCAGAGTCGCTGACTTTGGCGACAAGCGCGGGCGACATCCCGGGCTGGAATTCTCTTGGCCATCTCTCACTTACTACTCAGTTGGAACAGACCTTCGGAATTACTTTCGATGTGGATGAGTTGATGGAAATGGAGAACGTTCGCGAGATCGTGCGCATCATTTCGGCGAAGCTTTCTGGGAAAGCGTAAAAGTGACAGGCACTGGCGAATGGAATTTTGCGGGGCGATTGGTGGAGCGCCTGGGGCCGGGTTCCTGCTTGATCGATGCCGCTACGCGGCACACGGTTCGTTCTGAGGATTTGCCGCGACTGATTGCGGCGAACGGCTCCGCCTTGTTATCCGCTGGTTTGCGTAAGGGCGATCGCGTGCTGATCGGTTGCTCGCTGACACCTTCAACCGCGTTGGTTTATTTAGGGGCCATGTATGCGGGCCTGGTCGCCGTGCCGGTGGAAGATCGCGAAGTTCGAGAGTCAGCACAAACATTGTTGGGAGTGACGGGCGCCAAAGCCGTTTGGACCGAAACGGCGGTCCCCGCGGGAGGTAACAAGGGCCAAACCCTGTGGCTGCAAGGTGAGTTGGACAGGGAACTCCGCTCGACGATATCCCCCGCTGATTGTGTCGCCACCGATCTGGCGGCGCTGATGGCCACTTCCGGTTCGACCGGGATTCCTCGCTTCGTGATGGTGAATCACGGGAACCTGATTGCGAATACAGAAGCGATTATCCGAAGCCAAGGCCTGGCCAGCGACGATCGAGCGATGCTGGTTCTGCCGTTGAGCTACTGCTTTGGCGCGAGCGTGCTGCACACACATCTTTATCAAGGCGGCGGCGCGGTATTCGATCGGCGCTTTATGTTTCCGGATAAGGTGCTGCACGGCATCGGTGAATTTAATTGCACTACATTTGCCGGAGTGCCGACCGCTTATAACATTCTGCTTCGCCGATCGGACATGCGGCGGATCGGCATGCCTGGCCTGAGACGATTTCTTCAGGCCGGCGGCGCTTTGGCTCCGCAGAGAATCAGCGAGATGCGTGCGGCTTTCCCTTCCACCCGGTTCTACGTGATGTACGGGCAGACCGAAGCGACTGCTCGCATTTCTTGTATGGAACCCGAGCGCTGGGAGCAGAAGCGGGGAAGCGTGGGCCAGCCTTTGGACAATCTGGCGGTCTCGATTACGGATGAAGATGGAAATGATTTGCCCGCAGGCCAGGTGGGCGAGCTGCGGGTAAAAGGACCATCGGTATGCTCCGGTTATTGGAATGACGTGGAGGAGACGCGTCGGGTCTACTCTGACGGTTGGCTGCGTACCGGCGACCTGGCTCGACAGGACGAAGAAGGTTATTTGTGGATCGAAGGGCGCAAAGGGTCGCTCGTGAAAATGCGAGGAATACGAGTGAGTCTTGCGGAAGTGGAGTCGAGAGTCGCAGCGATTCCTGGAGTGTATGAATGCGCGGCGCAGGGCGTTGATCATCAGGAGGACGATCATCCGGAAGCGGGCGAGGCTTTGGTTTTGTGGGTTGTGCCGGATGAGGGCGCAGCGATTCCAGAAGAAGAAATTCGCCGCCATCTTCCCGTCCATTGGGCTCTCGACTCGATTCACTTGGTTTCTGAATTGCCTAAGACATCCGCGGGCAAAATAGCACGGTCGTCGTTTCCGAATAAGACGAAAACTTGTATGCAGCCGTTGGAAGATAAAATTGAGCGACTCCTCTCTGGGCCTCTGTATAGCCGGCCTCCCGAAGAAAGGCAGGCGAGTTTGCTGGAAATACTCAGGGAGGAACTCGATAATGCGTGCGAACGGCATCCTGGCTATAAGAACTATGTGCATCACTGGCCAACGGATTATCGAACCGCCGGCGAGGTTGCCGATCTACCTTTTCTGCCGGTTGCGATGCTGAAGGCGAATCCTCCGTTGTCTCTGGTCGGGGTTGACGAGATTAGAAAAACGTTGACCTCGAGCGCGACAACGTCTCAGTTGCCGAGCCGGGTGGTTCTCGATTCGAAGACCGCGCGGCGCACGACCAAGGGAGTGGTAGCGATTGTCCGCGACTTTATCGGACCCGCTCGCAGACCTTATCTGGTTGTGGACACACCGGATTTCATGGGCGGGAGCACCCTTGGGGCGAGAGGGGCGGCGATTCAGGGGTTGCAACCTTTCGCCAGCGAGACCACTTACTGCCTTAAGCTGGATGCCCAGGGCGAATTCGTTCTTGACCGTCAGAAGCTGAAGGAATTCGCCGAGAACGGTGCCAAAAACAAAAACAAAGACCAGCAAGACTCCGAAGTACTGGTTTACGGGTTTACGTCTATTTTATGGAACGAGTTGGTTAAACCGCTGCTGGCGGAAAAAGCCTGTCTCAACTTGCGGGGAGCGAGGATTTTGCATAGCGGCGGTTGGAAACGTTTGCAGGATCAGGCCGTGGAGAAATCAAGATTCAACGAGAAGCTGGCGGAGGTGTTTGGTTGTTCGGTGGACCGTGTCATCGATTTTTATGGCATGGTCGAGGCAGTGGGAGTGATTTATCCCGATTGCAGCGAAGGTAACAAACACGCGCCCGCGTTTGGCGACGTGATCGTGCGAAATCCGCTTACGCTCGAGCCTGTCGCTGCCGGAGAGCACGGGATTGTTCAGGTCTGCAATGCTTTACCAACCAGCTTCCCGGGCAACCTGCTGCTTACCGACGATATGGCCCAGGTGATTGCGTTGGATGGTTGCCCCTGCGGGAGGCGCGGCATAAGCTTTCGGTTTGCGGGAAGGATACCCGAAGCGGAACTGCGAGGTTGCGGGAATATTCAACGCAAACGACCGCTGACGAATTGAATGGCAACTGCTTCCATGACTGAGCTCGTTCATAACGTCACTTCGCCCGATGAGATCTCCGGTGCCGCGGCCAAGCTGCGTCAAGTTATTTTGGATACGGACGTTTCTCCGAACGACGTGATCACCGTTCTTGATTCCTGGGGGAAAGCTCTGGACGCCCGCGAGCTGGATGATATTCCTGGGATTGTTTTTCTTCGAATATGGCTTAGACGCGGTTCTCTGGAACCGATTGTCGCGCGCGAGCTCGGACCCGGCGGTCTGGATGCCGGGTGGAGTGAACATGGCCGTGCCGAGTACAAAGCTTTCCCGGTAGGTGTAGTGGGTCACTGGCCGGCAGGGAACGTAGAAATCCAACCGATTCTGTCGATGAGTTGCGCGCTTCTTGGTGGCAATGCTGCCCTGGTACGCATTCCCAGCGGGCTCGTCGACTTGACTCGGCGGCTGATGGCAAAGCTGGTTGAAAGCGATCGAAGCGAGTCGCTGACTCGCCGAATTTTTATGGCTGCGTTCGCGCACGACCGCCAGGAATTGCAGGAAGCGATGGCGCGAGTGGTTGACGGAGCGATGATTTGGGGAGGCGAGGAAGCCGTTCTGCAGATTCGAGGATTGCCGTTTCCGCATTGGGCGAAAGTGGCCGTGTTCGGGCCCAGGATATCTGTCGCGGCGATGGATGCCGGAGCCTGGAGCAACGCCGGAGAACAAGAGTCCTGGTGCCGGCGGATTGCGCGGGATGTCTGGCAGTTTGAACAGCAGGCATGTTCTTCGCCGCAGGTATTGTTTCTGGAAAAAGTGGCGGGGCATTCCGCTGCCGAATTTTTGTCGGCTCTGCGGCGCGCGTTTGAAGCGGAAAACCAGGCGCATCCGCGGCAAACCATTCCTGGGGCGTTGACCTCTGCGATCTGCCAGGCACGCGCGTCCTGGTTGCTGGCGGATCCTTCGCATCAGGCGGTTTTCCCGAATGGTCCAGATTGGACGCTGCTGTTCGGCGGGGGCGTGGATATTCCCCAACCCACTCAAGGCCGAACCTTGGCGGTTCTGGAGGTGGACAATTTGCTCGATCCGATTTCCAGGTTCGATGGAAATGTGCAGACGCTTGGCTTGGGCATGGCTGATCTGGAGCAAGAGAAAAAGCTTTCCGATGTGGCCGGGAAACGAGGCGTCGACCGGATTGTTAAACTTGGGCGCATGCATGTGTTCTCCTCTCCCTGGGATGGAGTTGATTTGGTGCGGCCCATGGTTCGGATGGTTCGCCATGTATGCTCCACGGATTGAATGTGTTGCGAAGGAAGATCCACGTTATGCCGGACGGAAGGACATTTCTTAGAAGCCTGGAGAAAAAAGCAAAGATGCTTGCTCCCTCCGCCCGCGCTACGTTTGAGGCGAATGAGGCGCTCTGTTCCTGGCTCTTAGATCCGCTGGCACGCTGGGCTCAAGCTGCATACGGTGACCGCGCCTTTGATGATGCGGCGAAAGGCTATGCCCGGTATTGTCTGGGCGTATGGAAGTCGCAACAACTCTACGAGCAGGCTGGCCGGTACACGCCGGAAAAAATGCCTGACCTTATGTCCGAGGTGTATGAAGACGAAGGCTACATGGTTCCTTACATGTGGGCCGCGATTTTGATTTATCCCTTCTGGCCTTCTATGGTCAGCCACGTCGCAATGTATCGGGATGACTTTCTGAAACCGTTGCCGCATAGTGCGAACGTTCTGGAATTGGCTTGCGGGCATGGTGTGATGGGCCTGCTGGCGGCCGAGACCAGACCCGATATACGTGTCGAAGGTTTCGATATCAGCCCGCCGGCGACGGCTGTGGCAAATCGGCTACTCGCCGTTTCCGGGCTTGGTGACCGAGTAACCTTCGAAGTCAAGGACGCGCTGAAATTGAACCTGACCGAAAGCCGCGGGACTTATCAGGGAATTATTGCTGCTATGCTGGCTGAACATCTGGAAGATCCGCGTCCCTTGTTCGCGGTGCTGGCACATCATCTAGCGGATGACGGTCTCATCTTTTTCAGCACTGCGCTTGAATCCGCTCAGCGCGATCATACCTATGAATTTCATCATGAAAGTGAAGTCGTGAAGATGGCCGAGGAAGTCGGCCTTCGCGTCACCCGGTTGGTTTGTGACGCCGGCATTCCTGTTCCTGGTGGCCGTTTTCTTCCGCGTGCCCTGGGCATGATCCTGCGGCGGCGGTGAGCGAGTTCGCGGAATGTGTCCGTGCAGCAAGATTTGATTTTTCGAAACGACAATTTTATGACGATGACCTTTGAAGAAGTGAAAGCACGTTTAAAGCAGCGATTCCCGCTGATTATGGTGGATCGGGTTTTGGAGCTGGAGCCGGGGAAGCGCATCAAGGCTCTCAAGAACGTCACCGGGAACGAGATTCAATTCCTGGGACATTTTCCAGAGTTCGCCATCATGCCGGGAACTTTTATTATCGAAGCCATCGGGCAGAGCGCCTCCATTTTGTTCAGCCAGACTGCGGGCGCTGACGTAGACCCTAGAGAGTTCCTGGTACTGGCGATCGTAAATGACATGAAGTTTCTGGTGCCGGTGTTGCCGGGTCACACCCTGATGATCGAAGTGAATATTCTTAAAATGACAGAGCAATCGGCCTTGGTAGAGGGCATCGCCAGCGTGGAGGGTACGGTGGTGACGCGAGGCAAGTTGAGCTTTGCGCGGAAGATTCTATAGGGAGGGCAAACGCCAGTTTATCGACTGCCTGCCTCCGAAGTGCACGTGTCCCGGCCCCTAGGTTAGAAAGCGGCCGGTTATGAAGAGATCGTCGCTGTCGCACATCTGGAACTGTAGCGGCGGTAAGACTTCCGAACCGTCGTTGCGAAACAGAACCACAGGCGTCCGCTTGAGCAGGCGCAACCCGGCTTGTTTTGCGCCGATGACGCTGGCTTCGGTGGAGCACCTGGCGACGAGTTCGGAAACATTGGTGTGTTTCAGCGCGGCATTGTGGGCGAGATGGAAGGCAATGCGCCAGATTTCGGGCGAAGGACTTTCCAGCCAAACTCCGGCCACGCGGGCTTGCTCCCTCACAACGGACAGCGCAAAAAAACCAACGACTCGGCCCTTGTTCGCAATATTGAATGTCAGACAAGTGGCCACCGGGCACTGCTGAAGATACCGAAAAAAAGATTCGTCGCGCTCGCCGGCCGGAATAGCAAAGCCTTCTGCGGTGGCGGCAAAGGCGGCCCAGTCGCTGGACAGTTGCCGCAGAGGAATCTGCGACCACCACAAATTCCGCGCAAACCGTGGCGGCAAGCGCCAATCCCTGCTCGGGTGCTTCAGCATTTGTCGCAAGGGCCGGATTGGGCGGGCCCAAGTCAAGGCCTCCGCAACCGTACGGAAGCCCAGCTTGGGCAGAATGGCTCGCGTTATGTCCTCGCCACCAATTCCATAAACGAAGTCGAAGGTTCTGGTCAGGTTTTTAATCAGAGCCCAGCCCGCGCCCCTCGCATGAGGGTCGGCTGCCCAATCCATAGCGTGAACTCCGCGCTCGCGCTTTGTGCCGTTCCTCACCGTGACCGGCCAAAGCCCGACATGGGCGATAATGCGACCGTCCCGTTCCATGCAGAATGAGCGCGGCTCCGGCCAGTCTTCCCGCGGAATCCAGTACTTCCACCGCAACATCGAAGAGCTCACAAGACCAGCGTTGGCCGAGAACATGCGAGTCAGGAATTCACTGAGGCGTTCCTCGTCATTACCGTTTGTAGGCCGCCACAGAGGATCCATTCAGCAGTTCTCCGCTCCCGCTACGTGCAATTCAGGCGACCGAAGAGATCGCCTGATTGCGGCGACGCAAAACGCGGCCCGACTAACATCAAACCGGCACCGAAACGCAAAACCGCAGACCTGGGAGTAATAAGAACCTTAATGCAGGGGAGGAGCCAGTCAAATACACACGCTGAGTTGGTTCAAGCGGATTCGTTTGTTCTTTCAAGAGCACCTGAAAAACACCATGCCTACTCAAGGACTCTGCTGTTATATCAGAACCGCAGGTAGCCCGAACAACAATTGCGGCGCATGATTCGTTGACGTGTGGATGCTGCGTCCGTAAGATGAGGCGACCCGGAAGCTGGGCAACTCCATCAATGATCATTGAAGTCATCATGAAGCCGGAGACTCACGGTATCAAGACCCATCGACGTTTCAATCTTATATGTACGGTTCTTTTTTTCGTCAGCCAGCTATCTGGGTTGGCTTCGCGCGCTGCAGCGCACGCCGCTCCGCTAAACGCCGCTCTGGCGGCGGAAGTGATGGCTGCCACGGCTGCAATTCAGGGTGACAAGCTTAGTCTTTCGAACAGCGCCATTGAAGCAGAATGGCAAGTTCACGAGAGTGGCCTCGTTGCCAGCACGCTGACCGACCGTTTGACGAATCGAACTATCTCACTGCCGCCGAATGCGTTCGTCGTCAGTTTAAGGGACGGCACGGTTCTGAAGTCATCGGATATGCACGTGATCACCCCGCCCCACATCGAAAAACTGGAACCCGATCCAAACGCATCTCAGCTCGCTGCGAGGTTTGGCGGATGGCAAATTGAGGTGGGGCTGAGGGACCTTGACAACCGATTGCAGGTAACATGGCGCGCAGTTCTGCGCGATGGTTCCGCCTATGTGCGCCAGGAAGTAACGCTAAATGCGATCGGCAAGGATCTTCCTATCAGCAGCGTTCGACTGGTTGACGTGACCATTCCGGGGGTTCGCGTGTACGGAGCGATCAAGGGCTCTCCGATCGTTGCTGGCAACCTCTTCTTCGGATTCGAGCACCCACTTTCGGAAAGTAGAGCTTCGGGTGATCGCGCGGTCGCGCAAATCTGGCGCGAGTTGCCTCTCCGAACAGGGCAAGCTGTCACTTATTCCTCTGTCGTGGGAGTTACGCTCCCTGGGCAGTTGCGCCGCGGGTTTCTGGCCTACCTCGAACGTGAGCGTGCCCATCCGTATCGAACGTTTCTGCATTACAACTCCTGGTACGACATTGGTTATGAAACAAAATACGACGAGGCGGACGCGTTGGGAGCGATTCACGCTTTTGGCGACAAGTTGGTGGAAAAGCGCGGCGTGAAGATGGACTCTTTTATGTTTGACGACGGGTGGGACGACGAAAAACATCTGTGGCATTTTCATTCCGGTTTTCCCAATGGGTTCCTTCCGGTGAAGGAGGCAGCTTCAAAATTTGGCGCTGCGCCCGGAATCTGGTTTTCTCCCTGGGGCGGATACGCAGCCGCGAAGGCGGAGCGGATAAAGTACGGCAAGGAACAAGGCTATGAAACCAATGAGGGCGGCTTTGCGCTTTCCGCGCCCAAATATTACGCACTATTCCGTGAAACTACGCTGGAGTTCATACGGAAATTTGGTATTAATCAATTCAAGATCGATGGAACCGGAAACGTCGACACGGCTTTTCCCGGAGCCGCGTTTGATAGCGACTTCCAGGCTGCGATCAGCTTGATCCACGAATGGCGAACCGTGGAGCCCGATATTTATATCAACCTGACGACTGGCACATATCCCTCGCCGTTTTGGCTGCAGTACGCAGACTCCATTTGGCGCGGCGGCGAAGACCACAGTTTTCTCGGTGTGGGCTCGTGGCGGCAGCGGTGGATTACCTATCGCGATGCAGACACTTATTCAGGCATCGTGATGTCGGGCCCGCTATTTCCACTCAACTCTTTGATGCTGCACGGCCTGATCTACGCGCAACATGCGAACCACTTAGACACAGACCCGAACGGCGACTTCGCCGATGAAGTCCATGACTATTTTGGTACGGGAACGCAGTTGCAGGAGATGTATATTACTCACTCGCTTCTTACAGAGAAAGACTGGGACATTCTGGCGGAGGCTGCGAAGTGGTCGCGCATGAACGCAGACACGCTGGTGGATACACATTGGGTGGGCGGCGATCCGGCGCTGCTGGAGGTATACGGGTGGGCTTCGTGGTCGCCCCGCAAGGGGATACTGGTTTTGCGAAATCCGAGTGATAAGCCTCAGGATTTTGTTGTGGACGTGAACAAGGCGTTCGAATTGCCGCCCGGTGCACCTAGTACTTACGAAGCCCGCAGTCCCTGGCAGCAGGATCGAGAGAAACCCTCAATCGTGCTATCCGCAAGTGTGCCTTATACATTTCACCTGCGGCCCTTTCAGGTGTTGACGGTTGAGGCAAGCCCGAAGAATTAGCAGCCGGTAGGAGTATTAGAAAGATCAGGACTAGAGATCGGGATAGACATCAGGAATAGAGAGCCGGGATAGAGGTCAGCAATAGATTGCTGGGCCAATGCACTCATGGAAATGGATTGCCGGAGAGCTTCCGCTTGTGCAAGGTGCTATGGGTTCGTCCCCATCCACACCGAAACCCGCCTCGACTTATTCGCCGGGGCGGGCTGGTGTGTAAGAGGACTGCTGCTTATGGCTGGCTTAGGCCGCTTTCTTCTGCTTCGCCTTCCATGCTGCCCAGCGGGCCTTCTGAGCAATCGCGATCTTGCGGCGAGCCGCTGCGGACATAACGCGCTTGGGTTTGGTTGCAGCTCGATTCGCCCAGCGCGCTTTCTGCGCGAGACTGATCGCCCTGCGGCCGGCGGCTGACAGGGTTCGTCGTGGTCGGGGAGAAGCGACCGTGACTGTGCTTGACCCGTTGTTAGTGTTCGATCCTCGCAGCGCACTGATAGCTGCGTCTAGGCGACCAAGTTCACTTTGAACTTGCTTGCGTTGGTTTTGTAACTGATCCACTATGTGTGACAGATTTGGCATGTATTACCCCCTCGGACAAGTATCTTAGCAGAGGTGGGTGACTTAGAAGCAGCGCAGTTGCTTTCAAAACAAAACGCGTTCGGCATAAGGAGCCATTGTGGGAACAGGCCGCGGGACTCGAGTGCTTGCAGCATTTCTGGCTGGTCTTGTTTGGAGCGCTAGCGTTGCTGTCGCGCAGAAGGTTGTGGTCGATTCGTCTCCATCGCACGTGGTGAACACGTTTAGTCCCGTGCGCTCTTTGGGAGCCGCGATCGACCGGCTGAGGACGGGCACTCCTGACCATTTGCTGACCGATCCGTTGTTGAAAGAAATTCTTAACGCCGGTTGGCAAACGGTGACTTATCGGCAAAATACCGAACTCATGGTTGAGGCGTGGCACTGGAATCCGAACGGTGTGTGGAGTAACGCGAAGCAACAGGAGGGTTACTTTGTCGGCAATTCCGAGCCGACCGGTGAGATGATTCGCCATTCCTGGGCTGCTCCGCTGCCGCATCGCGGCTTCAGCCGGGGCGATGGCAACGGATGGTCGCGCCTGACTGACGGCGATCCGAAATCGTACTGGAAGAGCAACCCCTATCTAACTCGTGCATTCACCGGCGAGGACGACGCGCTCCATCCGCAGTGGGTGATGATTGACTTGGGCAACAAGGTGGATGTGAACGCGATTCGTATTGCGTGGGCCGATCCCTATGCGCGGCGTTACTCGGTGCAGTTTTGGACGGGCGACCTTGAACCTTTCTACGACGGGACAACAAAAGGCACGTGGCAGACGTTTCCGTTGGGCACGGTCACGGAGGGCAAGGGCGGCACGGTGACGCTAAAGCTGGTTTCCTGGATGATCTCGGTGCGATACATCCGCATCTGGATGACGGAATCCTCCAACACCTGCGACAGTCACGGTTCCGCCGACCCGCGAAATTGCGTGGGCTATGCCATCAACGAACTCTACGTGGGAGCGCTCTCGGCCAATGGCGAGTTCAACGACTACGTCACTCATTTTCCCAGCCGCGAGCAGACGGTGACCTGGCCCTCGTCCGTGGACCCGTGGCACGCGGCCACCGATCTCGACGAATCCCGCGGCGACCAGGTAGGTTTCGATTTCTTCTTCAACTCCGGCGTTACTCGCGGCCTGCCCACGATGGTTCCGATTGCCATGTTGTACTCCACGCCGGAAGATGCGGCCAACGAGATTGCTTATCTCTATAAACGCCACTATCCGATTTCCTGGATCGAAATGGGTGAGGAAGCCGACGGGCAGCACATGCTGCCCGAAGACTATGGCGCGCTTTATCTCCAGTTCGCATCTGCGATTCATAAGCTCGTGCCTGAGGCTAAGTTAGGCGGTCCTCCGTTTGAAGGAACGTTTGGCGATGTCGAGGTGTGGCCGGACGCCGCGGGAAAAGTTTCCTGGCTGGGACGTTTTGTGGATTACCTGAAAGCTCACGGCCGCCTGAACGATTTCACGTTCTTTTCATTCGAGCACTATCCCTATCAAGATAGGCCGACCTATTCCTGGGCCGACCTGTATCCAGAGCCGGGATACGTCAGCCATATTGTTCAAGTCTGGAAAGATAATGGTCTGCCTCCGAACATTCCGTTTTTCATGACGGAAGGCAACATCGGCGGCGGTGCGGGACCGTCGAGTGTGAAGAGCGGTCTGTGGCTGGCTGACTACGTTGGATCGATGATGAGTGAAGGCGCCGGGGCAACTTAATTATTTTCACTACATGCCATCGCCTCGCCAATTTGGAGGCTTTGGAAGCTTTTTGTGGATCGACGAGAATTACCACGTTCTAGGATATCCGCCGCAATACCTGGCTGCGCAGGTCATCACCAAGGAGTGGGTGCAGCCGGTCGATGCTCCGCACAAGCTTTTCAAAGCTTCAAGCGACGTTACCGATGCCGCCGGAACCGTGCTGGTCACGGCTTATGCCGTGGAGCGACCGGATGGACAGTGGTCGGTGATGCTGGTCAACCGCGATCAATTCAACGATCACGCGGTGGAGCTATCTTTTGCAGATTCGGAGACCAAACGCGACCGTTATTTCGCGGGTCAAGTGGATCGCGTCACTTTCGGATCCGCGGAATATCAATGGCACAAGGAAGGAACCGGGGGCCACGCGGATCCTGATGGGCCGCCTTCAAAGTCGTCCGTAGCTGGCGGTGCTGAAGTGCTCTACGAGCTTCCGAAAGCTTCCCTCACGGTGCTGCGCGGCCACTTAGCACAATAACGATTGCACAATAGCGTTCGCGCAATAACAATGAATCGGCTCTCCGGCCACCCGAGAGAAAACTATCGCGTGAGCTCCGCGATCTGCACGCCGTAAGGTTCCAGCAAACTGCCGGTGGCATAATCGACGGCAGCCACCGCCAGCCTATAACTGACTTCGGCTTGCAAGAGGCCTTGCTCCGCCGCTGCCAGTTCGGTTTGCGCTTCGAGCACCAGAAAAATTTGCCCCGTTCCCAGTTCGTACTTGCGCTGCTCGGCGGCCATTGTTTTGCGTGCCAGATCGACTGATTCCTTGCTGGCCGCGATGTTGATTTTCGCTTCCTCAAGCTGATGGACAGCGTTGCTCACGTCGTATGTGATCTGCTCGCGAATTTGTCTTTCGGTATACAGGTCTCGGCTGCGCGAGACCAACGCACTGCCGAGTGCCGCTTGCCCGCTCCGGTTTTTGACCGGGAGATTCAGGGTGAGACCGAAACCATAGCTGGGATATCCGAAACCGAACAACTGGTTCAGGGAGTCGCCGAATCCTCCCGCAGCAACCCCCTGGGCAGCAGCAAGATTGTTCAGTCCATTCCCGGAGTAGTTTCCATTCACGCGCAAATCTGGCAACAAGTTATTGTGAGCGAGACGGATGCTGGTGTCATCGTTGGCCAACGATTGTCGCGCGGCTTCCAGTTCCGGGCGCTTTCCCATTGCCTGTTGCAGGGCACCCGCCGCATCGATGCTGCGCAGTTCTCCTTCGGGTTCCGGCGGTTCCGTCAGATCGAGATCGAGCGCTCGAAAGTAAGGATCAAGATCCGCGCCCACGGTCTGACGAAACCCATCCTCAGCCTGCCGCAGCGCGTACTCGCTCTGGATCACCTGCACGCGCCGTCCTGCCACCTGCGATTCCGACCGATAAATATCCAGCGGCGGGAGCGCTCCCAGTTCCAGTGCGCGCTTGTCATGCTTGTAGGTAGCCTCGGCCGCATCGAGGGATTTTTGTGCCACTTCCAGGTTGCCGCGCGCCTGCACCACATTCCAATATTGCCCGACGATTTGCTGAATGGTGACGCTGACCTGAGCCTCAAACGTGGCGCGCGACGCTCGCACATTGCGGCGCGCGATCACCAGAGGCGCCCGATTTGCGAACAACCAGCGGTTGCGCAACAAGGGCTGTGTGAACTGAAAGCCAAGAAAGGAAGAAAGGGAGGGATTGAAGAAGTTGTAAGTGCTGTTGGAAGAGTATTTGGTTGCGTTGAAATTGACTTGAACATTAGTTCCGGTCTCGAATGTCTGGTTGTAGTTGAGCTGCGTGACCTGGTTTAAGCTGCTCAACGTCCCCAGCGCCGGCGCTCCGGTAAGCTGCGTATACGCCTGCGAAAGCTGCCCCTGCGAGCTGAAGCTGCCTTGTACGTATGGGTCAAACGGCGAATGTGCACCCAGCAGAGAATACTTGGAATTTTCAATGTTCAACTCCTGCAGCCTCACGTTGCTGTTGTTGGCCAGCGTCAGAACCACGGCATCCTGCAGCGTGAGGCGCAACTTGCCATCGACCACGTG
>JBEKDY010000049.1:0-20587 GCA_050014115.1 Candidatus Sulfotelmatobacter sp. | reverse complement strand
ATGCACTGAATCTCGCCGCGCGACAGCGCCGGCTTGAGAATGTTGGCCGCGTCCAGCGACCCTTCCGCCGATCCCGCCCCAACGAGCGTGTGCAGCTCGTCAATAAAAATGATGGAATTCTGATTTTCCATCAGTTCTTTCATGATGGTCTTCAGTCGCTCTTCAAATTGCCCGCGATATTTCGTTCCCGCCACGATCAGTGAAAGATCAAGCGCGAGAATCCGCTTGTCGGCAAGGAATGACGGAACCTCGCCATCTGCAATGCGCTGCGCCAGTCCCTCGACGATCGCCGTCTTGCCCACTCCTGGCTCGCCGATCAGCACCGGATTGTTTTTGGTGCGGCGGCACAAAATCTGGATCACGCGGTCCACTTCACCGTCCCGACCCACGAGAGGATCGAGCTGGCTGTCCATGGCCGACTGCGTCAGGTCGCGCGAAAATTCGCTCAGCAGGGAAGACTCGCGCTGCCGTGCCGGCGCCGCTTTCTCCTGGCTGCTCCGCGCCAACTCTTCGCGAATGGTGGAAAGCCGCAACCCGCGCTCGTGCAGAATCTCCGCCGCAAAGCACTTTTCTTCCCGCAGCAAGCCGAGCAGCAGATGTTCAGTCCCAATGTGGCGGTGCGAAAGCCGTTCGGCTTCTTCCGCGGCATAGGCGAGAACCCGCTTGCATTCGTTGCTGAGCGGCAAATCCACCGACGTCGAAACTTTTTCGCGGATGGTGGTGTGTCCCTCGATCTGTTTGCGGATGGATTCCACCGAGGCATGCGACCGCAGAAACCGGTTCGTCAGGGCTTTGTCTTCGCGCAGGAGCCCCAGAAGCAGGTGCTCAGTCTCGATGTAAGGAGACCCGAACTGGCTGGCTTCGTAACGCGCAAAGAAAATTACGCGCCTGGCTTTCTCCGTATAACGTTCAAACATATCGCCCTTCCCCCTGACCTTCCCGGTCGAGAAAAGCTTTGCCCACTCGACCTGACGCGACCCTGGTTCTACCGCTACCCTCGTTCGTTCAGCGTGCTCCCCGGTACCTCTATTATCGTCATTATGCGATTAAAAGACCAACAAACCCAAGCAATGAATCGCTATTCTAAATCTTTCATCACGTTACCGAAGAAACCTGCCAGGGTTCCATTCGGGCCATCCCGTTTCTAATCTGCTGCTCTTTCATTCAAGAATGCCATTCTTATCTCAATTCTAACCCTGCTCGGTTCCATCTCACGCCGGCAACGATTCCGGTGAAATCTCCTCCACACTACCTCGTCCCAGCCGCAAAACGCGATGGCACCTTCGTGCAAACGACAGATTATGCGTAGCGATGAGAGAGGTAAGCTGGTGCTCGCGATGGAGTCGCGCGATCAACGCGAAAACGGATTCCGCCGTCTGAACGTCGAGGTCGCCGGTGGGCTCATCGGCCAACAACAATTTCGGTCCCGTAATGAGCGCTCGAGCCAGAGCCACGCGCTGCTGCTCTCCGCCGGAAAGCTCGCCGGAACGGTGATGCCCGCGCTGCTCCAGTCCCACCTCACGCAGCCAGCGTGCCGCTTCTGGCTCCGCCTGCTGCCAGGTTTGCCCCCGCAACAGCAGCGGCATGGCAACGTTTTCCGCCGCCGTAAACTCCGGCAGCAGATAGTGAAACTGCCAGACAAAGCCGGTCTCGCGATTGCGAAATTCCGCGGCTGCGTCCTGGGATAACGAATTCAATTTCAAGTGGGCGCAGTATACGTCACCCGCCGAAGCTCGATCAAGAGCGCTCAGGATGTGCAACAAGGTACTCTTGCCCGCTCCCGATTCGCCCACAATCGCCAGCATCTCGCCGCGCTTTACTGTAAACGATAGATTTTCAAAGAGCACCAGGTCCGATTCGCCGGACCGGAACACCTTCTTCAGCCCTTCGACCCGCAGCATCGAGTCAGGTTCGGCTGGATGCTCAGGCCCTTGTGTAGTTAGATGCACTTTTCGTGTCTTTCGTTCCACTCGGCGTTCCGATTGCTGTTTCCACAGCCGTCCTTAACAGTAGTGCGGGGCCGCCGCAGATCGTTTCCAGAGCCACCGACCACTGATCCCCGACCAGTGCTATTCATAGCGCAGCGCCTCCGCCGGCAGTATCCGCGATGCCGACCAGGACGGATACAGCGTGGCCACAAACGAAATCCCCACGGCCACCACGGCCACGATCACGCCGTCCATCAGGCGCGGCGCAAACGGCACATAATCAATCGAATACACTTCCGGCGACAAAGAAATTACATGGTAATGGCCGCCCGCATACGAAATGGCGTACCCGACCGCCAGCCCGATCGCCGTCCCGATCACGCCAATCAGCATCCCCTGCGCTATGAACACGTTGCGCACCTGCGCCTTCCGCGTTCCCATCGACATCAGCACCGCAATGTCTTTCGTTTTTTCCATGACCATCATAATCAGAGATATCAAAATGTTGAGCGCAGCTACAAACACGATGAGGCCGATCGTGATGAACGTGACCAGCCGCTCCAGCCGCAGCGCGTGGAACAGCGCCTTGTTCTGCTCCATCCAGTTCGTGGCCATAAAGCCTTTGCCGGCCGCGTCTTCCAGGTCGCTCGAAATCTTGTCCGCTTTGTAGATGTCATCGACCTTGAACTCGATCACCGAGATCAGATCGCCCAACCCGAACAATTGCTGCGCGTCCGCAAGCCGCACAAACGCCCACGACGAATCGTAGTCAAAGAATCCGGAGCTAAAGATTCCCACCACGCGGAAGCGGTTGTATTTGGGCACCATACCAAAGGGCGTAAGCTCCCCCTGCGGACTGGTCACCAGTACGACCGAGCCCACGCTCGCGCCGAGGCTCTCCGCCATGTCCTTCCCCAAAACGATAGGAGGCATCGCCGCCACGCGCGCCTGCACTCCGGCCAGATCGTCGGGAGACAAATCGTCCTGTTTGGACGTTGTTTGTGCCGCCCCGGCTCGTGTGGCCGCGGGCGCGCCGCCCGCGAGGTTTTCCATCCCAGAAGGATCGATCTGATCCGAAGAACCCTGATGAGTTGCCTGCTCATCCAGCGCCGCCGCCGACCCCTGCTTCACCGAACTCAGCAAATCCCCCACTTGCCGCTCATATTTCGGAATCATCCCTTTGAGCACTGCTCCGCGCGCCCGCGGTCCCCGCGAGATCAGCACCTGCTCAAAAATCGCCGGAGCCGCCGCCACCACGTGCGGCTGCTTCGACAGCCGGTCCATCAGCGCCGGCCAATCCTTGATGCCGTCATCCGCCACCCGCAGCAAACTGATGTGCGAAGTCGACCCCAGCAGCCGTTGCTGCAAATCCTGCCGGAAGCCGTTATTGATGGCCAGCGCCACGACCAGCGAAGCGACGCCCGCTGCGACACCGACAATGGAAATGCCGGTGATGATCCCGATAAAGGCCTGCCGCCGTTTGGCGCGCAGGTAGCGTCTCGCGATGAAGAGTTCAAAGCGCATGGGGAGGCTCGCTAGACATAAGGCTCATATCGCTTCATTTTTGGCCGCAGGCGAGGACGAAAGAAATTCGTACAACTCAGCACGTTGCCCTCACTTACCTCGATCGTGCCGCGAATCCCCATGAACCCAAAATACTCCCGACACCTGCCCGAGATGGTCGCGAGTCCCATCGCCCTGACAGCTTCGAGCATCATGTCAAAGTTTGCATCGTCTGGAAGTTCGGACTCAGCCGGCAGCTCGAAAGTCGTGCTAGAGCCAAAGCTTACGTCGATGATGGAAGAGTTGACGTCGTCGACGTGGGCGCAGAACGGAGCCGCGTCCTTCTTGGTTGGTTTCAGCCAGACAATCGTTCCATCACCTTTCTCGGTCCGCTTAGCATCTAGAGTTGCCGTTCCGGGTGGCAGAGCATTGAGGAGTTCCTGAAACAGCCCCACCAAGCGCTTGCCGTTCTCGTCAGAGGTTTTCATAGTCGAAATCACGAGCCTAGTCTTGGAAGTATAGCTGGGACTTCGTTCCGGTAGATTAGGTACTCCTCCCCAAACCGCTTCTCCAACTCCGCATCCTCCATCCGAATCATCACTGCGCCAGTGATCATGGCGAATCCCGTCAGCAGCCAGCACACAATCAGGCCCGTCCCCACGCTCCATGCCAGCATCTCGCACAAATGGCCCAGGTACACTGGATGCCGCACCCGCGCGCGAATCCCGGTGGTCACCAGGCGCTGCTCGCGATGCTCGACCTGCAATTCCGGTTGGCGAATTTCGTGCACCCCCGCCAGCTGTGCCCAACTGAAATGCATTCCCGCTTGCGCATAAATCCAAAAGCCCGCAGCGAACAGCAGCCCCGCCGGAATCCAACTCCACGCCGTCGAATAAAGCGCGACCTGCCGCCACGGCCCGGTCAGTGCGCCTACCCCAGCCCACATCACGATCCACGCCGGGAGCAATACGCGATAAGGCGACTTCACTCGCTCGCGCCAGCGCTGCGCCCGGGGATGAACCACCAGCCAGAATAAAGGGATGGTCGAATACACCACGCATGCCAGCCATCCCAGGGTTCGCAGCAACCACATCGTTTGATTCTAGCTTGCGAGTAGCCGCAGGCTTTGGCCGCTCCATGGTGGCGGGCGCTTGGGTGGGGCGTGGCAGCATCGGACAGGGACAGGAAAGCGGATTCCTCTCCGGCTTCGCCGGTTCGGAATGACAAGAGTAGTGACCCACGCAATATGCCGGGAGCAGCTCATTCCGGGCAAAGCCTTCGTTTGCCGCAGCCCAGTCCGCCTTCGTAAACTGCTCGGATGGCTGGTCTCCATACCGCAGAAGTTCCTATCCTCGAAACCCCGCGGCTTAAGCTCCGCGGCTATCGCCTCGACGATTTCACACATTCCGCCGCGATGTGGGCCGACCCCGTGGTGACGCGGTACGTCGGAGGCAAGCCCCTCACCGAAGAAGAATCCTGGACGAAATTCCTGCGTTACGCCGGCCACTGGCAACTGCTGGGCTTCGGTTATTGGGCAGTCGAAGAAAAAGCTACGGGTGATTTCGTCGGAGAGCTCGGATTCGCCGACTACAAGCGCGACCTCCAGCCTTCGCTCAACGGGGCGCCCGAGATCGGTTGGGTGCTGGCCTCGCCGGCACACGGCAAGGGTTTCGCCACTGAGGCTGTGCGCGCAGCCGTGGCCTGGGGCGACGCGCGCTTCCAAGGGGCGCGCACCACCTGCATCATCGCTCCTGAAAATCTAGCATCCATTCGCGTAGCAGCGAAATGCGGATACCAGAACCCGCAGCCCGCGACTTACAAAGGAAAGCCGACGCTCTTGTTCGTTCGCGAAATTTGACTCCGCTGTTCGCGTCCACTTACGCTTCCTGTCGCTTACGAAGCGGGAGGGTTCATCCATGAGGAGGAAGAAGGTGGTTGCTCCGCTACTTCTGATATTAGCGGCATGCGTCTGTGCCTTCGCTTTTTTTCGGCGGATGGGGAACTCCGAATTCTGGGAATCGCAAATCTCCACGTTCGAGAAAGCAGACCGCGCGAACCCGCCGAAACCTGGAGTCATCGTGTTCACCGGAAGTTCAAGCATTCGATTCTGGAAAACTCTGGCCGATGACATGAAGCCCCTGGACGTGATCAACCGGGGGTTCGGCGGCTCGCAGATCTCTCAAGTCAACCATTACGCGACTCGCATCATCCTTCCATATCGGCCACGCGCAGTTGTGCTCTATGCCGGCGACAACGATCTTTCCTGGCCAGCGTCCAAGTCTCCCGAGCAGGTGTTTGGGGATTTTCAGAAATTTGTGGAAATTATTCACGGCCAGCTTCCCGAGACCTGGATTTACTACATATCGATCAAGCCCACAATCCTCAGGCGGAAGAATTGGGCAAAGATGCAAAAGACAAATGAGCTGATTGCGGACTACATGCGCACGCAACCTCGGACCCAGTTCATCGACGTTTCGGCGGCCATGCTGGACGCGCACGGTCAACCTCGCGCCGAGCTATTTCGGTGGGACGGTCTGCACATGAATGCCGAGGGCTACGCCATCTGGACTTCGATCATCAAGCCTGTACTCCTGAGCCGTTTTGGAGGGGCTGATTAGGGGTGGAAGAACCGGCAAAACTTGGGCGGAGCAGACTTACGCTTTCTGTGGCACATTAGAAGTTCATGTCCGCACCCGCCGACCCCAGAGCCGGACGCGCCGCCTTCACCCATCCCGCGTTCGTCTTGTTTCAGATTGCGCGGTTTCTCATTGTCGTCGCCGTCGAAATGCAGGCGGTGGCCGTGGGATGGCAAGTCTACGAAATCACCAAGAGCCCGCTCGATCTCGGCTACGTCGGCCTCGCCCAGTTTCTCCCGGGAATCCTGCTGTTTCCTGTCTCTGGCCACGCCTCCGATCGCTTCCAGCGCCGCCACGTGCTCTCCGTCTGCTACGCAGGATTCGCGGTCTGCTTCGCTCTACTGCTCGCACTCGCGCAACGCAGCGTGCATTCCGTGACGTCCATCTATGTTGTACTAATTCTGCTCGGCATCGTGCGCTCGTTCAACGGCACCGCCAGCCGTTCGATACTTCCGCAACTCGTTCCCGAAGAACATTTCCCCAACGCCGTCGCCTGGAACGCAACCACGTTTCAGGCTGCAACCATTCTCGGGCCATCTTTCGGCGGCATCCTCTACGCCATGTTCCGCGGCCCGTCGGTCGTGTATGCCGCTGCCACTCTCACGGCCATCGGAGCTCTGATCTCCACCTTCCGCATCAAGCCGGAACTTACAGCTCGCCGCCGCGAGCCCATGACGTTTAAAACTGCGTTCGCGGGATTGCGTTACATCTGGCGCGAGAAGCTCATCCTGGGCGCGATCTCGCTCGATCTTTTCGCCGTGCTGCTCGGAGGAGCCGTTGCGCTGCTGCCGGTCTACGCTCGCGAAATTCTCCATACCGGCCCCTGGGGACTGGGCCTGCTCCGCACCGCCCCTGGAGTCGGTGCGGCCGTCATGGCAGTGGCTCTCGCGCATCGCCCTCTGCGCGGCCGTTCCGGACCGACCCTTCTCTGGTCGGTCGCCGGCTTCGGCGTATTCACCATTATTTTCGGAGTCTCGCGCAGCCTGGTGCTCTCGCTGATCGCGCTGTTTCTGCTCGGAGCCAGCGACATGATCAGCGTGATCATTCGCGCCACTCTGGTGCAACTTGGCACGCCCGACGCCATGCGCGGACGCGTCACCGCCGTCGACATGATTTTTATTGGAGCGTCCAACGAATTCGGCCAGTTTGAATCCGGCCTGACGGCGCAGTGGTTTGGCACTGTTCCCGCGGTCGTCCTTGGAGGAATCGGAACGCTCGTGGTGATTGCAATTTGGGCGTGGCGCTTTCCGGAGTTGAGAAACGCCGGCGAATTACTCGCCGCGGCGACTTCAGGCGACGATCGCGACCTGGAGGTGGTGTGACCCTCGCCCTTTACTTGCCTTTTACTAACGTCTTCGCCGCGCCCAGATTATCGTACCGGTCGTAGACGCGCACCACGACCACGTGCGCCGACGTGGCGGACACCTCTTTCCCCGGCTCGGGCGTCACTTTGAAGTCGTACTCTTCGACCTTCGCGTCGGAGATCTTTCCCACCGGCTCCACGTATTTCCACTCACCCGCGTCCACAGAAAACTCCGCCTTCTTGATTGGCGAGAATCCATCTTCGGAGCGGAAGCGCACGTGAATCTGGCCGCTCTCAACAGACGCTGTCAGGTTCTCGATTCGCGGCGGAGTCGTATCCACTTCAAACCTGCGGCTCTCGCGCTCGGCCGTTAGCTCCTCACCCGGCGAATGCGATGGAGCGTCCGACGCCACGACCTTCATGGTGTAACCTCCGTCCGGCAGCAAACTCGCGTCGAAAGAATATGCCTTGTCGCTCAGGTTGTCTTTCAGCAGGAGCCAGCGAGTCTCGCCGTCGCCGCGGTAGTAGACCGAATACACGAGCTGATCGTCGTTCTCGTCGTGCGCGCTCCATTTCACCCCGATCGCATCCCGATCGTGCGAACTCGGCACCGGCGACTCAAAGTGCGCCCCCGCCGATCCGCCAAACGCCGACCCTCCAAAGGATGATCCGCTGGTGTCCGCGCCCAGGCTCATGCCCGAAGTCCGCGGCATCGGCGAATATCGCGTGCCCACTTGCACAGTGACATCGTCGATCTCCGGCGCAACATTTTTCGACAAGTAGTTCAGCGTCACACTTTCGACGCCAGGCTTCGTGCTCCCGGAATGCAGCACCGCTTTCCACTGCGCATAACGCGCTGGCGGAATTCCAGTCTCCCCACTTTTGTTCCAGTCCACTTTTTTCCATGCGCTCCAGTTCCGGTCTGGATTGTCCACATTCCCGCTGCGCGCAAACAGCTCTACATTTCCCTCACCACGAAATTCCGCCCGCCCCCAGCGCGAGAATATTTTGGCATCGAACACGTCGCTCTCGTACGTGCCTTCCGCTTCCGGCGCCGGACCCAATACAAAAAGTTTCCCCAGGTTGCTGCTGGCGGCATAAAGCGCGCCGCCCGGAGCCGCCGCAAATCCCGTAATCTGCGAGGCAGGTGCCTTCAGCAAATCCGAAAACTCGTCCTCTCCCGTGAGCGCAAAAATGTGTCCGCGGTTTCCTGTCCCCGCCAGCAGCCGGTCGTGTGCATCGAAGGCGAGCGCATAAACAATGTCCTCGTGCGAACTCCATATCCGCGATGGCGATCCGTCGGGAGCGATCTTGTACACATCCGACCCTCCGCTCGCACCTCCGCCGGGAAACGCAAATGGCCCCGTCATCGCAACAGGGCCGGGCGCAGGCGTGACTGTGATGCCCGGAGTCGCCGGCGCCGTCGCGTTTGCCGCACTGGCCGCCATCGCCATCATCGCGGCTGCTCCCGCCGCTGCATTCCCGCCCGGAACAGATCGCTTCTCCCCCACTGCTGCGGCGTAAATGTTTCCTGCATGGTCAAGCGCGAGCGCCGTAATTTCTTTTTTCGGCGCACTGTAGAGCACAAATCCCTCCCCCGCCGGAGAAATTCTGTAGACCAGCCCGCTCCCATCCGACCCCGCAATCACGTTCTCCTGCGAATCGAGCGCCAGCGTCCGGATGTGCGTCTCATCGCTCTTGAAGAACAGCGAGTGCTCGCCCTTCGCCGTTACTTTGAAAATCTCTCCGTGATCGCCGGTGGCGACGTAAAGATTTCCGGCCTTGTCCAGAGCCAGGTCCCAGATGTATTTCGTCCCCGGCGCAAAATAGACATTCGCGCTCCAGGAGGGATCCAGGCTCGGCTTGGCAGCATCTTTGTCTTTGTCGCTGTCCTTTTCCGCACCGTTGCCTTTATTCGTTTCGGAACCTTTCCCCGTGTCGGGTTTTTCCGAACTTGTTTTCGCCTCGCCGATAGCCCCGGGCTTGTGCTCGATCTTATAAACCTTGCCGTCGGGAGCCGTGCCCGCATAAATCACACCGCCCGGCCCAACCTTCACTGCCTGCACTTGCAGTTCCTGCGGCTCGAAAATAATCGCCGCCTTCCCGTCGGGACTAATCCGGTAGACGCGCGCCGGCGCGCCCGCGGCCACATAAAGATTTCCCGCTTCGTCCGCGGCGATTCCCCAGATGTAAGTCGAGGGCGTTCCATAAAGCGTCTTGAAAGCGGGAGCCAGTTCGAGCCCGCCCACACTGTCTATGGCCACGCCTGTAGGCGTGCCCTTGGTCAAGTCCTCAAATTTGGATTGCTCCCAGGTGCGCGTCCCCTGCGCGAACGCGGCTGGAACCATCCCCGAACCACCAAAGTTTGTGAAGAGGAAACCCAGAAGAAGGAAAAAGAAAATCCGTCGCAGACTCTGCAATGTATTACCTCGAAACGTCGTTGTGGCGAGAACCTTCAGATTATCACGGTTGCAATCCGCCAAGGCGGAACCCCGGCCCGAAGCCGAAAGCCCGTGTTATCGTAGATCTTTCATGCCGTCCCAACGCTCCACACCGAAAACCGGCGCCCGCGGGGCTCTGCTAGCCCTGCTCGCCCGCAAGTCATTCCGCCTGGGAGCATTCAAGCTTTCCTCCGGCGGGAACAGCGACTACTACATCGACTGTCGCACCACCACGCTCGATGCCAAAGGCTCGCGCCTTACCGGCGAAGTGTTTCTCGCAGAAATCCGCAAGCGCAAATGGAAGCCCCAGGCCATCGGCGGCCTCACAATGGGCGCCGATCCTATCGTCACAGCGGTTTCGGTCGTCAGCGGAGAACTAAACGGTTTTCTGGTACGCAAAACGGAAAAGCAACACGGCACTGGACAACGCATCGAAGGCTTCCGTGAAGTAGGTTCACGCGTTGTGATTGTCGATGACGTTTGCACCACCGGAGCCTCAACCATTCAGGCCATCGAAGCCGCCCGCGATTTCGGATTTGTCGTCGCCGGCGCCATGTGCCTGGTCGAACGCGAAGAAGCTGGGGGCCGTCCCAACGTCGAAAAGGCGGCTGCCCCTGCTCCGTTCGTTTCCATCTTCACAGCGAACGCTGTGCGCAAAGAGCACATCCGGCAAAACAAGCAAACCATGCGGATCGCCGCGCCGGCCAGGCCCACCGTTTTCGCCGTCGCTGCAACGTGCGAATTATGCGGCCGCCCAGCAGTAACCAATATGCCAAGGAACCGTTGCGAGGCGCACAAATTCTGAATCGAATCGTTGCTCAATGTTTCGTATTTCGAAAGCTGAGAATCAAGAACTGACAACTGGCCACTGCCCTATGATCCACACCCTAGAATGGACTGACCAAGGCGTCCGCTTCCTCGATCAGACGAAGCTGCCCACCGAAGAAACCTACGTCACCTGCAAAACGCATGACCAGGTAGCCGACGTTATCCGTAACATGGTGGTCCGTGGAGCGCCCGCTATCGGCGTAGCTGCGGCCATGGGCATCGCGCTCGGAGTCAACAATTCGCCAGCCGAATCCGTGACCGACCTCAAACGCGACCTCGATCAAGTGTGCGACATGATCGGCAAAACCCGTCCCACGGCCGTGAATCTTTTCTGGGCCATCCGCCGCATGCAGGAAAAATTTGAGCGCATCCGCATGTGGCCGATTCCTCAGATCAAGCGAACGCTCGTCGAAGAAGCCCAGCGCATGCACGCCGAAGACATCGCTGCCAACCAGGCCATGGGACGCCACGGCGCCACGCTCATGCCCAGCGAAGGCGGAGTCCTTACCCATTGCAACGCCGGCGCCCTTGCGACGGCCGGGTACGGCACCGCGCTCGGCGTGATCCGCGCCGCGGTCGAGCAGGGCAAGAAAATTCACGTCTACGCCGACGAAACGCGGCCGTTCCTCCAGGGCTCGCGCCTCACCGCGTGGGAGTTGATGAAAGACGGCATCCCCACCACCGTGATCTCCGACAACATGGCCGGCGCCATGATGCACCAGGGCAAGATCGGAGCCATCATCGTGGGCGCCGACCGAATCGCCGCCAACGGCGACGTGGCCAACAAAATCGGCACCTACACGGTCGCTATTCTGGCTAAAGAGCACGGCATTCCGTTCTACGTCGCAGCGCCCATTTCCACCGTCGATCTGGCTTGCCCCGACGGCAGCCACATCCCCATCGAACAGCGCAACCCGAAGGAAGTCACGCACATCGCCGGAAAACAAATGGTCCCCGACGGCGTATCCATCGAGAACCCCGCCTTCGACGTGACCCCCGCGAAATACGTAGCGGCCATCATCACCGAGAAAGGCATAGCCCGCGCCCCCTATAGCGAGTCTTTGCAGAAACTGGCGGGTACGGAATCAGCAGTCGAAGTGTGAGAACCGCTGGAGGCCTCTACCGGCCATGGAGGGAAGCTGCTTCGTGTGGAGACGGGCGACTCGCCTGTCCGCCGAGCGAAGCTCGCGGGTGTTCTGCCATCGAAAGCGCCGAACCAACGGAACTTTCAGCCCTCCCTAGCCGTATCCTCAATCACGAAGGACTGTTCAGCAGACCTTCGGATAGAAACAAAACGAGGTCTCCGCCATGTTCACATTTCTGCTCTGGTGCATCCTGTTCATCATGTGCTGGCCGCTGGCTATTCTGGCGCTGGTCGCCTATCCCTTCATCTGGCTGATCCTGCTCCCATTCCGCATCGTCGGCATCGCAGTCCACGGAGTCCTGGAGATTATCTTCGTCGCGATCACTCTTCCGTTCCGCCTGCTGGCCGCCCCGTTCAGAATTTGAGGGGACGATGCGTCGGAGATACGGGTCAGATGTTATGTCTGGGATCCAGATTTCGAGTGGCGCAGCGCTTTCATTTGTTGTGAAAAAGATCTGGAAATCCAATCAGGCTTTAGTCCCAAGGGCAGGCTAACTCTCCATCACCTTCAATGCCGGGCTCACCGCCAGTCGCGCTTCGGTCGCCCGCTGCACATCCTCCGCCGTCAGTCCCGGCGCAACTTCCTCGAGCACCAGCCCATCTTTTGTCACGCGGATGTAAGCCATCTCCGTCACAATCGTGTCGACCACGCTCACGCCAGTAAGCGGGAGCGTGCACTTCTTCAAAATCTTCGGCGCCCCATCCCGCGTCGTGTGCTCCATCGCCACCACCACGCGCCGCGCGCTCGCCACCAGATCCATCGCGCCGCCCATCCCCTTGACCATTTTCCCTGGGATCATCCAGTTCGCCAGGCTGCCGGCCTCGTCCACTTCCATCGCGCCCAGCACGCTGAGATCAATATGCCCGCCGCGGATCATGGCAAACGAATCGGCGCTCGAAAAATACGACGTCCCCGCCATCTCGCTCACCGTCTCTTTTCCCGCGTTAATCAGATCGGCATCTTCTTGCCCTTCGACTGGATAGGGCCCAATCCCCAGCATCCCGTTCTCCGACTGCAAAGTCACTTCGATTCCTGGCGGAACATGATTCGCGATCAGCGTTGGCATTCCAATACCAAGATTCACGTAGAACCCGTCGCGCAGTTCGCGCGCAATCCGCTTCACGATGCGCTCGCGCTTGTCGACGTCTTTGCCTGGTTTCGTCATTTCCTCGTTTATTCCAAACCCACATCGTCATCGTTAAACAGTGTTGTCATCCTGAGCGAAGATTTTGCTTCGCGAATGCGAAGCAAAATCGCAGTCGAAGTATCCCTCCCCTCACTCGAGGCCGGTGCTTCCCACGACCCGGGTACTCAGGCCATCTTCCTCACCGTTCTCCGCTCAATCCTCTTCTCATACAGCTCCCCCCGAAATATGCGTTTTACATAAATCGAAGGCGTATGAATCGAATCTCCGTCCAACTCCCCCACTTCCACCAGATGTTCAACCTCCGCAATCGTCACCTTCGCCGCTGTCGCCATCATGGGATTAAAATTGCGCGCCGTCTTCCGGTACACCAGATTCCCCTGCCGGTCACCCTTCCACGCCTTCACGAACGCGAAGTCCGCCTTCAGCCCGCGCTCCATCACGTAAGTGCGCCCGTCGAACTCGCGCGTCTCTTTCCCGTCAGCGACAACAGTGCCGACGCCGGTCGGCGTATAAAACGCCGGAATCCCCGCCCCGCCCGCGCGAATGCGTTCCGAAAAAGTTCCCTGCGGAACCAGATCCAGCCGGATGGTTCCCTTCAGCACCATATCCTCCAGCAACTTGTTCTCGCCGACGTAGGTGCCGATGTGATGTACGATCTGGCCCGCGGCAAGCAGTAGCCCGTTGCCGACACCATCGACGCCTACGTTGTTGCTGATGGTCGTCAGATTCTTCGTGCCCCTGCGCGCCAGCGCGCGAATCAAATTCTCCGGCATCCCGCACAGCCCAAACCCGCCGATCATGATCGTCGCGCCGTCAAACACATCGCGAATCGCTTCGTCGGCATTAGCCACAGCCTTATTCATAGCGAGGAGGATTCTAAACGAATTTCACCACGGAGACAGGGAGCACCCAATTTCTGATTGTTGATTTCTGATTGTTGATTGAAAAACCAACAGGGGTGGACTGAATCCTTTCGGGGCAAATAGTCTTAATCAGCAATCAACAATCAAAAATCAACAATTTCTCTCTGTGCCTCTGTGGCGAATCTATTTTTTCTTCAGCGGCATCTTCCGCAACTGGTGTGCGACTTCGAACTCTTCCGCCAGTTGCCGCGTCCCCAAATTCTCCCGGATGTGCGCCAGCTGCTGCTCCAGTTTGAACAGTGCATCCTCGATATTTTTCTTGTTGGTGATCGCAACATCACGCCACATTGAATACGGACTCGCCGAAATCCGCGTCATCTCCCGCAAGGCCCGCCCACCAGCCGCCAGCAGCGGAGCCTCTTCCCCAAATTCCTCCACCAGCACGGCCGCCAGCGCCGTCGAAATCATCTGCGGCAAATGGCTGATCCACGCGCACAGCCGGTCATGCTCATCCGGAGGCACCATCGCAATCCGCGCCCCGATCTGATCGATCCAGCCGGCGAACTCCGCTGCCAGACCGTCTTTCAGATTCTCCAGATTCTGTCCCGGGAGCGGCGTCAAAAACCACACTGCGTTCTGAAACAGTTCGGCGTCAGCGTAGTCCACTCCGCTCAATTCTTTACCCGCCATCGGATGCCCCGCCAGAAAACGCCGTCCTGCATTCTTTCCGAAAACTTTCAGCGCCTGCTGGGTGACAACCGTCTTCGTGCTGCCCACGTCGGTCAGCAAAGTTTTCGCGGGAAGCGCGGGCCCCAGCCGCTCAATCAAATCCACAATCGCCAGCACCGGAGTGGCCAGCACCACGACCTGGCTCCCGCGCACTGCATCCCCCGGATTCGCAAAACCCTCATCGATCGCTCCACGATTGCGCGCCTTCTCCAGCGTCGCCTCGCGGTCGCAGCCGACGATCCGCCCGGCAAACTTCCGCTTCTTCAGTGCCAGCGCCAGCGAGCCGCCAATCAGCCCCGTCCCAACGATCGTGATTTGCCGAATGGCCATGAAGAAAATTGAGACATTGAGAGATTGACTCATTGAATCAATGCTGCGAGCCGTAACCAGGCGGGCGGTAAGGAATAGGTCAATGACTCAATGAGTCAATCACTCAACTACGCGATCTTTCGTCCCACTGCCGGCGCGATCATCCGCAACTCATCCATTAGCTTCACGAACTGTTCCGGAAACAGCGACTGCGCTCCGTCCGACCAGGCCTTGTTCGGATCGCAATGCACCTCAATCAGCAACGCATCCGCGCCCGCCGCCACCGAGGCGCGCGCCATGGGCGCAACTTTATCGCGGCGCCCGGTCCCGTGCGAAGGGTCAGCCGTCATCGGCAAATGCGATAGCTTGTGGATAATCGGAATCGCCGAAATATCCATCGTGTTGCGCGTGTAAGTTTCAAACGTGCGGATGCCGCGCTCGCACAAAATCACTTCGTAATTGCCGCCCGCCATGATGTATTCCGCCGACAGCAATAATTCTTCGAGAGTTGCGGCAATCCCGCGCTTCAGCAGCACCGGCTTGCGCACCTTCCCCAATTCCCGCAGTAAATTAAAATTCTGCATGTTGCGCGCGCCCACCTGCAGAATGTCCACGTAAGGCAGCATCATCGCGATCTGCGAAATCTCCATCACTTCGCTGATCACCAGCAGCCCGAATTTATCTCCCGCCTCGCGCAACAACTTCAGCGCATCTTCCCCGTGGCCCTGAAAAGAATACGGAGAGCTCCGTGGCTTGAACGCCCCGCCCCGCAGCACCTTCGCTCCAGCCTTGGCCACGCCCTCGGCGGTGTCAAAGAGTTGTTCCCGCGTCTCCACCGAGCACGGTCCCGCCATCACCACCACTTCATTCCCGCCGACCTCCACGCCGTTCGCCAGCTTGACGAGAGTTCCCTCCGGGCGAAAACTCCGCCCTGCCAGCTTGTAGGGAGAACTGATGCGGTGCACTTCCTGCACACCGGGCAATAACTCCAGGTTACGGATATCGAAATCAATCCCCGCGCCCACGGCTCCCAGCACAGTCATGCGCGCGCCGGTCGACCGGTGCACCTCAAAACCCATCTTCACCAGTTGGTCGATGACCTGCTGAATCTGTCCTTCATCCGCCACTTCCTGCATCGCCACAATCATATGTAAGCCTTCAGCTCTCAGCCGTCAGCATCAGCTTGCACTCTTAAGACCGAGAGCCGAAAGCTGATAGCTGAGAGCTATTCTAGTCGTTCACTTCCGAATCCAGTTCCGTCCCGCCGCTCTTCGCCGCATCCGCCCGCGGCGCAATCTCTTCCTTCTGAATATTCCGCATCACATCCATGATGCGTTCATAAATCCGCACCAGATCCCGCCCTGGCAGCGGTCCTTGATTCATCCTCTGCACGTTCGAAAAGACGATTCCTTCGCGGTCCGGCTCATAGATCGGCATATTTGTATCCCGTTTCAGCCGTCCAATTTCCTGCGCAGCGCGCGCCCGCTCGCTCAGCAGCGCCACCAGCCTGCCATCAAGCTCATCGATTTTCTTTCGCCAATCCGCGATATCCATTGGAAATCGACTCTTCGCCGCCAGCTCTCAGCGATCCGTAAACCCGTCGACCACCGAACCCGCACGGTGGAACCCGTTCAGAAATTGGGCATGTGCGACGCTCTCGTTCTCACCCCGTCTTTGCTGACGGCTGAGAGCTGACGCGTGAAAGCCTGCTCACAAATTCTCCCACAGCCGCCGCTTCCCGTCCCAGGTTCCTTTCGACCGTCTCCACAATCGCGCTGCCCACCACGACTGCGTCGGCGAATTTCCCCACTTCGGCAAACTGCTCGGCATTCGAAATCCCAAAACCCACCGCGATCGGCAGTTTGGTGACGCGCCGCAGCCGACGCACCAGTTTCTGCGCATCCTGGGCTAATTGCTGCCGGGCACCCGTCACTCCCGTTCGCGACACGGCATACACAAACCCGCGCGAAGCCTCCGCAATCTTCTTCAGCCGATCATCCGGACTGGTCGGTGCCGCCAAAAAAACCGGCGCGAGATCATGTGCCTTCATCGCCCGCAAATAATCGCCAGCTTCCTCCACGGGCAAATCCGTCACCAGCACGCCATCCACTCCAGCCGCCCGCGCCACCATGCAGAACTTCTCCATCCCCATCCGCAGAATTGGATTCAGATAAGTAAAAATGATCAGCCCCGTCGACTGCGCATGCTGCCGCACCTCCGACGCCAGCGTCAGCACGTGCCCCAATGATGTCCCATGTTTCAGCGCACGCTCGCTGGCCCTCTGAATCACCGGCCCATCCGCCACCGGATCGCTGAACGGCACACCCAGTTCAATCACATCCGCGCCTGCTTCAATCGCAGCCAGAACGATCTGGCGAGTGGTGGAAAGATTGGGATCGCCGCAAGTCACGTACACCACGAGCGCCGGCCGTTTGTGAAAAGTAAGTGGCATAAGAACAAATTCAGAAGTCAGATTTCAGGTTGCAGATTGAAAACCAAATGCCGTCCAGATTCTCAATCTAAAAATCTTCAATCGATTTTCAGATTCTCCCGCAGAATTCCCACATCCTTATCCCCGCGCCCTGAAACATTCACAATCACCACATCCGATTTCTTCATTTTCGGTGCGCGCTTCAGCACTTCGGCAACCGCATGCGCCGATTCCAGCGCCGGAATAATTCCCTCGGTCCGCGCCAGCACAGTCGTAGCCTCCAGCGCCTCCGCATCCGACGCCGGAACATACTCCGCCCTTCCCGCATCCCGCAAAGCCGCGTGCTCCGGCCCGATCGAGGGATAATCCAGCCCCGCCGAAACCGAATGCGTGGTCGCAATCTGCCCCGCTCCATCCTGCAGGACGTAAGAAAACGTACCTTGTAGTACTCCGGGAAGCCCTCCGCGAAACCGTGCCGCATGGTCGCCGAGCTTCTCGCCACGTCCGCCCGCCTCGACTCCAATCAACTGAACTTTCTTATCTTTAAGGAAATCGTAGAAAATTCCGATCGAGTTCGATCCTCCGCCCACGCACGCGATAATCGCCGCAGGTAATTTTCCTTCAGCTTTCAGAATCTGCGCCCGCGCCTCGCGTCCAATCACGCGATGAAAATCCCGCACCATCGTCGGATACGGATGCGCTCCCAGCACGCTCCCTAATAAATAATGTGTGGTCCGCACATTCGTGACCCAGTCGCGCATAGCCTCGTTGATTGCGTCTTTCAATGTCCGCGACCCTGACTCCACTCCGCGTACCTCCGCCCCCAACAGCCGCATGCGGAAGACGTTCAACTCCTGCCGCCGCATGTCTTCCGTCCCCATGTAGACAACGCATTCAAATCCCAGCAGCGCGCAGACCGTCGCCGTGGCCACGCCGTGCTGCCCGGCGCCCGTCTCGGCGATCACGCGATGCTTGCCCATCCGCTCCACCAGCAGCCCCTGCCCCAGGCAGTTATTAATTTTGTGCGCCCCGGTATGCAGCAGGTCTTCGCGCTTCAAATAAATCCTGGCTCCGCCCAGCTTCTTCGTCAGCCGGCGCGCAAAAAACAACGGCGTCGGACGCCCCGCATAAGTCCGCAACAACTCGGTGAGCCGCGCCTGAAACTTCCGGTCCCTCTTCGCCCGCTCATACTCGCGCTCGAGTTCTTCGAGCGCCGCCATCAACGTTTCCGGCACATATCGCCCGCCATAAACCCCGAACCGCCCCGGCTCGTTGGCAGCAACAGAGGCACGAGGGACAGCAGCACGAGGCGCTGAAACGCGAGGATGCCCCATTTCTCGCGCGCCTTTTGCTCGAGAAGTGGGGACTCTGACTCTCGCAGTTCTGGGAACCGTCGCCATCCTCAACTCACCTTCCGATCCATCTCCCGCACCGCCCTCACAAACGCCCGCACCTTCTCCGCATCCTTCTTCCCCGGCGAGGCCTCCACTCCCGACGCCACATCCACGCCCCACGGCTGAAGAATGCCGATCGCCTCGCCAACATTTTCCGGCGTCAATCCACCGGCGATCACCACAGATACAGTGCGGCTCAAACGTGCAACTAATGGCACTGCTTTCTTCCAATCGAAGGCCACACCCGTACCGCCGGGCTGCTGGCCGCCACCGGAATCGAGAAGGAGGGCCGCGAACCTGCTTTCCGGGTCCTTCACATCTACCGTCACCTGGTGGCCCTCACTCATGTACCGCGCAATCGGCAGCGCGAAGTAAAGCTTCTTCTTCCCGAGCCGTGAATTTACGCCCAGATTGTCGTTTGCGCCGCCACTTTTCGCGTAAGAGAACGGATACACCTGCAGAGCATCGAGACCGACACCAGATACAATTTCATCAGCCCGTGCCACACTTTCCCCGGCAAGCACTCCCACCTTTTCCACGGTCGCCGGCAGTTTTCCCACAATCTGCCGCGCCGTCTCCACGCTCACGCACCGCGGACTCTTCTCATAAAACACGAATCCCACTGCGTCCGCGCCCGCCTCCACCGCCACGAGCGCGTCCTCCAGATTCGTCATCCCGCAAATCTTCACCCAAGTCATGTGGGACAGTTTCTAGCTGTCAGTGACCAGTCGCCAGTAAGTCCGAGTCCTTCACCGCCCGCTCGGTACTCGGCACTCGCTACGCGTGGCTAGAGAACGCAGCGCGTCCCCCGGCCGTTCCGCCCGCATCAGCGACTCACCTACAAGAACTGCGTGATACCCGGCCGCCCGCAACCGGGCCACATCGGCGTTCGAATGAATCCCGCTCTCCGCCACGCGCACCACATTCTTCGGAAGACTCTCCGCCAGCCGCAACGCAATCTCGAGATCAACTCTGAACGTCCGGAGATCGCGCGAGTTCACCCCGATCAGATTGCAACCCGCGTCAAGCGCCCTCTGCAACTCGTCGCCATCGTGCACTTCACACAAAATATCCAGCCCGCGTTCGCGCGCCGCGGCCGCTAGCGTGACCAACTCCGCCTGCGGCAACGCCGCCATAATCAGCAACACCGCATCTGCGGAATTCGCCCGCGCCTCCAGCAACTGGAACTCATCCACAATAAAATCTTTGCGCAGGCACGGAATCTTCACCGCCGCCGAAGCCGCACCTAGATTTTCCAGCGACCCCTGAAAAAATTCCTCATCCGTCAGCACCGAGAGTGCCGCCGCGCCCGCCGTTTCCAGTTCCCGCGCCAACTCCACCGGATGAAACTCTGCCCGAATCAATCCCTTCGACGGCGAAGCCTTCTTCAACTCTGCAATAATCGCAATTCCATCTCGGCTCTTCGACTCCAGGGCCCGCCGAAACCCGCGCGGCACGTGCCGCTCCGCCCGTCGCTCCAGATCCCGCAAGTCCGCCCCGCGCTTCGCCGCCGACACTCTTCCGCGCGTAGCCGCGATAATCTGATCAAGAAAGGCAGGCATGACAGTCCCTGAATTATACGGGAACCAGTGATCTGCGAATCGAGATGGGCCGGGCGATCCTGCCTTCACTGGCAAACGCTCTGCAGGTCTTTATACGGCTTCTCAACGTGTTCCGGATACTTGATCTGTTTCAGCTGCATCATCTGATCCAGCAGCGTGCCCGCATCGTGCAGGCCAATGTCCGGATCGCCCTGATATACCGGATCGCTCTCCGCTTCCTCCAGCGTGACCAGCTTGAATCCTTTCTTCTTCAGCAAATCCAGCGCATCCGGCATGATCGTGCTGCTGAAAGCTCCCAAGTGCATCAGCAACACATAATTGATTTCATGACCGTAAATCAGCTTAGCCTGCGCCCGACCCAGGTCAAG
>JBEKDY010000048.1:0-24852 GCA_050014115.1 Candidatus Sulfotelmatobacter sp. | reverse complement strand
GCTGGCGCGATTACGCCGCGATGGCGATCTGGAATATGTGAACTGCGGGCACGTGCCGCCGCTGCTGGTGTGCGGCGGGGAGGTGATGCGTCCGCCGCACGGCAATGTCCCGGTGGGCCTGCTGGCCGACGCGACTTTTGAAAGTGCGCGCTGCCAGCTGAATTCCGGCGACCGCTTCATCCTGGTGACGGACGGAGTCACCGAGGCGGAGAATGCCATGGGCGATTTCTTCGAAGATTCGCGGCTGGAAGCGGCCGCGGCGAAGACTCCGACGTTAGAGGGAATTTTTTCTGCTGTGTCTACCTTCTGCGCGGGGAATCCGCTCAGCGACGATTGCACCGTCGTGGAGTTGCTTTACTCGAGCCCGCCGGAAGCGTAACGCTTGTTCGGACAATCAAACAAATTCTTCAGTAGTGGCGCAGTTTCCCCTAAATACGGCTTGTCATCCTGAGCGAAGCGAAGGACCCATGTAATTTTCGGCAGCGCCTCAACTGCGGCAAGATGCATGGGCCCTTCGCTTCGCTCAGGATGACAAGGCGGTTGGTGTGGGGGCGGGCAGGGAAATTGCTAGGCAGCGCAAATTGCTCGTCAAGAAACTCCCACCCGTTCCTCATCCTCACTGCACCGTCACCATATAGTCCGTTCCTTCCCAACGGTTTTCCTTCGCCCAGAAGAAAGTGAAGATTGCCTCGCCACCCACTGGCAACGAGGCGGTGGGCAGATCCAGCGTGTGGATGCCCAGCCCGGAATCGCGGGTTTTTGTATCCTGCGATGTCTTCCATCCGTCGACGCTCCAGTGCACGGTTGCAGGAGAAATCAGGACGATGCGCAGGACCTTGCCGCGCGGAATGGTACGAGTCTTGTTATTCATCCTCCATCCGAAGATAGTCCGCGCACGCTTCTCCACTAAATAGCGCTGAACAGTCTGCGGAGGCTGGTCGAAGATCTTGCCGTCCCGAATCGAGCGCAGCAGTTTTATATATTCGGAATGTGCCCACACCAGCGGGCAGGCGGAGCCGGAGGGCTTGCCTCGGAAAAGTTCGAGAGCGGGAATATCTGCGGCGTCCCAAACCTGCTCGGGAATCGAGCGGCTCTCCCCAACGGTGGAAAGTTCGATCACAGTCAGCAGAGCTTTTGCTTCGTCGGGATGCCCAGCGGCGAGCGCATAGTGAGCGCGCTCACCGGCGAGGAGCGGCCAGGGACGGCCGATTCCGTTGCCATCAAACGCCGAGCCGTCTTTGTGCTCACCGTAGCCGTCGCCGTTGTAACGGTACCAGCAAGGTCCTTGGGGCAACTCGACGGCCAGCAGCGCATCGATCACTCGCAACGTGTTCAGGATGCGGGGATCATCCGGGGCGCGCAGGCCGAAGCGGACGAGCGCAAGGGCATCTGGACTGATGATGTGCGATGCGATTTCGTGGTCTTGTCCCGGCGGGCGGTTCTTGATGGGCACAAAGCCTTGCGTCGGAGAGGCTGCGTCTCCGCTATCGGGCGGCGAGATGCGGACGTAGTAACCCTCCACACCGAGTTGTTGTGCGAGATCGCCACCGGTGGCATAGATCCAGCGGTCAATATTGTCGTTCCAGGCATCGGCCGTGTCGCGCATGATCGCGGCTGCGTCGCTGTGTCCGGCCAGATCAGCGATGTCCGCCGCAGCCAGCAGCGCCGAGATTTCCGCGGCAAGGGTAAACGGAGAATAGCCCGCATCTTCCTCCCAACGATCCTGCTGAGTAACGGGTCCGTTGCGCACGATGAAGCCGGCGGCGTTGCGCACCATGGGCCACCAGCGCTGCAGATCGCCCAGATCCTTCGGAGCCTTGCGGCGCAGAAGATCGAGCAACAGGATGGGGAATGCGGTTTCGTCCATTTGGATGCCGCCCCAGTAAGGGCGGCCATCGAGCCACATGTTCTGCGCCCAGTTGCCGGCGGCCTCCTGTGTGACCTCGAGATAGCGAAGCACTCTAACGGAATCAACCACGGCGCCGGCGGCCAGCAGAGCGCCAGCGGTTTCCACCAGATCGCGCGGCCAGATCAGGTGATAACCGCCGAGATCTTCGTCGCCTTTGTTGAATCCCCATGGAATCGAGAGGCTGGCGATGATGCCGCCCAGAAAATCCTTGGACTCGTGCGTGCGCAGGACGGCCGTCGACGCGCGGTAAAGATCGTGTTCGCGCGTGGGATCGTCGAGTTTGAGCAGAGTATTCTGCCAGTTTTTCCAATGGACCACATACTGCTGGTGCAGATCGGTGTAGTTCTCGAGCAGGCTGGAACGCGCTTGCTGGCCCGCCTCGCTCCAGATCCCCCCGAAGCCGAGGGCCAGTATGAACTCTCCGTTACACCCCGCCAAATCAATTTCGGCGGTGCATGCGATGTTTCCGTTCTCGGCCCGCGTGTATTCCCACTGCATCTGGAAATGCAGCGACAAGTCTTGCCAGCCATCCGAGGTACCGACGAAACCTACCGACATTTTTTTCCACGGAACCGAGCAAGCCATGGCCAGCGCGGTATCGTCGTGCTGGGCGAAAAACATGGGGACGCCTTTGTAGTCTCCAACCCAGCCCGTATTGCCGTACCCGGCATTGGCCAGATGCGGCGAGAGCAGGGCGTAGAGGTGATAGTCGGAAAGCTGCCCTTGCAGAGGCTCGAAGCGCACTTTCTGCAGGACGACGTTGCGGTAGGGATCAGTGAGAACTTCTTTATGAATCCTGTAGCGTCCACTGTTGCAGGTATTGGTTAGCTCGTAGGTCGGAACGCCGGGCTCGAACGGACGGTTTTCAAAAGTGCAGTGGCGCTTCTCCTCGGAAAAAAACGCGTTGCCGTCGGTGACCATGAATCCCATGTCGCGGGTGCAGGCCTGGTCGACGCGGGGAAAATAAATTTCGTTCAGAATGCCGTGACTGAGCGTGAACCAGACGCGGCTGTGCTGGTTGAGGGCGGTGCCGACTCCGGCTTTCGCACTCGAAGTCCAGCGGGGAGAAATCCCGGGCCAGCCGGGAGCATACTGCGTCGGCGAATTACTCATGAAGATTTCGTCTTTCGTTGGAAGGCTGAGTCTGCATCATGGCGAGGATGCCCTCCGAAGTTGCAAAAATAAGAATGGGCCAGAATTTACAAGAAATTGACCCCAGGACCTGAACGCTTTCCCGCGCGTGGCATCAAAGTTAGCGGTTCCAAAGAATGTACTGGTTGCAAAGCCGTGTAGATGAACGACAATAGAAAGACCGGACCGTAGACGCATTTTTGTACTGATTTGTTTGTACGCATCTTGGACATGAACAGATTCTTTAACGCGCGAGCCCTAACCATGGTAGCAGTCCTGTGCTGTTGCCTAGTAGCTCGCTCGACTTTCGCAGGCCCGGCGGAGCGCGTGGTCATGGATTCCGCGCTTGATCACGGGTATTCCGGTCTCTACAACTTGGATTTTGTTGGCGCCCAAAGAAATTTTTCCGCTTGGGAGGCCGGCCACCCCGATGATCCGGTCGGCCCAGTGAGCGAAGCTGCCGGGTTCCTGTTTTCCGAATTCAATCGCTTAGGCATCCTGGAGAGCCAGTTTTACGCAAACGACGAAACGTTCATGGCGCGGCCTAAAATTGCGGCCGATCCAGCGCTGCGCGAGCGCTTTCAGGAGGCCATTGCGCGGGCGGAGTCGCTGGCGCGGGCGCGTTTCACCAAAGACCCGAAAGATCGCGACGCATTATTTGCCATGACCTTAACTTCCGGGCTGCAGGCCGACTACGCCGCACTCATCGACCATCGCACCCTGGATTCGCTGCATTTCACCAAGCAATCTTCGGTCTGGGCAGCACAGTTGCTCGACGTCTGCCCGGACTGCTACGACGTATTCCTGGCCACCGGGTTCAGCAAATACATCGTGGGCAGCCTGTACGCGCCGTTCCGCTGGCTGTTGCGGCTGGGTGGGCTTCCCGGCGACCGGCAGGGCGGCATCGCCGATTTGCAACTGACGGCGGAGCACGGCCGCTACCTGGGGCCTTTCGCCCGCATCCTGCTGGCGATTGCTTATGTGCGCGACAAGGACAAGGCACAGGCGATCCAGTTGCTGACGGGCCTGCGTGCGCAGTTTCCGGCTAATCCACTTTTCGCGCGGGAACTTGCCCGGCTGCAGCCGGCGCCGTAGCCGAACGCGTCTTCGCTTCCCATTCACCACAAATTCACCACGTTGTAACAGTCCTGTAACATTGCCCCACTAGAAGTGGAGTACCAACATTTCAGGGGGGTGTGATGATGCGGAAAGCCATTCTGTTTTGGTTGTGTGTTCTTTTGCCGGTGGCGGCGTTGGGGCAGACCAAGCTCAACGGGGCGGGCGCTACTTTTCCTTATCCCATGTATTCCAAGTGGTTTAGCGAGTACCACAAGCTGCACTCCGATATTGAAATCAATTACCAGTCGATCGGCAGCGGCGGCGGAATCCGCCAAGTCTCGGAAGGCACCGTGGATTTCGGGGCCAGCGACATGCCCATGAATGACGAGCAGCTCAAGGCGGCGAAATCCAAGATCCTCAATATTCCCACTGTGCTGGGAGCGGTGGTGCCGGTTTACAGCGTCCCGGGAGTGAGCGCCGAGCTGAAATTTACTCCCAACGTCCTGGCTGGGATCTTTCTGGGCACCATCACGAAGTGGAATGACAAGGCGATTGCGGCCGTGAATCCGGGCGTGAATTTCCCCGACAAGGACATCGTTGTCATTCACCGCTCGGACGGCAGCGGCACAACTTTTATCTGGACCGACTATCTGTCGAAGGTGAGTTCCGATTGGCAGAGCCGTGTGGGCAGCGGTACCGCAGTGAAGTGGCCGCTCGGGCTTGGCGGCAAAGGCAATGAGCAGGTCGCCGCATACGTTCGCCAGATGCCGGGAGCTATCGGCTACGTCGAGCTCATCTACGCGCTGCAGACCAAAATCCCATTCGGCAGCGTGCAGAATGCCGCCGGCAACTTCGTAAAAGGATCGCTCGAGAGCGTGACGGCGGCCGCGGCTTCGGCTCCGAAGATGCCCGCGGATTTTCGCGTTTCGATCACCAACGCGCCCGGCAAGGATGCCTATCCAATTGCGAGCTTCACATGGCTGCTGATTCCGGCACAGTCCAAAGACCCGGCCAAGGGTAAGATTCTTTCTGACTTCTTGAACTGGATGGTAACGGACGGCCAGAAAATGACTTCCGCTCTGGCCTATGCGCCACTTCCGGACAGCGTCGCGCAAAAAGTGAAAGAGGCGATCAAAGAAGTGCGCTGACGCGGCCCGGCGAGCGGTGGGCAGCTCCAAAATATAGCGGCGTCAGGTGAGAGTCAGCCGGACGCCGTTTTCATTTTTCAGGATGCTTTATACTAGAGGCTCTGCGAAACCTATGCCCGAGAAGGTCGGGAAACCCAGGAAAGATATGCAGTAACGGCACGTCCGCATGGCGCGTATTTCACTCGAAGATCCCCAGTATTACCTCAATCGCGACACCTCCTGGCTCGCGTTTAACCGTCGTGTGCTCGAAGAGGCTGGGGATGAGAGTAATCCGCTGCTCGAGCGCGTGAAGTTTCTGGCCATCTCAGCCAGCAATCTCGATGAGTTCTTCGAGATACGGGTGGCTGCCATGGTGCAGCAGATTGAAGATGGCTACAACGAGGCCGGTCCCGACGGCACCACTCTGGTGCAGAAGCGCGAACTTCTCGGAAAACTTTGCCATGAGTTTGTCGACGAACAGTATGACTGTTGGAATGCGCGCCTGCGCCCGGCTCTGGCCGCGAGCGGCATTCGAGTGTTGGCCCTGCACGAACTGGACCCGGCAGCCCTGCGGTTCGTCGACGAATACTGCGAGAAAGAACTCGATCCGCTGCTCACTCCGGTTACGGTCGATCCCGCGCATCCTTTTCCGCGGGTGATCAACAAGGCGTTGTGCCTGGGCTTCTTGCTGCGTCGCCGCCGGCGCTCCGCGCTCACCTACACCGGAGTAGTGGCCGTTCCGCGGGCTCTGCCGCGGCTGGTGCGCTTGCCGTCCGAGGGCACGACCGATTTTATTTTCCTCGCCGACCTGGTCGCGCACCACGCCGTGAACATGTATCACGGCTATGACGTGGTTTCTTCCGCGCCCTTCCGCGTGACCCGCAACAGCAATCTCTATCTGCAGGAGGAAGAAGCCCGCAGCCTGCTCGAATCCGTGCGCGCGGAATTGCACAACCGGCGCAAGGGAGACGCGGTGCGCATGGAGATTGAGGCCGACGCCGATCCCGAAATCATCGAGCGCCTGCGAACCGTGTTTGAACTCGACCCCTGGCAGGTTTTTCCGGTCAACGGGCCGGTGAATCTTTCGCGCTTGTTCAACGTTTACGAGCAGGTGGATCGTCCCGACCTGAAGTATCGTCCGTTTTCGCCGCGGGAGTTGCGGCTTACCGCCAAGTCGAACGATTTATTCGAAGAGTTGCGTCGTCACGACATACTGCTGCACCACCCCTTCGATTCCTACGACGCCGTGGTTTCCTTCATCGAGTCGGCGGCGGAAGACGATCGTGTGCTCTCCATCAAGCAGACACTCTACCGCACCAACGAACATTCGCTGATCGTGCCGTCGCTCATCGACGCCGCCTCGCGCAAGGAAGTGACCGCGGTCGTGGAACTGAAAGCGCGCTTCGACGAAGCCCACAACATTCGCTGGGCGCGTGACATGGAAGATGCCGGTGTGCAGGTGTTTCACGGACTGGTCGGCCTGAAGACGCACTGCAAGCTATCGTTGCTGGTGCGCCGCGATCCCGACGGCGCGATCCGCAGCTACGCCCACATCGGCACCGGAAACTACAACGCAACCACGGCGCGCATTTATACCGATCTCAGTTTATTCACGGCAAATCCAGAAGTGACGCGGGCGGTTCACGATGTGTTCAGCTTCCTCACCGCGTATGCGGAAAATCCAGACTACGATCCGCTGCTGGTGGCCCCGCTCGACCTGGCCGAGAAATCGATTGCCCTGATTGATCGTGAAGCCGAACACGCCCGCCAGGGGCGCGAGGCTCGCATCATCGCAAAGATGAACGCGCTTCTCGATAAGAGTGTGGTGCAAGCCCTTTACCGTGCCTCGCAGGCCGGAGTGGAGATTGATCTGATCGTCCGCGGCATCTGCGCCCTGCGTCCCGGCGTGCGCGGTGTGAGTGACCGCATTCGTGTGCGCAGCATTGTGGGACGGTTCCTTGAGCACAGCCGCATCTACTATTTCGCCAACGGCGGCGACGAAGAAATCTACATGGGCAGCGCCGACTGGATGCCGCGCAATCTTTACGAGCGCGTCGAAGTGCTGGTGCCTCTGCTCGACGAAGTGTTGCGCGATCGCGTACGCCATGAAATTCTCGACGCGTACCTGGCCGACAATCGCAAAGCGCGTATCCTGCTCCGCGATGCCACCTACATTCGTGCCTGGCAATCGCCGCAGGGGAAACTCAAAACCAAACCGCCAGTGGGCGCAGCCGCGTTCAGTGCGCAGGATTTCCTGATTGGCCTGGCCGAAGGCAAGCAGGCTGCGACGCTGCCCCCGCCGGCTGCGCCGCGAAAGCACACGGTAATCATCAGGAAGGAACGTAGTGCGCAATGATTCTTTACTTCTTGCGTCACGCCAGCGCGGGGGAGCACGTTGCCAATCCGAAAAAGGACGAGAAGCGCGCTCTCGATCCCGAAGGCATCGCGCAATGCGGTTACATCGGCCGCGCGCTCGCTGCGTTGGACGTCCAGGTGGACGTGATCGTCTCCAGCCCTCTGAAACGCGCCACGCAAACCGGTTCTCTGGTGGGCAACGAACTGGGTTACGAAGGCAAACTGCAGATCGATGCGGGCCTCCGCCCCGAAGCCGGCTTCGCCGATTTCCGCAAGCTGCTGGAAAAATATGCGCGCCAGGAAGCGATCATGGTGGTTGGGCACAATCCGAACCTCAGCCAGTTTCTGGGCGCGATCATCAGCGATTCCGGATGCGAAGCCTCGCTCGAACTGAAAAAGGGAGCCGTCGCGAAAGTGGAGATGCGGCGCAGTTCCGGTACGTTGAGCTGGTGTGTGACTCCGAAGATTCTGCGTACGCTCTACGACACGGCAGTAGAAAGTTCCCGTCCGAAGACTTCCCGGAAGTAAGCGCAATCTTTTTCGATTGCCCAGAGTTCCAAGTCCACTCCCATACGGCGACGGGGAACGAGCGTCAGGCGCACATCCGCGGCGTGCAGTTTCACTCGCACTTTCTGTACCGCGCGGCTGCGGCCTAGATTCAACGCCCGAGCCAGTCGCAGCAGCAAGATCGCCTTCTGCACACCGGGTCGGTCGGCGGGATCGAGCACCTTCATGGGTCCGTCATCCATAGTCGGGCGCGAATTTCCCAGGTAGCGCGATATGGCCGCTATGATGCGCCGTTGCGGCGGCGTGTAACCCAGAATTTCCGAGTTCGAAATAATGTAGTGAGTATGGCGATGCCGCCCGGCGCGGTTCACGTAGTCGCCCACTTCGTAGAGCATGGCCGCAGCGGAGATCCACTCGCGATACTCGGGAGCCAGCCGGTGCACCGACCGCAGCGCGGAAAAAAGAAACATGGCCGACTCGCGGACGTCGAGCGCATGTTTGCGGTCAAGGCCGTAATGTTCCACAGCTTTCCCGATCGACTCCCAGCGCTCGGACTCGATCTGTTTGCCGGGCCGCGTGTTGCGGTCGTATTCCGCCGCCATCTGCGCCAATAGGCCGTCGCGCAAACCGAGCGGCGAGTAACGAAATCCCTTGAGATGGCAATGTTCGACGAGGGCGTGATAGACCATCGCGCCTGCCACCACGATTTCCGCGCGGCGCGGTCCAATGCCTTCAATCTTGCGCCGGTCGGCCACGGGCAACCGGGCCAGGCGCTTGGCGATGCGGCTCATCTCCGCGCTCGACACCATCAGCCGGTGGCTGCGGCGGTTGCTGCTCAAGTGGGCTGCCACGGCCGCCAGCGCCGCCGCAGTCCCGGACGTGGCAATCGCGTTCTTCACGCGCGCGGCCACGATCCGCGGCGCGATGCGGTTCACTTCGCGGGTCACGAATCCGCGCAGGCGTTTCAATTCTCCCTTGCGGGGCGGATCATGCCTGAGGAATTCGTCAGTGAGCCGGACCGCACCCAGCGGAAGGCTCACCGTGTCGCGGATTTGCCCCTTCGCCGAAACCGTCAACTCGCAACTGCCGCCGCCGAGATCGATCATCAGCGTGGGCAAACGGTCCACGCGAGGACTGGAAACCAGTCCAAGGTGAATCAGCCGCGCTTCTTCCACTCCGGAAATAATCTCAACCCGCCATCCTGTTGCCGAACGTACCCACTCCAGAAACGCCTGAGAATTTCGAGCGTCGCGCAAAGCGCTGGTCGCCACGACACGCACTGTGTCGGTGACCACCTGCTGCGCGGCTCGGTGAAAACGGCGCAGCACCTTGACCGTTTCCGCCATCGATTCAGGCGTGAGAAATCCGGAGCGGAATACTCCCTCGCCGAGACGCGTGACTTCGCGGTCCTCGTGGATTGGCCGAAGGCGGCGCCCAGCCAGGCGTGCGATCTTCAGCCGAACTGAGTTCGATCCGATGTCGACCGCGGCAAAGGTAGGCATGAGGGAAGCACCACAGTGTAACAGCGTCCGCCGTCCGCCATCAGGGGCCAACGGTATTTGGTGAAATCTTGGCGGGAACGCTCACCGTAAGGCGGCAAGAGCCCGCGCAATACAGTCTTCAAGCGGCTGATCAGTATCAATAATTGTTTTCGACGCAGATATACCTTCGAAGCGGGCCCGCACGTCAAGATAAAGCTGAAAGTCGCGGTTGCCTGCGGGATGCGCTCCATTGACCACGTGCTCCTCCAGACGCCGCCGCGCGGTCGCTTCCGAGCAAACGCATTCCAGGATCCGCCAGGGCTGATGCAGGGAAGCTGCGGCGGCAAGAACATTTTCGACTTGATAGCGCCGCGAGAATGGACGGCCGTCGAGCAAGATACAGCGCGCGGGTTCATTCCGCAGAAAATATCCGGCAGTTTCAAGCATGACCTGAACGCAGAAATCGTCCTGCCGTGAAGAGTATTCGACCTCATTGGCGAAAAAAATTGCATGGCGGATTTCGTCCTTGCTGACGACACGGCCGGAGGTCCGGGCGGCCAGTTCGCGTGCAAGCGTAGTTTTGCCGGTGCCAGGAAGCCCGGCCATCAGCACGATCATGCTAGAGTCGACCGCTTCGCCATTCGCATGCAATCCAATGATTACGAGAATTAAGATCAGAGAATTTAAAATGACACGCGGAGAGAGATTCTAGTGGAACCGGAAGAAGAACACTAGTTTACTCCGGCTGGGTGAGTGCCGTGAGCTGCAGATCGAGAAAGGGATTCTGCGCGCTGTCGGTTGCAGAACTGTCGATCAGAAGCCGGTCGCTTGCAGGACGCTCCACCTTTTCCAGCGGAACAATATTCTGTGTCTCGCGCCACTCCGAGTAGTGACCGGAAACCATGATGTGGAACACCCACTGGTGGCGCTCTTCTTCCGGTTCCACCAGCCCCAGAGCCTTCATATAGAACAGGTAGTGTTCCATCCAGCGGATCTGTTCATTTGTCATGCCGCGACGCTGCAGGTCCACGGTGACGCCGGCCAGATGCGAAGAAGCCGTATCGCCGTCGGCCGGGGCCGCGTTGCGATTGTGGCGGCGAAGTTTTTTCTGCACCTTCACCGTTCGCACCGCAGAATTCACCTGAATCTGCTGATGAAAGCGGTGGTAATAAGCCTGACCAATGTCTTCGGTAAAGTCGCGCGTCCAGGGACGGCTAAACCGCCGTGTCGGATCCAGCCGCGGATCGAAACGCAGCGATTCGCTGATACGAATCGGCACCAGAGCCTCAATCGCCTTCAAATGTTCCAGCTCTGCATCGTCCTGAATGCGGGGCAATTCCATGCGGTTGATCTCGGCGTTCTGCACCAGCAACGACTGGTGAGACGGCCGGAACATCGGGTTCCAACGCAAAGACCGAACCTGCCGCCGCCGGTGCACCGTGCGGTGCAAATTCGTAGGACTGACAGCAAACAGCGGGCTGCACAGGCCTGCCAACACGGCAACCGAGAGCCAGAATTTTGTTTTCTGCTTCAACGAAGTGGCCTTTCCCGTTTTGGTACAACTCGCCCCGACTGCCGGACATTCTACCCTACGCTGTCAAGCCCTCAAACCAGATACCGCTTTCACGCCGTTACCGCCGTACCAGAATCTGTACTCCAAAATCTGGTTACTACTGGTTACTACCCAGGGTAGCTGTGAGAGCACACTAATAGGTGGCATGCGAAGGGCCATCTTGCGCATCCGGTTAGATGCGAGTTATGTGCTGTGCACAGAGGGATTTGGCGTCAGCGTGCTCGAAAGGGCCCTCCCCGGGATGGGCAAAGTGACGCAAATCAGCGTCGAAAAAGGTCACCGATAGCCTGTTTCATGACGTCGCCGCTAACTTCCGAAATTGCTCTTGTCAGCGGTATGTCTTTGGGGCAGACCTCGACGCAATTCTGCGCGTAACCGCATTCCTGGATGCCGCCATCGCCCATCAAAGCCGCCAGTCGCTCGCGTTTCAGCGCCTGGCCCGTGGGATGTGTGTTGAACAGCCGTACTTGCGCGATGGTGGCCGCGCCTACGAAACCGGTGTCGTCGTTAAATTGCGGGCAGGCTTCCATGCAGCAGCAACAGGAAATACAGCGCGAAATAGGATACGCCACTTCCTGCTCTTCCGCCGACACGCGAGGGCCGGGACCCAGATCGTAGGTGCCGTCGATCGGCACCCAGGCCTTGACGGCCTTGAGATTCTCGAAGATCACGCTGCGGTCGGTAGCAAGGTCGCGGACAACCGGAAACTTGGAAAACGGCTCGAGTCGAACCGGCTGCTCGAGATTGTCGATCAGCGCCGAGCAGGCCATGCGGGCGCGTCCATTGATGAGCATGGCGCAGGATCCGCAGACTTCTTCCAGGCAATTCGAATCGTAAGTGATGGGCGTGGTCGGCTTGCCATCGCGCGTGACAGGATTGGCGGCGATTTCCATCAGGCATGAGATCACGTTCATACCCGGATGCCAGGCAAGTTCGAACTCCTCCCAGTGTGACCTGGAGGTGGGCGTGGCCTGACGCTTGATCTTTATGATTACCGATTTATCAGCCATTTATCTTCAGCTTTCAACAACTTTGTCGCCCGAGCCCTAGCGAAGGGTCTACGCATTCGGCGGTTCCCTCACCGTGCTTCAGCTTGGATCTTAAGCTGGCGGCACAGAGATCGTAAATTTGCAGGGCATCTTTTGACGGCGTTCGCGCTGATCTTCTTCAGATCATCGTCGTTCAGCGTCTCATCAACGTGCTTCAGCACAAAGCCCCGGAATCCAATGTCCTTCGTCAGTTCACCAAGTCGTGGCAGCGTTTCCCATCGGTCCACCAGGTTGCGAGCAACCGCCTCGCTCACTCCTTCAGCTGGCGCACCATCATCGCATTGGCGGTAATCTTTGTACCATTCGTGAATTCGGTTCCACGAGTTCAGCGCATCGACTGCCTGATCAGCCCGCTGACCCTCTTGCCGAGTGCAGGGACGCGATTGCGCCAAAGCTGAAATTGTCGACCATACACAGAGTGCAATAGCACCCCATCGCCACATCAATACTTCCTCGCCCGCGGCGGAATCAGCGACGTATCCACCGGCTCGAACTCAAACTTCGGCTCATCGGCATCGGGCGCGAAAACCGCTTTCGTCGTCTTCAGGAAATTCTTATCGTCGCGCTCCGGGAAGTCCGGCTTGTAGTGCGCTCCGCGCGATTCGTCGCGCAGACGCGCTCCCTGGGCAATCACGCGCGACAACTGCAGCATGTTGTAAAGCTGGCGAGTGAATACCACGCTGGTGTTCGCCCACTGCGTGCGATCGCTCAAGTTCACTTTGCGGAAGCGTTCCAGCATCTCCACCAGTTTCGCATCGGTCTGCTGCAAATTCTTGTTGTAGCGGATGACCGTGCAATCTTTAGTCATCAACTCGCCCAGTTCGCGCCACAGCCGGAACGGATTCTCGGTCCCCTGATTATTCATGAGCAGGGAATTGCTCTCTTCCTGCTTTTTCTTCTCAGCCGCGAAGCAGCCATTGCCGTCCGCCAGCGCCTGCAACCCGCGCGCATATTTCACCGCGTTCGGCCCGGCAATGCCTCCGCCATAAATGCAGGAGACCAGCGAATTCGCGCCCAGCCGGTTCGCACCGTGGTACTGATATTCGCACTCGCCCGCCGCGAAGATGCCCGGAATGTTCGTAGCCTGATTGAAATCCACCCACAGCCCGCCCATCGTGTAGTGCATCCCGGGGAAAATCTTCATAGGCGTGTCGCGGGGATCGTCGCCCACAAACTTCTCGTAGATTTCGAGAATGCCTTCCAGCTTGCGATCCAGAATCTTGCGGTCGATGTGGGTGAGGTCGAGATAAACCATCGGCTTGCCGTCGATGCCAAGGTTGAACTCGAAGACCACCTTGAAGATTGCCCGCGTGGCGATGTCGCGCGGCACCAGGTTGCCGTACTTCGGATACCACTCTTCCAGAAAATACCACCGGTCATTTTCGGGAATGGTTTTCGCATCCCGCTTGTCGCCCGCGGTTTTCGGCACCCACACCCGCCCGCCCTCGCCGCGCGCCGATTCCGACATCAGCCGCAGCTTGTCTTCGCCCGGGATGCACGTGGGATGCACCTGAATGAATTCGCCGTTCGCGTAGTAGCAGCCCTGCTGATAAAGCGCCGATTGCGCCGAACCTGTGCACACCACCGAATTCGTCGACTTGCCGAAGATAGCGCCATTGCCGCCGGTGGCGATGATGATCGCATCGGCCGGAAACGTCCGCACTTCCATCGACCGCAAGTCCATGGCGCAGATGCCGCGGCAGACGCGGTTTCCGTCGAGCACGGCCGAGAGAAACTCCCAATGCTCGTACTTTTTTACTTTTCCTTCCGACTCGTAACGCCGGACTTGCTCGTCAAGCGCGTAAAGAAGTTGCTGCCCTGTGGTCGCCCCGGCGAATGCCGTGCGGTTATACAAAGTTCCGCCAAAGCGGCGAAAATCGAGCAGGCCCTCCGGCGTGCGATTAAAGGGAACGCCCATGCGGTCGAGCAGATCGATGATGCCGGGCGCGGCTTCGCACATGTTTTTGACCGGCGGCTGGTTGGCCAGAAAATCGCCGCCGAACACCGTGTCGTCAAAGTGTTTCCACGTGGAATCGCCCTCGCCCTTCAGGTTCTTGGCCGCGTTGATCCCGCCCTGCGCGCACACCGAATGCGAGCGCTTCACCGGAACGATCGAAAACAGGTCAACGCTGCCGCCCATCTCGGCGATCTTAATGACGGCCGAGAGGCCCGCGAGCCCCCCACCCACAACAATAATTTTCGGAGTCGCTGCCATCGTTCCTATCGACTCTCCGTTATCTGTCGGTTTCCATTCGTCACCGCAGTGCCCGGCTCAGTCGGCTGCTGCGGCCGCGACCGGAATGAAGTAAGGCTGGCCAGTCCTGCGCCAGTCAGCACAAAGAAAAAAGCCAAACACACAACCAGGAATCGCTTCTGCGCCTTTTCCCCGGAAACGATGCCCCACTTCGTCGAGAACAGCCAGATGCCGTAAGCGAAGTGCCACGAAGCCGCGATCAACCCCAACACATAAAACAGGAAAAATGGGGTCTGAAATACTTCCGCCTGCACCTTACCGAACGACAGTTCAGGATGCGCGTGCAGGTCGACGCCGGTAAACCGCATCGTCCACGTGTGCCATAGGATGTAGGCAAAAGCGATGCCGCCAGTCCAGCGTTGCGCGGTGTACATCCAGTTGCCGCTCCAGGGATACTGAATCGCGTTCCCGTCCCCGCGATACCAGATGTAAAAACCATAGAGCGCATGAAACGCAATGGGCAGCCAGATACCAAACAATTCCAGGAAGAATACGAGCGGCAGGTTGGCCAGAAAGCTCACCTGGCGGGCGTAAGCATCCGGCCCGGTGATGGCGGTGGAGTTCGAAACCAGAATATGTTCGAACAGGAACGCGCCCACCGGCACAATTCCTGACAGGGAATGCAGCCGCCGCAAAACGAACGAGAATCCATGACCGGCGCGCAACGGCGCCACGCCATGGGTTACAGCCTGACTGGGAGCAGTAGAACTGGCCGTCGCCACGAAACGCTCCTTATGAATCCGTATGAATTCCGCTTATTCGTTCTGCTGGTTCGTTCAAGAGTGACAAAACAACCTTTCATTATCGGTGCATGGGAGAAGCGAAGTCAAGAACGCCGGGCCGACAACAGGCTCGTCGCCGGCCGGTAATCGGTTGGAAAATTCCCTTGCAAAACGCGGGGAAAGTGATACTTTCCTCGCTCATTGGGCCCACATCGCGTACCGGAGGAAGCCAATGACGCTTACTGTGGAGTCTGTTGTTCTTCGGCTAAAACGTGGGGACAGCCCGTTCTTTAGAGCTTGTCGCAAAGCCTTGAAATTTTGCTTCACCGCGACCATACCGGTGCCGCAAACGCTCAAGCCGGCCGGGCGATTGTTCTACGAATTACGATTTTACATTCCGATGCTGGGGGCCCGAGTTAAATCGCTGATCTACACTACGCCCGTATTCTGCTGCCGATGCGAATCTGTGGGAAAGCATCTGCAGTTGGGCAGTCTGCCCTACGTTCGCGGACACACGTTGCTTTATATTGGGGATGATGTCCGGTTTAGCGGAAGCCTCGCGGTATCCTCTGGAAGATTTTGCGACCGCCCCACTCTGCGCATTGGCAGCCGGACTTTCATCGGACACAATGCGTCCATTACTTGCAATCGCGAGGTGGTCATCGAAGACGATGTCTTGATAGGCGCCAACTGCAAGATTTCTGATTACGACGGGCACCCTGCTTCTTTGGAGACGCGACTCGCCAATGGCCTGCCTGGCGCCGATGACATGCGGCCCGTCAAAATTTGCCGGGGTGCCTGGATTGGTGCTGGAGTATTCATTTCGAAGGGCGTCACGATCGGTGAGGGAGGTGTCGTCGGGGCTAACAGTGTCGTAACCCACGATGTTCCGCCATTCTGTGTCGCGGCAGGTTCACCCGCCAGAGTGGTGAAGAGCGTAAGCCCTCCGGGCTCGGCAAGCTTTGCCAAAGCGGTTTCCGCGGCGGCATAGCCCGGCTTTCCCTCGGAAGGGAACCATGCTCAGGGCCCCATAAAATTTATTTGCCCGAATCGGTGTGTCCCGAGAAATCAGCCGGATCAGATTTCTCCGTCAGCGCTCGAGGAGAGCCACTGCAGTAATTTCCGGAACGCTGCGCCACGATGACTGTAGCGGGATTTTTCTTCGGCAGTCAGTTCGGCGAACGTCTTCTGAATCTGCGGAAAATAAAACAGCGGATCGTAACCAAAGCCGTTGCTCCCGCGGGGCGCCTCAAGAATGATTCCTTCGGCGGCACCGCGAAACGTAGCCAGTGTCTTTCCGTCCCGCGCCGCGGCCAGCACGCACACGAACCTCGCCGTACGTTTCGGGGCTGGAACATTCTTCAGTTCGCGCAGAGCGCGTGCATTGTTGGCATCGTCGTCAGTGTTAGCTCCAGCTGCGTGCGGCTCTGTGCCCAGCAGTTCAGGCGCCGCATAGCGCGCAGAATGCACGCCAGGAGCGCCGTTCAGCGCATCCACCTCCAGGCCAGAGTCGTCAGCTACAACAATCTCCCCCGGAACGTGGAGACTATATTCTTCCGCCTTCTTCCGCGCGTTGGCCTCGAAGGTGTCTCCATCCTCGACAACCGAAGGCAGGGAAGCGAAACCGGGGATGCCCGAGATCTCAACACCGTGCGCTGCCGCAGCGCCCGCAAAATCGCGCAGCTTTCCTGCATTCGAAGTCGCAATCAGAATTCGCCGCATAATGTTCTAGAACGCAGCAGCGACCTCCAGCGCTCGGCGTCGTGCTTTCGCCACAAGAATCCAGAGCATCACCAGCAGCGCAGTAATCAGAGAAATCCACCCGCCCACCGTGCGGTCCCACGTGCGAACGAACGTGATCTGCACGCGATTTGCCCCGGTCCCAACCGGAACCAGCATCTGCCCCGTGCTCTCACGCGTGTCGGCCTGCACCACGCGCCCGTTCACCTCAACTTTCCACGCGGGGTAGTTGAACAGGTGCAAGGCCAGCCGCGCGGGCGCGGACATCTCCACCGTGAACTCCTTCGACTCGGCGTTCCACTGCACCACCTGAATACCCGCATGTTCAGGCCCGTCCACGACCACGCGCCTCGCGCTCTTGTCGATCGCGGATGAATCGGCTCCGGTGGGCGTGTACTCGTCGGTGCCTTCATAGCCGATGGCGCCCGCGTTCGGCTGCGTCGTGTTCTGCTGCACCATGTTGTCCCGCAGTTCCTGGAGATCGTCGGCATCCTCCCACCACGGCCGCTGGATGAGGAATCCGCTGAACACGATCAGCAAGATTGCTCCGGCACAGACTATTGCGCGAGCCGGCCAGCGCCGCAGACCGAACGCTATGAACACGGAGAGAATCATGCTCAGGCACAACAGCCAGCGCCAGGGGAATTGCATGAAACGAAGTTTCGGAGCAAACTTCCAGAACAGTGCCGAGACCGGAAACAGCAGCACCGTACACGCGATCGCCCAGGCAGCGAGAGTATTCCAGAGTTCGCGATTGCTCTTGCGCAGCGACCTGGCGGCCCATGCCGCACTCAGCAGCACGCAAATTTCCGCCAGTGCCAGCCATGAGATGAGATGGTTGAAGGCGTCGTGCTCGGCGTCCGTGGTGTGAATGAAAATGAAATTGTCCTGTGGCCGGTAGCCGGTCGAAACTGCTTCCGCGATATTGACCCAGCGTTGTTCGTAAATCGCAGGCATCAGATAAAAAGCTGCAAGGCACGCGCCCAGTGCGACCGCCGCTGCCCCAACCAGCAGAAGGCGCGGAGAGCGCCGCTGCCAGGCCAGGACCACGATCAGCAAGGCGAACGAGTAGTGGATCATCACCGCGGCCGGGGCGTTGATCAACCAGGCTCCGGCCAGCAGCAGCGCGAGTGGGACGATCACGCGCCGCTTTCCGTCGGCGGCTCTCAGCAGAAACAACAGCAACAGTGGCAACACGCAGCTGGCCAGCAGTTCGGCGAACGCGCTGCGCCAGTAAACGATCACCAGATGATACGGATTGACGGCGTAAAACGCGGCCGCGAAGATGGCATCTCGCCGCGGCAGCCATTGCCGCAGCAGTACAAACATCGAGACGCCCGCCGCCACCAGTACCAACCAGATATAAATATCGACGGCGAAGGTCCAGGGAAAGATCGCGCTGAGCGCGGCGCCAAGGGCCCATGAGGCCGGCGGATAAAACACGAACCGGGGCTCCCCGTATCCGAAGTGCGCCATCGCGGCCCATCGCGGATATACGATCCCCTGTTTCCACTGCGACAGCACTTCGAGCCACGAATACAGATGAAACTCCACGTCGTGGCCGGATGGCGTACCCAAAAAAAAGAAAGGAATCTCCACCGCGAAGGCCGTTGCAGAAATCACCAACAGAGGCAACCATAGCAGCGGCATCTCAGTCGCGCGTCTCATCCCCGCGGCCGATGTCGTTACCTGGGTAGCGATGGTTGGATCCGTAGCCAGAGTTCTACCTGAGCGAAGCAATCTCGTGAGGGTAAATTTCCACCGCTTCGAGTCTATATTTAATCGAGATTTAACATGGTTGAAATCTGAGCGCAATGCCCATCGAATATGTTTCTGGCACTGGGGTGGTACAGACCACGAAGATCGAGGAGCCCGCGCCTGAGACGGGGATCGGGTTCTTCGATTCTTCGCAAGCGCATCGCCGCGGGCAAGACGTTGCAAGCAACGTCTCTACGGTAAGGGGATCAATTCAAGAGAAATGTGGAAGATTTTAGAGAGTTCGAATACGAATAGAAAGACGATCCCAACCTATACAGAGGCTTCTTCGGGTGAGCGCTGGCGCCGGAGTTCCTGCACGAACTCATCTTGCTGCAGAGTGGTCCCACGGCGAACGAGTTCCAGCAACTGATCTTCTAATTCTTCGCCTGATTCTCCACCTGGCGCTTCAGAGTGTTCAAATTGGGTGAGATCGGCAACCAATGCCCGCGGTGAAACATAAAGTTCCGGCGTGCGATCGGAAGAACTGCGCAGAAAATTGATCAGGTTCTCCACCTGCCCGCGCTGTTCGGATGTGCGCGAGGGAAATTCCAGGCCCATGCCATGCCCGGGATGCGCGACCCGCACCATGCCCTCAGTGTGCACTTCCATCTCGCCCGTCTTGAAACACAGGTCAACCATGGAGCGCTCGGGAAACGGCGCATCGCTTTCCACATAGCATCCACCCAGGCTGAGATCGGTGAGTTTGCAGTGCGGAACAGCTTCGTTAAGATCGCCGCCCATGCTGGTCGCGGCCGAGTCCAGCCATTTCTTCAGTTCAACTTTGACGGAATCTTCCACATCCACAAAATGGACTCCGGTCTGGCCGTTCGGATTTGCCCACGCGACTTGGCCGTGCGCCTGAACTTCCAGTCCGCCATCCGGCAAAACAAAGCGAAATGCCAGCAACGCTCCCGGAAATTGGGTTTCCGCCGTGAGCACGTCCATGCCGGTTTCGCTCAAGTCCAGAAGAATGCCTTCGATCTTGCGCGTGTCGGCAAGCGTCAGCTCCACCGGAGCCTGCACCGGAACCCGGAACGCTCTCCGCCGCTCGCGATTCAACAACGCCGCAGCCGCACGCAATCCCGCGCGCGCCTGCCCTTCCGCAATAGGTTTGTAGAGTACGAAGTGCGAGCCCGCGCTAAGAATGGCGCGAACCTTCGAGGGGTCGGCCACCAGCGCAATGGTCAGTGGCGAACTGCCCGAACCCAGTTCCCGAGCCTGTTCGTAGACTTTGTGAGCCAGTTCAGGATCGTCAAAGTCCAGCACCAGGGCATCGAATTTCTGCTGCTGCAAACGGGCCAGCGCAGTTTCCGGATCGCTGAAGCGCTCCACGGCGATGCCGAAATTGGGCAGCACTCGACCGAGCAGCTCAGAAGCTGCGTCGTCGGTCGAGACCATTAACGCCTGAAGATTCATTGCTGGCTCTCACATCCCTGCGGGTCTGGGTTAAACAGACGTGGCTTGAACGAACCTGGTTAAACGAACCTGGTTAAACAAACCTGGTTAAACAAACCTGGTTAGACAAACCTGGTTAGACAAACCCGGGTAAACCAAATCTGATTCACCTGGAGCGTGATTAACCGCGACCGGTCTACGGCCAGCGCGGTGCGGCCGGACGCGCCGACTTGGCAGCGCCACTTGAAGCTCCCGCTTTGGCGGCCATCGCGTCACCCTGCAGTTCGTCCACCTCCGCCAGTACCGCGTTGTCCTCGTCGTCGTTTTCAGCGAGCAAGGGAGCTACTTCGCGCAGCTTTTCCGCCGCCTGCTGCAACATTTCAATCTGCTTCCCCAGCTGCGCATACTTCGCCTGCTTTTGCCGGAGCACCTCATGCCGGAGCACCTCATGAATATCCTTCATCATAACCCCCTGCTGCTCAATCTAAGGACGGGGCCGTGGCAGGTCAACGGTAATCCCCCCATGTGCGTTACTGCGGTAATCGCTGGGGTCCTAAAAGCAGGGTACTCGCGGCCCGGAGCTGAGTACTTGTCACGGGAAACAAAAAAAGCCCCGCGTTCAGCAGGGCTCTTGAAGTCGTGCAAATTCGGAAGGTTTCAGGCTTTGAGTTTGCGGCGTACCAGCGCCCCAAGACCCAGCAATCCCGTGCCCAGCATGCTGAGAGTTCCAGGCTCAGGAACAGCAGACCCCGTTTGGAGTCCCACATAGCCGAAAGTCAACGTGCCGGTCTTGCTAAAGGTCAGGTTGATGCTGCCACTCGCCGACTGGCCGTTGAACCATTTTCCGGTCACAGTGCATCCAGCAACCAACTCGCACTGCAGATCGTCGAAGCCGCCTGTACCCTTCATCTCAAGGAACGAGACTGGCCCGCTAAATGTGCCTTTGAAGATTATGCCGTCCGGGAGACCGTCTTGCCCGTTTCCCGAGATCGCAAAGGTGCCCCCAGCCGCGAACGTTTCGATAGTTGTATTTCCGATCGTGGAGGTGCTCGTCAGAGTACCGGTCGAGAAACTGAGAGTTCCCAAGCCTTGGCTGCCCGCTACTACGATGCCGCCACCGTTGAAGCCGTCTACTGCACTGAGGCTGGTAGTGAGACTCAGGGCACCGGTGCCGCCTATGCCGACAAGGCTGCCACTATCTACGACAAAGTCTACCGTCGAGGTGGTGTTCGCAAACGCCGCCATCGGCAGCGCCAAAACCAGCAATCCTAAAAACAGAACCCGTTTCATACTTCCTCCTGAACCTGTGTTCGGAACCCTAACCGTTTGAATCTTCGAGGGCTTAATCGCCCTACTAGGAGACCCAGCATCGATAAAACAAATCTGACCTATCAGTGCAGTTTTGGTTCCAAAATGAGACTAATCGTAAGATATTGATGCACATGGCTTTATGCGAAGTACGGCCGCCGGTGAAGGCCCAATAGTTGCAAAGGCTTGCATACTTGCGAACCTGAGGTTGCGTGCCATAGTGGCTCTGGACGCCTCCAGGCCCCCGCAGGAGCCCTCCGGTGCCATCCTGTGGCACGCAAGTGGCATTCCCAAGCCGTAGCCTTCTGAATAGGGTAGCGAGTGAGCAGACTTGGGGGAGGCTGTTCGGGCGCCTCGAGACTCGAAAGAGTCCCGAGGCGCTCTCAATTTTGGCCCTAGTTTCAGCCGCGGAATAGAACAAGCTCCCACAGGTGCCCTTGTAAATCGCTTATTTCCTATCTCTTGCCCGACGTCGACCCAATCAGGTCTCGAAGCCGGCGTGACAGATTCGCCGCCAGCGAGCGGTAAAACCGCGAAGCCAGGTGAGGGAACAGCTCGAACATGGCCTGCAAGGTCAGGCGGTCCAGAAAATATGCCTCCACCGGTTCCAGCGCGACTACCCGCGCGGTCGCCGGGAGTTCATCGATAAACGATATCTCTCCGCAAACTTCCCCGGGACCAATCGCCGGAAACGTGACCCGGCGGGGAATCTCCACGCGGGCGCTTCCGGTCAACAGCAGATAAACGCCGTTGGTGAGTTTGCCTTCCTCCACTATGGTGGCGCCCTTCTTGAACTCCTTGCGGACCGCCTTATCCGCAATGAGCGCCCAGTCGTTGGCGGTCAGGTAAATCAGACCGTGTTTCGCCGTCGAGAGTACAGAGACGTCCCGCTGAATATCCTTGGACATATTGCTAAGTTTGCCTCCGGAAAGCAGCAATCCGGCAGACTGCAAGGGACAGAAACTACAAGGGACAACAGGGCTGAAGCCAGCGTACCAGAAAATCTGAGAGCGACGCCGGCTCGAACCTGAAAAGGAACCTCCCTCGGATGATGAAGACAAGAGAATGTTTTGAGGAGATGGAAAGGAACGGTGCCTTGGGAGATTCTAACTCCAGCGATATTAATTCGCAGCCAAAGTGGTCAATTTTGACCAGACTTACGTTCCCGGGCTGCGTAAATTTTTATGATTATGACCGCTGCTGTGACCGCGGCGGGGCCGCTGTTCCAACTCAAATCGGTCATCCGGGCGTGATGGTTTGTATTGCCTTGCGCGCTACAAATGCCGCTCCATGTCGAGCACAAGCCAGAATGTAACTATTTGGAGGAGACGGCCATGGATTCCCCGCTTGTGTTATGCATCGACGACCTTCCCCAAGTTTTGGAGCTTCGCAAAAACACTCTTGAATCGCATGGTTATTGCGTCGAGACTGCGACCAGCGGCCACACCGCGATGAAGTTATTGGAATCTGCGCCCGTGGCTGCGGTTCTGCTGGAGTACAAACAGGAAGGCATGGACGCGGAAGCCGTAGCCTGGCATATCAAGCAGCGGTTTCCGAATCTGCCGATCATCCTGCTTTCGGCATACTCCGAGATGCCCGAGCGGATCCTGTGGCTGGTGGATGATTACGTGATGAAAAGCGAACTCCCGGACCGGCTGGTGCCGATCATCGAACGAGCCCACCGGCGCGCACGTCCGGAGGAACCACGCCAGGGAAACAGGGCAGCCGCGTAACGCTTCGTGACTCCGCGCGGTTTCAAACCCTTCTGTGCTTTCGGCCTTGAGGGGTGGCCCCCGCGTCTCGCGATTTCTCCAAGAGTGAGCAATTTTGAACAGACGCGGGATAAGTCATGCTTATACCGTCATCGGGTCGAGGAATGTCAAGGATCAGATGCGGCCCCCCGTCGTCGTCTGCCTGCTTCCTCTGTGGTGGCGCGGCTGACGGGAATGGCTGCGCCACCCTTCTTCATTGGAGGGATTTCGCGCATGATCAACAAAGCTCCGTCTGCCGTTCCCTCGCTCGATCCGGACCAGCACCCTAACGAACCAACGAAAGCAGAACCTCTAACCACCCGACCCAAGGCTGCGTTCCAGTGGCCGCCGGATTGCGTGTGGCCGTTCACAGACCACAAAGGGACGGGCGACGCATAGTCGTCGGTCAAATCAGGGCCAGCCAAGACCTCGCCGGGAGAACATGGGTGGACAATTGTGAACAGTTTCTCAAAGTCAAAAGATCGACAATGAGAGTGATGAGTTGGTATGCGCTCACTTCCGCGTGAAACCTCAAAACCAAATCGTCCTTTGCATCGACGATGACCAGGACTTGCTGGATTGTGAACGGGCACTCCTCGAAAGCTTCGGATTTACGGTTCTGACCGCTCCCAGCGGAGGCAAGGGACTGGAACTGGCTGCCAGCCATTCGGTGGACGTGGTTGTGGTGGATTACTTCATGCCTGAAATGAACGGGCAGGAAGTTGCCATCGAAATGAGACGCGTTAAGCCGCAAGCGCCAATCATCATGCTATCCGGCGCGGTGGATATTCCAGAACGGGCTTTGGAGTCAGTAGACGCTTTCGTGACCAAAGATCGCTTGGCTAGCCATTTGTTGCCCGCGATTGCGATGTTGCAGGAAAGTCACGGCGCGCTCCAGGGGTGCGAAGCAATCTGAAGAACGACGCAAGACCTGGAAAAGCACAGGCCCGGGCGGAACGTCCAACGGGCTGCCCTCCTGCACGAGAGTTCACGCTTTGTTCGACTTCAGCAGCAACTAGCCTATCGATTCCACTCAAAAAATGCCCGGCGTTTAAACCGGGGCTTTCATCGTTAGTATTGCCTGATCTTCACCGGCCTGATCTTCACCGGTAAGAGAAGCCTGAAAGAGGGTTCGCGGTCTATTTTGGTATCCGGAACCCTCACAAACGCCATAAAATAAAAAAGGGATTAGGCGGGATCCGCTGTTCGCAGCTAACGCCAACGAGAGTATCCCCAGCCCCCGCCACCGATGTTGTTACCTCACTTGTAAGTGGAAGCTGGACTGGCCTTTGCAACGGTCATCTCATTTCTTCACTACAGCGATGATACAAGCCGCTAAAACGGATGTCTGATCACATTAGACCACTCTAACGGCATCGATCTGCATCGCCTTTTGGCGGCGTCGCTGTTAGTGCGCAGGCGGTAAAGCTGCCCGGCTGTTCTTTTTTGGATAGTCTTAGTCTGGATGCCATTGGTACGATGAGGGTTAGTCCGGAATCTGCCAACCCCCTGTATTGGCGAGACAGGAGCTCATGAATATCCCGGCCAAACTTGAGAAGCAGGCGGCCGACGGCCACTCTTGTGCGTCACGTGCTGCGCGTTTGATCCCGTTCGTGCTGCTCGCGATGGGGGCATGTTTTTTTTCAGCACACGCTCTTTGGGCGCAAACGGCCGATTCCCAAACGGGCGGGGCGAACACATCATGGACGGCCACCAGCGAGTCGCAAAGCGAC
>JBEKDY010000047.1:0-20859 GCA_050014115.1 Candidatus Sulfotelmatobacter sp. | reverse complement strand
ACTGCCGGGCCGACGAGTTGGATGCTGAGCATGACCAGAATAAAAAGCACGCCCATGATTTCGCGCGTGCGCCGCTGCGCCAGCCAGCGCTCGAGCCAGGCGAAGACCATCTGCAGGAACAGCAGGTTGAACGCGGCGAACAGCAGCACGACGGGCAGCGCCCACAGCAGCAACAGCGGACTTGCAGCGGCAATGCCCACCAGCGTTCCCGTTAGCCACAGACAGCCGAGAGCGGTGGCCGGATCGAAGGAGCCGTAAGCGAGGCGAATCAGAAAATACGCGCGATACCCAAGCGGGAAGCGCAGAAGATCACCGGAGTCCGGATTGTTGGTGAAGGCGGTCGACATGACCGGAAAAAGCTGCCAGAACAAAAACACCGCCCAGAAGATTAGAGCCAACATCTCCGGTTTGCCTTGAGATACGAAGTACCAGGCGCCAAACGCGCACCCCATCGTGCCCCCGAAGCCGGCGCCACCGAAAAAAATCGTCATGATGACGCGCGAGACCACTTCCATCTTGCCGCGCGTACTGCGCAGCGAGTTGGCAAACATCCGCCAGCGCAGCCAGGCGACGGCGGCGAGCTGGGCACGGGGGGCGGGAGTGGTCATGTTCTTATCCCAGCCAGGAAAGTTCCTGCTCCTGGCGACTTCCCCCGACGATGCGGAGGAAGATTTCTTCCAGCGTTAATTTCTCGGCGGATTCGGACTCGCGCGACGCGCCGTCCCCGGAGGGGCCAGCGCCGGCCGCGAGCGCTTGGGCTTCGACCCCGGCGCGGAGTTCTTCCAACGATCCCTGCGCGACGAGGCGTCCCTGATGGATGATGGCGACGTGGCTGCACAGGCGCTCCACAATTTCGAGCACGTGCGAGGTGAGAAAAATTGTCGCGCCGCGCGCGATCATGCCTTGCAGCATGGATTTGAGCGTGCCCGCGGCGATGGCATCCACTCCCTCGAACGGCTCGTCGAGAAACAGAACCTTGGGGCCGTGAATCACGGCGGCGGCCATCGCCAGTTTTTTCTGCATCCCGTGGGAATAATCGGTGACGAGCTTCTTAGGCTGATCGGCGAGTTGCATGAAGTCGAGCAGTTCGGCAGCGCGCTGGGCGGCAGTGGTGCGGTCCAGGCCATACATGCGGCCGGCGAAGTTCAGGAACTCGGAGCCCGTGAGGCGGCCGAACAGGGCCATGCCTTCGGGGACCACGCCGATCTGCCGTTTGACGTTTACTGGATCGGTGTTGAGATCGAGTCCCAGAATTTCAATTTGCCCGGAACTGGGCGCGAGCAGGCCGGTGAGCATCTTGATGGTGGTGGATTTTCCTGCGCCGTTGGGGCCGAGGAAGCCAAAAAATTGCCCGGGCGCAACTTGCAAGTTGACGCTATCGACCGCGAGCAGCTCGCCGAAGCGCCGGGTCAGCCCTCGAGTCGAAATCGTGGGTGCTGAGTTCATGAAAGCTCTGAATCTAGCATAGTCCGGAGCTTCCGGCGGCGCGGGGGATATTCACGTTCCGATTCCTGTAACGTCAGACCACGCACTCGACAAAATAGAGACGGAGAGTGCGCGCCGCGCTTCCGTCGGATCCACTTGCTGCGATACAGTGGGTGCGATGAAGCGTTCGGTGCGAGAGGTTGCTACGGCCGTGGGTGCCCGGCTGGTAGGGGATGGCGGCGCTATCGTGGGCGGCGTGGCCAGCATCGCGTCGGCGTTGCCGGATGATCTCGTGTTCGTTGCGGATGAGAAGCACCTCGCGGAGGCGTTGCAGTCCCTGGCCGGAGCCGTGATCGCCGGGGAGTTTGCGTCCGCGTCGTCAACCAGCAAGCCGCTGCTCATCAGCGCACATCCCAAGCTGACCTTTGCGCGAGCTGCGCGCTGGCTTCAGGAGCAGAGTTCGGAGAATGCGCCTTCCAAAGAAAATTCCGGCGGCGTGCATGCGACGGCGGTCGTGAGTCCTTCGGCGCGTCTCGGTGCGGGAGTGCTGGTGGAAGCGCGCGCAGTAGTCGCCGAGCAGGCGGAGATTGGCGAGGGAACGCTCGTCGGGGCTGGCGCTGTGGTGGGAAGCGAAGTGAAGATTGGGAGCCGGTGCAGGATTTATCCGCAGGTTACGATTTATCCTGGGACGACCATCGGCGATCGTGTGATCGTTCATGCGGGCGCGGTCCTGGGAAGCGACGGCTTCGGGTACGTGCGCGATGGGCAAGGGCGGTACGAAAAATTCCCGCAGGTGGGCCGACTCGTGATCGAAGATGATGTGGAGATCGGCGCCAACGCCACTATTGATCGCGGCGCGCTCGACGAAACCCGCATCGCGCGCGGAACGAAAATCGACAACCTGGTGCACGTCGGGCACAATTGCCAGATTGCAGAAGACGTAGTAATTGCCGCGCAGACCGGGCTTTCCGGAAGCATTGTGATTGAAAAAAACGTAGTGCTCGGCGGACAGGTCGGAATCGGCGAGCACGCCCGCATTTGTGAAGGAGTGATGCTCGGCGGCCAGGGCGGCGTGCTGCCGAACAAAGTGCTGCGCGGCAAGGGCGTGGCATTCTGGGGAACGCCGGCGAAGCCAGTGCGAGAATATTTGAAACAGTTGGCGGCGCTGGCGCGGCTGGGGAAGAAGTGAGGGGCTGACCGGGCTTCGGCTTTCGGGCTTCGGGCTTCGGCCAAAACTACGCGCAGCGTTGTTCGGGAGTTAGCAGGCGGGTTCGACCATCTTAGTAAAGGCATGGCCGAAGCCCGAAAGCCGAAGCCCGAAAGCCGAAGCCCGAAAGCCGAAGCCCGATTTATGGCCATCATCGTGGTTGGCGGACATTCGCGAAGCGTGGGCAAGACCAGCGTGGTAGCTGGCCTGATCGCGGCGTTGCGCGAATTCGACTGGATGGCGGTGAAGATCACGCAGTATGGGCACGGCATTTGCTCGGCAAACGGAGAAGCCTGCGACTGCGCGACAGTGGACCGTTGCTGGGCGATCCTTGAAGATCAAGACCGGTCCGGAGAGTCGGACACTTCGCGATTTCTCGTCGCGGGGGCGTGGCGCTCGCTGTGGGTGCGCACGGAACAGGGACGGCTGGACGAAGCGATGCCCGCCCTGCGCGCAAAGATTGCGACTGCGCGCAATGTGATTCTCGAATCGAACAGCGTGCTGAAATTTCTGCAACCGGATTTGTACCTGACGGTGCTCGATCCGGCGACCGCGGATTTCAAGACTTCGGCCCGCGACTTCCTGGATCGCGCCAGTGCGGTCATTCTTCATGAAAGTAACGATGCGTCGTGGCCGGAGGTTTCGTTCAGGCCCGGGAGTCCGGTGTTTAAGATTGCCCCGCCGCCCTATGTGACGCCGGAGATCGTCGAGTTCGTGCGCGGCAAACTGGCGGAAGTCACCGCCGTGGGCTGAGATCGCAGCGAAACAATGAGTAGTGGCTGAATTTGAATTTCTTTGCGTACTTTGCGGCCTTTCTTTGCGCACTTAGCGGTTAAAGTCTTTTGATTCGCACAGGAACAAGACCTTTTAACCGCAAAGCTCGCAAAGGAAAACCGCAAAGTCCGCGAAGAAATTCAAATTGAGCGACCAGCAGCCATGGCGACGCCGGTCACTGCAAAACTGGTTTTGTTATGCTTTCTTACCTATGCGCAGTATTCATTTCAGTGCCTGGCTGTTGGTAGTTTTGTCGGCGCTGCTGCAGGTCCTGATTTTTCCTCTTCCCGGCCTCTATTTTCTTTCCTGGTTTGCGCTGGCGCCTCTGATTCTCGCGGTGCTGCGCGCGCGTCCGGCGGGTGAACTGGAAATTGACGGCTCCGTAAAGCTGCGCGCGGCGTCGCCGGGGCAGGCGTTCTTGCTGGCGTATGTTTGCGGCGTGCTCTGGTTTGCCGGAACCTGCTACTGGATTTTTGGCACGATGCGCCAATTCGGCGGGATGAGTACGCCCCTCGCGCTGCTGGCCCTTTTTCTTTTCTGTCTCTATCTCGGCCTTTATCTCGGCTTGTTCGGTTTGCTGCTCGGCCTGATGGCCGGTCCGGGGCGCGACTATCGGCGCGCGCTGGTGGCAGCTCCGTTTCTCTGGGTCGCAACGGAACTGGCGCGCACGCGGATTACCGGCTTCCCGTGGAATCTGCTCGGCACCGCACAAGTGGATAACGTTCCTCTCTGCCGCATCGCAACGTGGACGGGCGTTTACGGAATCTCGTGCGAGATCGTGCTGGTAAACGTGGCGGTCGCAGCGGCGTTTCTGGTTCCTCGCCAAAAACGCGCTGCCCTGCTGGTAGCGGCTTTGGCTGCGGCTGCAGTGCTGCAATCCGGGCGATTGGTCGAGCCTCCGGCCGCGGTTGCCGATCGTGAAGCGTTGCTCGTACAGCAGAATATTCCGATTGCCGTTCGATGGCCTCCAGACTATTTCGACCGCACGTTGAGCGAACTGACTTCTCTGACCCTGAAGTCCGCCGCGGACGCCGCCGCGCAAGCTTCGTCGGGGCAAGATTTGTCGCGGCAAAATTCGGCAACGAAGATCGATTTGATCATCTGGCCGGAATCGCCCGCACCGTTCTATACCAGCGATCCAAGATTCAGGAACGCCATCAGCGATATGGCGCACCGGGCCGGAACCTGGGTTGTGACCGGCGCCGTCGGAACCGCACCTGCCGCGCAGAGCGGGGGGCAAGAGTTAATTTTCAACTCCGCGGCAATCGTGAGTCCAACGGGCGAGTGGACCGGCCGCTACGACAAAGTGCATCTCGTACCATTCGGAGAATATCTCCCGTTTCCCAGCCTGTTTTCATTTGCGGGAGGACTGAGCAAAGAAGTCGGTGAGTTCGAACCAGGCAGTTCTCGTGTGCCGCTGGACGCAGTAGGCACAAAGCTTGGCGTTTTCATTTGTTATGAGTCAGTGTTTCCCGATGACATCCGCCAGTTCGCCGATCAGGGCGCGCAAGTGTTCGTCAATATTTCCAACGACGGATGGTACGGCGACAGCGGTGCCTGGTCCCAGCATGTGAACCAGACTCGCATGCGCGCCATCGAAAATGAACGCTGGATTCTCAGCGCTGCCAATACTGGATTGACCGGCGCGATCGATCCTTACGGGCGGATGGTGGTCCGCGCGCCGCGCAAGGAGCGCACTACGCTCGTGGCGCCGTATGCCCTCACCTACGTAACCACTTTTTACTCCCGCCACGGCGACTGGTTCGCAATGCTGTGTGCGATAATTTCTCTAGCGGCTCTGATTGAGCGCTTTGCATTTTCCAAGAACCGCAAGAAGCCAGAAACGCAAGAAAGTTGATTCGCCCTCATGACTCAGGAATTCGAACAGGAATACGAAAAGCTGCACAAGAAGGTGCTGGAACTCCGGGAGTATCTTTGACGCGGATAAACTCCGTCCGCAGCTAGCCGAAATTGACAAGCAGGCCGCCGACCCGAATCTGTGGTCGAATCCGCAACGATCCCAGCAGGTAATGCGCGAAAAGAAGCGCCTGGAGCATCTTCTGGCCACGGACGCCGATCTCGTGCGCCGCGGCGAAGACATCACTGCCTATTTCGACCTGGGCCGCGAAGGCGAGAACGTGGATGCTGACTTGCGCCGCGAAATCGACGCGCTCACCGCGCTGATCGACAAGCTCGAAACTGAAACGCTCCTCTCCGGTCCGAACGACGCGCTCAACGCGATCGTGACCATTCACCCCGGCGCCGGCGGCACCGAGTCGCAGGACTGGGCCGACATGCTGCTGCGCATGTATTTGCGCTGGGCCGAGCGCCAGGGATTCGAAACCGTTCTCTACGATTACCAGCCCGGCGAAGAAGCGGGACTGAAGTCCGCGACCTTCGCAGTGAACGGCGAATACGCGTTCGGACTTCTCACCAGCGAAATCGGCGTGCACCGGCTCGTCCGCATTTCTCCGTTCGATCAGGCGAAGCGGCGGCATACCTCGTTCGCCAGCGTCTACGTCTCGCCGGAAATCGACGACAGCATCGATATCGTCATCAAGCCGGAAGACATCCGCACCGATACGTACCGCTCCAGCGGCAAGGGCGGGCAGCACGTGAACACCACCGATTCCGCGGTGCGCATTACGCACATTGCCACTGGCCTGGTTGCCAGTTGCCAGAACGAGCGCTCGCAGCATAAGAACCGCGAACGCGCTATGAGCATGCTGCGCTCGAAGCTGTATGAATTCGAGATGGAAAAGAAGCGCGCGGCCACGAAGAAGATTGAAGACTCGAAGCTCGATATCGAATTCGGATCGCAGATTCGATCCTACGTGCTGCAGCCTTACCGCATGATCAAGGATCACCGCACAAAGACCGAAGTGGGTGACGTGGATCGCGTGCTGGACGGGGATTTGCAGCCGTTCATCCGCGCTTATTTGATGGCGCGGCGTGGAGAAAAGCAGTGAAGGCGAAATTAAAATCCTTGGACCATAAAGGACATCCTTCGGCTTCGCTCAGGACAGGCTCAGGAACGCCGAAATCTCGCGCATCATTACGCGCGGTCAAGCTCGGCCCGCGATTCCTGCGCGCATTTCAGTTTGCAGCCGAGAAACACGCCGGGCAAACCCGCAAGGCTTCGACCATCCCCTACATCGCGCACCTCATGGGAGTGGCATCGCTGGTGCTCGAGGCCGGAGGCGACGAGGATCTGGCCATTGCAGCCTTGCTGCACGATGTAGTCGAGGATTGCGGCGGGGCGCCGATGTCAAAGGAAGTGCGGCGGCGATTTGGAAAGCGCGTGGCCCAGGTCGTCGACGGGTGCACCGACTCGAATATCGATCCCAAACCTCCGTGGCGGGAACGCAAGGAAAATTATCTGCGGCACCTCAAGCGGGCCGACGCCGGCACGCGGCTGGTTTCCGCGGCGGACAAGCTGAATAACATTCGTTCTATCCTCGCCGACTATCGCGAAATCGGGGAATCTGTTTGGGCACGGTTCAACGGTGGACGCGAGGGCACTCTTTGGTACTATCGGGCTTTAAGGGACGAATTCCGGCGGGGCAAAGCGAACCGGATCATCCGCGACTACGAGCTTGCGGTGAATAAGCTGGAAGCGTTGACGCAAGCGGAACCGACGGCGTAAGGGAAAGCAGATTCTTCGCGGCCTTTGGCCGCTTAGAATGACAAGAAAGGTTTTGAGCAACGCGTTTAGATTTTTCCTCAGAGGCTTGAGCCCAATTCCATGGCGCGCATGATCGATCAAATCCGCGCATCAAAACTGCCTTCGAACATGATGCCGTTTGCCGCGAAGGGCGCGCTCAACGTCTCGCCCGCGGAGAACATCGAAATTCTCGTCTACCTGGCCAAGCACAACAAGGTGTTCGGCGATCTCGCTCGCATGACCCTGGCGGGTTGGGATGAGAAAGCATCGCTCGCCGCCGCTTCCGATCCGCAGACCCCGCGCGAGGTGCTGGGTTATCTGATTTCCCCCGACAACCTGCGTCCCCGGCTGCTGCCGGCGCTGCTGGAAAATCCCTCCGTCCTCGAAAGTGAGTTGGCTAAATTTGCCATCTCGGCTTCGCAGGAGTCGATCGCCATGATGCTGCGCAGCCCGCGCATACGCGCTGCTGTTTGGGTGCTCGACGCGCTCAAGCCGAATCCTTACTTGAAGAAAGAGCAGTCGGCTGAGATCCAGTTGCTGATGAAGGGCGGAGAGGTCGCGGCACGGGGCGATGATCCCACGCCCGAGCCCACGGCCGAAATGATTGTTGAGCCAACTCCCCCGCCGGTCGCCCCGGCTGCTCCAGCGTCAGTTCCCGCGCCAGCTTCTTCGCAACCGGCCGCACCGCCGGTTAAAGCAGCAGCCGCGCCTGCGCCAGTCTTGACTGCGCCTGGGCCTTCTGGTGTCGGGGCCCAGGGCGGGGCATCCGCGTCCGAGGAAGACGAAGCGGTCGCCGCTTATTTTTTCCATCATGCATCGGAGATTGAGGCCGATGAGGGCAAGCCATTTCAAGCCATCGGCGGAATTGTGGAACTGCTCGGCTCCGACTACTTCCCGGTTTCTCCGGCTGAGGAAACCGTGAGCCAACCCGAGCCTGAACCCGCACCGGAGCCCGTGGCAGCGGACAAGCCTGCGGTGCCAGGGAAGGCGATTCTCCCCAAGAAGCCGCCCGAAGACGCGACCAAGCGCGTGAACACCGTGCAAAAAATCAATGCGCTCGACGTGAAGGGTCGAATCCAGCTGGCGCTCAAAGGCAGCAAAGAGGAGCGGTCAATCCTGGTACGCGACGGCACCAAGGTGGTCGCGCTGGCGGTGCTGGAAGCTCCCAAGCTGTCCGATGGAGAAGTGGAAAAATTTGCCGGCCAGAAGAACGTGCTGGAAGCGGTGTTGCGGCAGATTCCGCTGAAACGGCGCTTCATGAAGAATTACAAAGTCGTCCGGAATCTGGTGTCAAACCCGCGCACTCCGCTCGATCTGGGCCTCGGTCTCATGAAAAACCTGCTATCCCAGGATCTGAAAAACATCTCGAACAACAAGGAAATTTCCGAGACGATCCGCAAGCTGGCCATGAAAATGTATCAGCAGAAAGAAGCTCAAGCCAATAAGAAATAAGACGGATCGAAATAAGACGCATCTCTCCGATCGCTCCCATGACACAACCGGATCCCATCGCCGAACTGTTGCAGCGCGCCAGGACCATCGCCGTGGTCGGGCTCTCGGACAATCCTCTGCGGCCCAGCCACGGCGTCTCCGCTTACATGCAGAGCAACGGATACCGCATCATCCCGGTGAATCCGCGGATCAAATCATGCCTGGGCGAAAAAGCCTACGCGTCACTGCTCGACATTCCGCAGAAACACATCCCGGAGAAAATCGACATCGTGAATATCTTCCGCCGGCCAGAATATGTGGAGGAAATCGTAAACCAGGCGATTCAGCTGAAGGTCCCGGCAATCTGGATGCAGGAAGAAGTGATCCACGAAAAAGCCGCCGAGAAAGCGCGCAAGGCTGGAATTTTTGTAGTGATGGACCGCTGCATCCTGAAGGAACACCGCGCGCGGGTCGGGTGAAGTAGTGCTCGATCCGCCAGAAATCTCAACGGCACCACCAACTCACATCTGGCTTACCGGGCGTTGACACTTCGAGCCGACCCCGGGTACCGGCGGGCGGCTGATGAGAATCTTCATAGCACCCACCCTGCCCGTGGACAACGAATTTCGTCGTGCCACTGGTAAATGTCCAGATTGTGTAGGCGCAGGGGCCGCTGCCCTCGTAGTCCCTTTTCCCGTTCGGGATATCCGTATCAGGCTTCTCGGTAAGAGAGCGGGGTTTGTTCCACGCTCGATAATGTGGAGCCCAGTTGGCCTCGGTATTAACAATCACTCGGTGTTTTTCTGCGTCACACACGAACTCGACTCGGCCCGCAATTCGAGTCTTCGCTGAATGGCTACCTTCCGGAAGGTTAACCGTCTCAATAGCGTAGCGATGGCCTTTGGGATTGACCCACACAACGCCGTCTCCATACATAATCCCGCCGGAGTTGCACGAGACCGTCTCAGGGCCCTGCTTTAGAACGGCATCGCGTACTGCGGGCGGGAAGATCTCTTGAAAGCGCGACTGCAGCGATCCAGCATCATCCAGATAAAAGCTTCCGCGATCGTCGTTAATGCGGAGCGGGTATTTCACGAGGAGCGCCATCACCCCGGCGTCTTGTCTTGAAAGCGAGCTTCGCAATTCGCGGTCAAACGCAAGAAAGCTCTTCGTCTCATTGCCCCCGACAACACCGAGGTCGCAATTCTTGCCAAGTACCGCCGCTTGGGGAAAAGATGAACTGGCTAGGATTAACAGAAAGGCTGTGACTTCCAGGGTTGGGCTTATCGCTTTGAGCGTTCTCGTCTTGAGCGTTCTCGTCGCCACGGCGCGATTATAACGCCGCGCAGATCAGCAGCACCGCGGCCGGCTAGGCTAAGTTTCTCGTTCCGACTCCGACAAAAACTACGCTGGCGTCGTCACGAACTCCCGCCCCGTTAGCGAATGCGCGAACATCATCGACAATGCTGATCGCGGATGCTCCCGCTTTGGCCGCGTGTTCCGCCAGCCGTTCCGGGCCGTATTCTTCTTCGTTCGCATCCACCGCTTCAGTGATGCCGTCGCTGTAGAAAACTAGACGTGAGCCTTCAGTCAGGTTGATCTGGCATTCCGAATAGTCACCGCCTAATCCAAGCGGCATTCCGCGCTCGGTGTCGAGGAATCGCGCGCCCTTGTCATCCATCAGCAGCGGGCGTAGATGCCCGGCATTGGCGAAAGTCACAATGTGCTTTGCCGGATCCAGTACCGCGTAAACCATGGTGACGAACTTGCCCGCAGGAAAATCATCCGACATTAAGCGGTTGAGTTTGGTCAGCACCTCACCCGGAGTGCGGCATGCCTCCGCCAGCGATCGCAGCATGCCGCGAGTAGCGGACATCAGCAGCGCGGCCGCAGTACCTTTGCCCGAAACATCGGCCAGCACCAAGCCCCAGCGCCCGTCAGGAAACGGAATAAAGTCGTACCAGTCGCCGCCTACCGCGCGGGCCGGAACGCTGAGGCCGGAAACCATGAAGCCGGGAATGTAAGGAGAACTTTTCGGCAGCAGCGCCTGTTGGATCGCCTGCGCCTCCAGCGCCTCGCGATTCATGACCTCGCGCTCGGCCCGCTCCGACTGGAAGCGGCGTGCATTGTGCACGGCAATTGCGATGTGGTCGCAGAGCGCGCGCAGAATTCTCAACTGCCGCCGCGGAAACGCGTCCAGCTCCGGATGCGATGCCGTGAACACTCCCACCAGTTTCTCGCCCACATGCAGTGGAATCGCTACCTCGGACAACGTGGATTCCTCACAGCCAATGTAGTACTGATCCTGGCGCACATCCGGAGCGTAGCGCATCTGCCCGGTGGACGCGACGTAACCGACCATGCCTTCCTTGCCGATCTTCAAACGATGGCCTTTGTGGTTCACGCTGCATCCGTGCACGCCCGCCAGCAACATCTCGCCGTGCTCTTCATCGTGCAGATAGACGCTGGCCTCCAGGCAGCCAAAGGAGTGCGCGACCTCGTTGACCACGTTGTCGATCAACTGATCAAGATCAAGAATGGATGTGATCTTCTGCGCCGTTTTCTGCAGGCGCTGCAACTCTTCCAGCAGATCCGGAGACACAGCTGAGGATGAAGCCATGCCCGGAGCAACCTCGTCGACGCGAATTCCTGAAGTTGAGGGCATAGAACCAGCCTGCGATTCGGTGAAGCGCGGAAACGCGAAATTCACGCGTGGCCGGCATGCAAATTGAGATGCCAGGCGGCGGAGCTAAGATTCTTTCTTTGAGTTCTACTTGGACGGTGTTGAGCGCAGTTTCTTGATCTCCTCCATGCGCTCGCGAATGCGCTTCTCGATTCCTTCGCCCGACGGCCGGTAGTAGACGCGGCCGCGCAGATTATCCGGCAGGCATTGCATGTCGGCGACCTTGCCCTCCACATCGTGCGCGTACTGATATCCCTGGCCGTAGCCGAGACCCTTCATGAGACCGGTAGGCGCGTTACGCAGATGCAGCGGCACCGGATCAGCCGAGGTTTGCTCCACATCCTGCTGCACGCCGCCGTATGCCGTGTAGAGAGCGTTCGACTTCGGCGCCACAGAAAGATAGACGACAGCTTGCGCCAGCGCGAGATTGCCCTCCGGCATTCCGATAAAGTCGACGGCATCGCGAGCCGCCATGCACAGGGCAAGCGCGTTCGGATCGGCGAGCCCGATATCTTCCACGGCCATGCGCACCACGCGGCGCGCTACGTAAAGCGGATCTTCGCCCGCCTCGAGCATGCGCGCCAGCCAGTAAAGCGCGGCGTCGGGATCGCTGTTGCGCACAGACTTATGAAGAGCGGAGATCAGGTTGTAATGCTCTTCGCCGCTTTTGTCGTAAAGCAGAATGCGCTTCTGCAGCGCATCATGCACAATGGGATCGGTGATCTCGGGTGCCCCATTTCTCGCGTCTTTTGTGAGAAGTGGGGATTTGGCCAGCGAAGCCGCAACTTCCAGCACGTTGTAAGCACTCCGCGCATCCCCGCTGGTATAGCTGGCGATCTTCTTCAGCGCATCGTCCGAGGCGCTCAGCCTTAACGCGCCCAGCCCGCGGGTTTCGTCAGTGAGCGCCCGCCGCAGCAGTTCAACAATCCGCCCCTCAGCCAGTGGCTTGAGCACATAAACCCGGCACCGCGAAAGCAAAGCAGAATTAATTTCGAACGACGGATTCTCCGTGGTCGCACCGATCAGCCGGATGTTGCCCTTTTCCACGTGCGGCAAAAAAGCATCCTGCTGCGCTTTATTGAACCGGTGAATCTCATCAATGAAGACAATGGTTCGCGTGCCATACTGCCGCGCCCGTTCCGCGTCGGCCATGACCTGCTTGATTTCCTTGATGCCGGCCAGCACCGCCGAGAACTCGATGAACTCGGCCCTGGTCATGCTCGCGATAATCTTCGCGAGTGTAGTCTTGCCCGTCCCCGGTGGTCCCCAAAATAAAATCGACCCGGTGTCGTCGCGCTCGATCTGCGCGCGCAGCGGCTTGCCGGGCGCGAGCAAGTGCTCCTGCCCCACGTATTCCTCAAGCGTCCGCGGCCGCATGCGATCGGCGAGCGGAGTGCCGCGGTCGGTAGCGCTCGCATTCGGGATCGGCTGGAATAAACTCACAAATCCATTTCACCACAGAAGACAGGAGGACAGCGACCCCCAGCCCTCAGCCCTCAGGCCCTGGGCCCTGATCCTGACCCCTGATCCCTGACCCCTGACCCCTGGGTAACCCTGCCCGCATTACTGCCGTAACCCATCCCATGCCACATTGTGGTGGGGACGGCAAACCAACCGCGATAACATAAGAAGTCCCTCCCACCAGCATAGGCCACCAGTTTGCCCGCAGTACGTGCTTGCCCATGGAAAATCAAGAGACTAAACGGTTTGGCCGGTATGAGATTCTCGGCGAGCTTGGCCGCGGCGCCATGGGTGTCGTCTACAAGGCGCGCGATCCCCAGATCGATCGCCTGGTCGCCCTCAAGACCGTTTCCCTGCAAGGGCAGGAACCCGAGCGGGATGAAGAATTCCGTCAGCGATTTTTCGTCGAAGCACAAGCTGCCGGCAGATTGCACCATCCCGGCATCGTCGCCATTTTTGATGCGGGTGAAGATCCCGAGACCCACAATCCTTACATCGTGCTCGAGTACGTCGCCGGCGAATCACTAAGCCGGATTCTTTCCCGCGAAAAGAAGCTCCCACCGGCCAAGGCTCTGCACCTGGCGGAGGAAATCGCCACCGCATTGGATTATGCGCACGAGCAAGGCGTCGTTCATCGCGATATCAAGCCCGCCAACATACTCATCACCGCGGATGGCCACGCCAAAATCGCCGACCTGGGCATCGCCAAGCTGAATCTCGCGCAGTTCACTTTGCCCGGCCACGTTCTCGGCACGCCTGCCTACATGGCTCCCGAGCAACTCTCCGGCGAAGGCGTCGATGGACGTTCCGACCTTTTTTCCCTGGGCGTGATTCTCTACGCCATGGTTACCGGGCATTCGCCGTTTCACGGCAACAGCGCCACCACAGTTTGCTTCAAAGTGGTCAATCGTGAACCTGTTCCGGCCAGCGCCCTGGACCTTGATCTGCCCCGCGCCCTCGATGCAGTCATCTCGCGCGCCATTGCGAAAGACCCCAACGCCCGCTACCAGCGCGGATCGGACTTTGCCGCCGACCTGCAGCAACTGCAAAAGCAACACCAACCAGGATCGACCACCACTTCCTTGAACAATACGTTCGCGGCTGGGACGCGCTCGCGGAGCGCGTTGTCCACATCGGCGAACATGACTCTGGCGGAAGGGAAACCATCCTTGGTCAGTCGATCCATGCTCAGTCGATCGATGTTTTCCGCGATCCGCGAAGCTCCGCTGCGGGGGCTGATCGTGGGCGCGGCGCTGATGCTTACGCTGGTTCTATTCTTCGGAAACCCCTTCGGAAGATTTGCCGCTTCGCGGAAAACTGCCGCCGAGGCACAGAGCGCGTCCACCCCCAGTCCGGTTCGTCCGGCCGAGGAGTACGCGGGAGGCGCGCAACCCATGCCGGCTGCGGCTTCCCCCGCTGGCCCGACCGTGCCCGCCGTCACCGGGAACGTTGCCGACAAACCTCCCCAGCTTCGCAATCTTGTCCAAACATCATCCGCCCCGCGTAAGATACGCCCGGCATCTACTGCCAGTCTGGACTTGTCCATACAGCATCAGTTCAAGGACGCGACCCTCTCAGTATGGATTGACAACAAGCTAACCCTCACTCAGCCCCTCCATGGAACTGCTCGGAAGCACATGATTGTTTTCAACGGAATCTATGGCGCCAACTCTAAAACCGTGCAGGTTCCGGCGGGGGTTCATGTGATCCGTCTGCGGGCGGAATCCGCCGACGAATCCGTCGATCTCTCCAAAACCATTTCCGCCGCGTTCACCGATGGCGACATCAAAACTCTCCAGGTCACCTTCAACAATCACAACACAGCCATGAATCTGATTTGGCGGTAGATGGGCCGTTCGCGAGACCTCAGACCCCGGACCTCAGACCCGGACCTCAGACCCCGGACCTCAGACCTCAGTCCCCGCCCCTTCAGCCTTGCAAGAAACGCTCTGGCCGCGGTCCGCGGTCCGAGGTCGGCCCGTCCGAGGCCTTTTCTCATTTCCTCTGCCTGGCCGCTTCATACAAAATAATGCTCCCGGCCACGCCCGCGTTGAGCGATTCCACTTGCGCCGTGTGCGGGATGGCCACGACCTCATCCATCTGCGTCATCAACCCGCGCGCCAAACCGGAGCCTTCGCTTCCAATGAAGACGGCAATCGGACCGGTGAGGTCGGCCTGATCCAGAGGCGTGCCCTTGTGCGAAGAAGTGGCAATCAGTCGTACGCTTTTCGTGCGAAGCCTAGTGACAACCTCTTCGAGCCCAGCCGCCGCTGCGACTGCGGGCAAACGAAAAATCGATCCCGCCGAAGCACGCACCGCTTTTGCATTGAGAGGGCTGACCGTGCCCTCGCCCAGAATAATCCCGGCACTCCCAAAAGCCTCCGCCGAGCGGATGATCGTTCCCAGATTGCCCGGATCCTGCAGCCCCGCGAGCGCCACGATCGGTCCCACCTGCAATCGTTCTTTCTCGAGCACATCGTCCAGGGAAAATTCTTTCAGACGGACGAGAGCCGCTACCCCCTGTGGAGTTTCGCTGGGAACTGACGCATCGAAAAGTTTGTCGGGAAGCAGCAAAGTTTCAACGTGAGCGCCGATCTGCGGCAGCAGCCGCTCCGCGCGGTCCTGCGCCGACTCCCGAAAAAACACTGCCCGAAACCGCAGCCCGCTGCGGATCGCTTCCTCCAGCATGCGCAGCCCTTCAATGGCGCAATCTCCCTCAGCGGTGCGCTGGGCGCGGGAAAAAGCCTGACGCAATTGCTTCAGCAGAGGATTGTGCCGCCCCTCAATGCGCCGCAGCCGTGGCTGCGAGCGCGCGGTTTCTCGGGTTCCAGTCATATGTGGGCGCAACTCCTGCTATACGTTGGCTCAACTCGGGCGAAACTCTTGGTGTAATGGCAGTCACCGCATAATACGCTGCTCTCCCAGTAGTAGCTCAATTAGAATAGCTGCGATGGAAGCTGACAGGCCGAGCATGTTTGGGCCATTTTGGAACTAATTGATTTGATTGAGAAATCACCCGGATAGGCCATTTGCTGCCCAATATCCACCGTTCAATGTTGCAACCTTCCCTTAGGTAACGGACTCTATTAACCTAGAGGTTGCGTTAACTTCCAAGGCACTTGACAATGGATAGTTAGAATCGCTGTTCAAAAAAGGCAGGAATCCAAATGGGAAGCATCGTCCACACTCCCGTGAAGGAACCAAAGAAATCACTGCCCCCTCAGGTGCACGAGGCCCGCGTCTGCAAACGCTGCGGCTCTCCGACGTTCCTAAAGCCCCTTATTCAATGCAAGGATTGTGGAGAGGTGTTTCCACTTCGCTGTTTTAGCTATGGAAGAGGCGAAAGCTTTTATGCCGAATGCATCGATTTGAATTTGCTTGCTCGCGGTAATACGCGAGAAGAAGCGATAATCCACTTACAAGAGCAGATGTTTAGTTATGTTGCCACAGTTTTTGAGGGATCGCCGGAAGGGCTTGTACCCCGGCACGCCCCGCTGCTATCGTTCATCCGCTACTACCTGTCGGTAGCGGGAGATCGCATGTTCAGGCGACGCCATCCTCACCACCTAGACGGCCAATTGGAGACCCCAGGGACTAAGCTATTCTCTCACTGCTAGCGGCATGGGTAAGCGCAAGTACCCACCGCTGAAGCACCGTGAAGTAGTTGAGATTGTGCTCGCCCTGGGATTTGTGCTGGATCGTCAAGAATCAAGCCATGCCCAATATGAACGAGCGGCGACGCCTGGGCGTCCGCGAGCTGTTGTGACCGTCGACGGCTATGAGGATTTTGAAGAGAAAATTATCAAGCGAATGATTGCACAGTCTGGATTCACTCCGCAGCAGTTCTACGGAGCAACCCCCAAAACCGCAAAAAAGATTCGCTGATTCAAACTGACCCGCCACCTGCTCTCCCCAATCTGTTCTCCCACCTTCAACGCTTTGCCGTATTATGATAAGTTTCACCATCTAAATTCACCCACGCTGTAGTTAATGGGAAGGGGTTGCTGTGCGCGCCGAGATCGTCAAGATTAATAGTGAGAATCCGGAAGTGTCACTGGTGAAGTACGCCGCCGATCAGATCCGGGCGGGCGAGGTGCTGGGTATGCCGACCGACACGTTCTACGGTCTGGCAGCCGATCCCTTCAACCTGCGCGCGGTCGACAAGGTCTATGACATCAAGACCCGCTCGCGCCACAAGCCGCTCTCGTTGCTCATTGAGAGCGTCGACCAGGCCGAGGAGCTCGCCAAAAAGCTGCCCGAAGAGTTCTACGCCCTGGCGCGAAAATTCTGGCCCGGCCCGTTGACCGTGATCGTGAAAGCGGGATCGCGCCTGCCTCTGAAAGTAACCGCCAACACCGGCAACGTGGCGCTGCGCGTCCCTAATGCCAAAATTCCGCTGGCGGTGGTGACTGCCGCTGCCATTCCGATCACCGCGACTTCGGCCAACCTGAGCGGCGCGGCGGAGTGCACCACCGCCGAGCAGGTGCACGACCAGCTTCACGGCCGCATCAGCATCATCGTCGACGGCGGCATTTCTCCCCGCGACATTCCATCCACCATCATCGACCTTTCCGACGAAGAGACGCGCTGGCGAATCATCCGCGAAGGCGCCATCCCCAAAGAAGAGATTTCCAAGTTTTTTGCCCAAGGATGACGGACGACTCTGCCAACGAGTTGGCCAGCCGTTCTGCGGACCAGTCTGCCAATCAGTCCGCTAACCGGTCTGCCAATAGGTCTGCCAATAAAAGTTCGCGAATGCGGTTCCTGCGGCTGGCCGCCCTGGTCGGCGCGGCGGCGGTGGCATGGCTGGCGATCACGGCGGTTCGTGTGATTCACACCGCATCGCTCGAGGAGATGCATCACGCCGATGCGATCGTCGTCTTCGGCGCGGCGCAATATTCCGGACATCCTTCCCCCGTCTATCGTGCCCGGCTCGATCACGCCTACGCGCTTTATCAACGTGGGCTCGCTCCCGTCATCATCACCACGGGCGGAGCCGGCGGCGATCCGAAATTCAGCGAAGGCGAAGTGGGCCGCACTCACCTGATGGAACACGGCGTCCCCGAGCGAAACTTGATTGCGGAAACTCAGGGACACGACACCGCGGAATCAGCCGTGCGCGTGGCCGTGATCATGCGCGCCAACGGATTGCACAGTTGCGTCGCGGTCAGCGACGCCTACCACGTGTTTCGCATCCGCGAGCTGCTGGAGCACGAGGGCATCGGCCCCGTCTACGTAGCCCCGCGTCCCGACTCCAAACCCCACGGCCAGGGCCAGCGCCTGGTCGCCGTCCTGCGCGAAGCCATCAGCTATTTGTCGTGGCGAGTAGGTATGCCGTAAGGCGGGCTTCGGGCTTTGGCAATCGGGCTTCGGCTTTCTTCCCGCGCTCTCCGCTAAAGGACATGGTCTATTTTTGATCCCGCGCGGCTTTGGACCATTTGGCACGAAGCCTTCGTAGTCACCCCTCAGATCGTGTGGCACGGGCACTCCCTTCGACTTCGCTCAGGGCAGGCTTTGCCCGTGTCCTGCCGGCAGCATGGAAAATCTCGCGTCGACAACAGCCCTCACTCTAGAGGCGGAAAGCCGAAGCCCGACAGCCGAAGCCCGAAGCCTGCTCTTCCTACCAGCCGTTGCGCTGGCGCAAATTTGTGATGTGCGCCACATGATGCTTGCCATGCCACGCGTACAGCGCGAGACTTTTCTCCAAACTGACCGTGCCGAGTTCGGGATGGCGAAACGAGCGCTGCCAGTCTTCCGCTTTCAGTGAGCGGAGCAGGCGAACCCAGCGGTCATGCAAAGAAACCAGCAATGTCAGGGACACCTCGATCGGCGTCGACTGCGTGTCCGCCAGCTCAGCCCAAAGCTGTTGCTCGTAAGGCTTGATGGTCGGCTCCGCCTCGGTGAGCGCCAGCTTGAAACGAATGTACGCGTTCATATGGCTGTCGGGCACATGGTGGGTGACCTGGCGCACGGTCCATCCCCCAGGGCGGTAAGGCGTGTCGAGTTGGTCCGCGGAAAGGCCCGAGACGGCAGCGCGGAGATTAACGGGCGCGCGTGAAATGTCGTCAACCAGTCTCTGCTTCTGATCGTCGCTTAGAGATCCAGTCGGAGGTGCTTCGAAGTGGAACTTACCGATGGGATAACTCAGATCGCTCATTTGGCCCCCGTCAAGCAGTCCTGTCTAGAGATGATGCAGGGGCCAAGCCGGTTTCAGAAGTGCGCCCTCGGAAAGGCGTTGTCAGAGGAACGCCCGGGTTCTGGCGCCGGGGCAGGTGCTGGTGGAGAAGGGGCCATTGCGGAGCTTCCAAGACCTCAGGTGGTCGCCCGAGCGCCTGGCCCGGGCTGGGGGACAGCCCCGTTTCGGGGCTCGCCAGCAGACCATTCAATCGATTCATCTCGCGTATTTAAGTGACTGATAATAAACTACTTAGCGCCTGTGTTTCGCACAGGGCTGGGCCTCTGTAAGTCTCTGTTGATTGAGTCTCTTAAGTCCCAGTTGCACCGATTACAGTGCATTCCGTAGTCCGTGGGTAGCAACGGCGGAAAAGCGAGAAAATACTGAAAGCGGACTAAGATCGACCGGCCTATTAGATTTCCTCGGCCTTTTCCTTGGCGTACCGTTCGGCGCGGGCCTCGGTCACATTTTCGTCGATAATGCGCTGCAACTCGTCCGGGTCGATATTGGCGTTCCGTTCCCTGAGGTCCATAATTGTGAGATGAAACATTCGCCAACGGACCGCGTCCTCGACGAATTTCGAGAAGTCGTTGGTTTCGGCCCCTTGGCAGTCCAGAAAGGTGCGGAGAGTTAGGTCCGTGTCCTTCGAGACATCGATACTCCAGCGAATCAGTTCTTCCATGGGACGCCAGCGCCGCGTTTTGCGTTGTTTCGAGTCATTGCCAACATTATGGGGCGAAGCTCACCTGCTGGTAGGGCTCGCCTTTTTCGCGACGGCTGACCTCGATCGTCACTTTCCGGTCAAGCCGTTTCAGAAAATCAAGCAGCTTGTCGGTGGTGAAGCGGCTAAAATGACCGTTCATCAGGTGCGACACGTCGGGCTGCGCAATCCCTAGGACCTCGGCGATTTCGCGCTGTTTCAGCTTCTGTTCTTCGAGGATTTTGAAGACGTGGAATCCGATCTGCGCGCGGGCCAGAAGTTGGTCGGCATCCTTGAGGCCCAGATCGGCAAAGACGTTTCCGGAGCCCTCTTCGAACTTAATTTGTTTTCGCCTTTTCATACTCACGTGCCAGCTCCTGTGCTTCGGCATAACGCTTCCTAATCAGGTCAACGTCGCGCTTCGGGGTTGATATGCCTCTTTTCGACTTTTTCTGAAAGGCGTGCAAAACATAAATCCGGCTGCCGATCTGTAACGCGACTACGACTCGGTAAGCGTCCGACGAATATCTAAGCGCAATCTCAACAACGCCGCTCCCGATGCCCTTGAAAGGCTTGGCATCCTTTGGCATGCCTCCAAATTGAATAAGCTGTAGCTCGTCTCCCAGCAGCTTTTGCGCAGCCTTCGGAAAATCCCGAAGGCTCCTTTTCGAGTCCCCGATCCAGAAAACTCGCCGTTGGGACCGCGCGGCCGTAAAATTCGGAGATGTCATTTATGTTTCCCTCTCGGAGGATCCGCAGTGTCCTCCAGGTATTTGGGCGCTGCTTGCGGTTTCACAGCCCGCTCAGCGGGATGTGGCTTTGAGAGAGAAACATCCAATGCGTTCCCAGCCATCATATAGTAAAATTACTATACCGTCAAATCGACTGCCATCGCGGGAATTTTGGAACCCGTTCAGTTAACTACCGCCTGTAGTGCCTGGACGCTTCCGCCCACACTCCCTCCGGCTTTGAATTTCGGTTCCTCCAACCCTCCAACATGCCACTTGTTTGGTGCATCAAAGTACCGTTCTGGGCTAAACTCTCTCTGCTGTTGCGTTTAGCTCCACGATCCTGAAGCCGACACCGCCGCTTCGGGAATCGACCTCGGGGGAACTATGCCATCGTCGGTCTGGTCGGGTCACTTAACGTTCGGACTCATCTCCATGCCTGTTCGTTTGTTTTCGGGCGCGCGCAGTTCTGGCATTTCGTTCAACATGCTGCACCGCACTGACAAGTCGCGGCTGAAGCAGCAATACATTTGTCAGGCCGAAGGCGTCGTCGTCGAGCGCAGCGATATGGTGAAGGGCTACGAGTTCCGCAAGGACGAATACATCATCAT
>JBEKDY010000046.1:0-30587 GCA_050014115.1 Candidatus Sulfotelmatobacter sp. | reverse complement strand
ACCGGGTCGTCCGCCGTGGGCCGCATCATCGGTGGAATCGCAGCCCAGAGCTTCAAACACTGCTCGCTGGAGCTAGGCGGCAAGAATCCCATGATCGTCCTCGATGACGCCAACCTCGACCTCGCCATCGAAGGCGGCCTCTGGGGAGGGTTCGGCACCACCGGCCAGCGTTGCACCGCGACCAGCCGCATCATCGTGCAGAAAGGCGTCTACCGCGAATTCGTGGAGCGCTACGTCGAACGCGCGAAGAAACTGAAAGTCGGCAACGGCCTCGACGAGTCGGTCGAAATGGGTCCAGCGGTCAACGAGAAACAACTGCAAACCGACCTGAGCTACGTCGACATCGGCAAGAACGAAGGCGCGAAGCTGCTCTGCGGCGGCAACCGCCTCGACCAAGGTCAGTATCAGCACGGATGGTTCATGGAGCCAACCGTATTTTCCGACGTCGATCCGAAGATGCGCATCGCGCAGGAAGAAATTTTCGGCCCCGTGGTTTCGATCATCCCCTGCGACGACCTCGAAGACGCCATCGAAATCGCCAACGGAATCGAATACGGCCTCTCGTCGTCGCTCTACACCAAAGACGTGAACAAAGCCTTCTCGGCCATTCGCGATCTCTACACCGGCATCACCTACATCAACGCGCCGACCATCGGAGCCGAAGTGCACCTCCCCTTCGGCGGCACCAAAGCCACCGGCAACGGCCACCGCGAAGGCGGCATCGGCGCAATCGATTTCTACACCGAGTGGAAGTCAGTCTACGTCGATTATTCCGACAAACTGCAGAAGGCGCAGATCGACCGAGCAGACTAGCTTCAGCCGCCAGCCGTCAATTGGTTCATGCTGATGGCTGATTCTCGCGAGGATTAGGTGTCAGTTGAAGACTGCAACGTCGTAGACGTCGTGAGTATAGACAAACAGGATGGCGCCGTGATTCTCACCGTCAGCGACCATCTCGAGTGGTCCAACAGCCGTGCGCACCAAGAAATCCTCCAAGCCAAACTGAATCGCTATCTAGCATTTGTTGAAGGCGGCGAATTGCTCGAGAGATACCCGAATGCTAAGGGACGACCAGTCACGATTAAAGTGGTATTGAAGTACCGACCGGATGCGGATGGCCGGAAGTTTCTTAGCCGCGCCGGAGGCGTCGTGGCTTCGGCAGGAATCGGGTTCCGTCACGAAGTCTTCGCAGAGTCCTACGACAACTAGGCATGTTTCTGTTGTGGTCGCAGATGCCCCGCTCCGCTAGAATCTAGCTGGAGTCGCACTCATGCCCATCACCCAACCCCGCGAGATCGCCGCCGCCAAGCGTCTCGACAACGTTCGCTACGCCATCCGCGACCTGGCCTGCGTAGCCGACGAAGTCACTAAACAAGGCCACAAAGTTCTGCCGCTAAACGTCGGCGATCCGCTGAACTTCGATTTCCAGACTCCCCCGCACATCATCGAAGCCGCCTACAAAGCCATGCGCGACGGCAAGAACGGCTACGCACCGTCCCCCGGCATTCCCGAAGCGCTCGAGGCCATTCGCGGCGAGGCCGCGCGCAAGGGCATTACCACGGTGCAGGACGTGTTCGTAACGTCAGGCGTGAGCGAGACCGTCGACCTCTGCATCTCGGCGCTGGTGAATCCCGGCGAAGACATTCTCACGCCCTGTCCCGATTACCCGCTCTACTCGGCCGTGCTCTGCAAACTCGGCATCGCGCTCAACGCCTACGACCTGAACGAAGACGACGCCTGGCAGCCCGAACTCCCAGACATCGAACGCAAACTCACGCCACGCACCCGCGGCATCGTTCTGATCAACCCCAACAACCCGACTGGCTCGCTATGCACGCGGCAGATGCTCGAACAAATCGCCGACATCGCGCGCCGCCACAACCTGGTCGTATTCTCCGACGAAATCTACGACAAGCTGATTCTGCCCGATTCAAACGGAGACGCCACTCCGCACATTGCCTTCGCCGAAGTCGCTCCCGATGTGCCCTGCATCACCTTCGGCGGCATGTCAAAAAACTATCTCGTCCCAGGATGGCGCATCGGCTGGGGCATCGTCTCCGGCGACGCCGCAGCCGTAAAGCCTTACACAGAAGGCATTCACCGCCTGCTGCGCGCGCGCCTCTGCGCCAACCATCCCGAGCAGTACGCCATCAAGCCCGCGCTCGAAGGCCCGCAGGATCATCTCCTCGAAGTGCAGCGCAAACTCCGCTCCCGCCGCGATCTCACGCAGAAATGGTGCGAGGCCACGCCCCGCGTAAGCTGCGTCACCCCCCGCGGGGCTTTTTACGCTTACCCCAAAATCGATATCCCCGAGAGCGACGAAATCTTCGTCAAGGAACTCATCCGCCAGAAGCACGTCATGGTAGTCCACGGCTCCGGCTTCGGCCAGAAGCCCGGCACGCAGCATTTCCGCATCGTCTTCCTGCCGGATGAAAAAACGCTCGCCAACGCTTACGGCGGAATTGCGGATTTCATTCGCGAGCGCTATGACAACGGCTGATTCCAAACGGGCTTCGCGCGCCGACACTGAAGCAGGCGTATTGCAAAGGAGCACTCATGGGGCGAAATGCGATCTCATTAGCGAGTTCGTGTGTCTCGTCGATATTGCTTTTTTCCGTCTGCTCTTTCTCGGGAGACGCACCGAATTTTACGGGGAAGTACGCGCTGCAGGCAAAGAAAGCGTCCGCCACTGACCCGGTACTCGAGGTTGTTCAAAGTGTAGATAGCGTGGAGGTCACGCGACATTACAAAGGGGAGCGTCTGACCAACCGTTACCCTCTCGGCGGTGGCGACGGCGACTACATGAGCTCCGGCGGCATTCCCGGCAAGTGCAAAGCGCAGATAAAAGGCAAGCAGCTGATTCTCGAATCTGTTGTAACGATGCGACCGCAGCCCCAAGGTCCCGCGATGCGGGAGCACGAAAGAGAACGTTGGGAACTTTCCGCTGACTCCAAGACTTTAACTGTTCAGACTGACGTCGACTTCCCGGATGTCCGGGCCGATGTCTCTGCCGTCGTCGGTGAAAGCGTCTCCGGCAAGCAAAAATACGTCCGCGTCGCAAATTAATAAAACAATTCGGTGGATCGCGGCACAATTACGGAGAGTGCGCAGTCATCCAAGAAAAGGCCCATCATGACCATGGTATAATGACCATGATCACACAGCCCATGAAAACCAAAACCATCCCTGCTGGCGCCTTCAAAGCCCGCTGCCTCGCCATCATGGACGAAGTCCAGGCCAAGCGCCAGGCCGTCGTGATCACCAAGCGTGGCAAGCCGGTGGCCAAGCTCGTCCCGGTCGAGAAAGAAAAGGACGACATTTTCGGCTTCCTGAAGGGCAAAGGCAAAATCGAAATCAAGGGCGATATTATCTCCCCGGCACTCACTCCTGAGGAGTGGGGCGATCTCTACTGATCTTCCTTCCATGATTCTTCTCGACACGCACGTGGTGATCTGGCTCGCGCAGGATTATCGGCGCATATCTCCAGCCGCGCAGTCAAAGATTGAGGATGCGCGCCGGACAAACCGAGGGCTGGCGGTTTCAGACATCACGCTTCTTGAGATCGCAGGGCTAGGGAGTCGCGGGCAAATCAATTTGATCCCCGACGCAAAAACAGTTCTGGTTGAGATTGAGCGGCATTTTGTCGTTCTGCCGATCACGGCCAGCATCGCCCTTCAGGCATACGCGCTGCCTTCGCGCTATCCGAAGGATCCTGCCGACAGAATTATCGCAGCCACCGCTCTGGTCGAAGACATTCCTCTGCTCACCGCTGACCGTGAAATCCGCAGGTCGCGAGCGGTTCCAACCATCTGGTAGCACCTGCCCGCTTTCTCTTTCCCCACGAATCTGCTTAAATCAAAACAGGCGCAACCCTCGGCGCTGGCCTGGGTTTCAAAATTATCGTGGTCGATATTCATTCCCACATCCTTCCGGAAGTCGATGACGGCTCCAAGTCATGGGACATTTCCGTCGCCATGTGCAAGATGGCGGCCGAGGACGGCATCACTCATCAGGTAGCCACGCCCCACGCCAACGACCGCTACCACTACGACCGGGAATATTTACAGGGGCTCGTCGTGCATCTGCAGGGACTGATCGGGCCCGTGCCCGAACTCAGCCTGGGCTGCGACTTTCACCTTTCCGTTGACAACGTGCAAGCCGCGCTAGTCGATCCCTCGCGATATGCCATCGGCAACACCCGCTACATGCTGGTCGAACTCAGCAATTATGGCGTGCCGCCGCAGACTACAGATACATTTCTCAAACTCGGGGACGCCGGCATGACGGTTGTCATTACGCACCCCGAGCGCAATCCGATTTTGCGCGAGAGCCCGCAGCGCGTCGTGGAGTGGGCGGAGCAGGGCTGCATCATCCAGATGACCGGCTCGGCGCTCACCGGATTTTGGGGAGAACGAGTGCGCCGCGTGGCGCAGTGGCTGCTCGAGCGCAATGCGGTCCACGTGCTCGCCACGGATGCTCACGACACGGAGAAGCGCATCCCCGTGCTCTCCACCGCGCGTGAGGCCGCGGCTGAAATCTGCGGCGAGGAAGTTGCCGAAGCTCTGGTCGAGTCGAATCCCCGCGCCATCATCGAGAACAAGCCACTGCCGTATTTTCCGCGGCCCGTGATTGGGAGCTATCGCAAGTCGACTGGCGGGTAGGGGTTGGCAATTGGCAGTTAGCAGTTAGCAGTTAGCAATTGGCAATTAGCTATTAGCGACTAGAAGCAATCGAGCTATCTCGTAAATGGTTTTGGGAAGGGCACGGCTTTAGCCGTGCCGTAAAGAGCCAACAAAGACGTGGCTTTAGCCTCTGAGGCTTCGCTCGTGTCCATCCCTCGAGGATTTATGAGATAGCCACCAGCAATTAGCGATCAGCCAGCCAAGGAACGGTGAGAAAGTCTTCCAACGAATAACACTCGATCTTGGCTAATTGCTAATTGCTGGATAGCTACTGCGGAGCCGGCGCGTCATGGCTGGCCGCTGGCGCGGAATCTGCCGGTGCAGGCGTGTTGGAATTCATACGCGATCCCGGATCGGCGCTGTGCGATGCCGGAGTCAACGACGTCGCGCGCGGAGCATCCGGGGCGGTGGTCATCGCACTTTCCGGATTCAGCAGGTGATCTTGGCTTGGTCCCAGGCCAAGCTTGATGAGTGCACGCGAATCCGGCACGGTCTTCGATTGCCAGCCGTGGTCGGCCTGATAGCGGCGCAGGGCATCTTCCGTGGCCTGGGTCCATTTGCCGGTAGCCTCGCCCGTCAGATAGTGTTCGCGAATCAGCGCTTCCTGAATAGCTTGCGTGCGATCGGAGTCGATTTTCTGCTGGCCACGCACCCGCACAGTTTTCTTCTTTCGCGAAGTGGGCCGCTTTCCGGCTGACGCGGTGTGGGACGTGCCAGTCGATTTGGAAGTGCGAGCTGAGGTGGACGTATGAGTTTTCTGGTTGGCGGTCGCGGACTTGCTGGCTGAAGCTTCGCTGGTTGGGGCTGCGCCCGCCGGAGTCTGCGGACTGGCCTGCGCCCCCAACGCCGTGGCACACATCAGCAGGAGCGCGCCCGCCGCGCTGAACCGCAAGGCTCGAGTTCCTGTTGAGATTCTTTCAGTCAATGCGAAATCGTTCCTTCGCTAAGGTCATCCACTCCAGGACTCCGCAAAAAAAGAAGCCCGACAGGACCCTGGCGCTGTAACCATCCCGACCATCATCGTCGATCGAGGGGTTACAGTGCCAGTTCCAATCGGGCTGCTTCCGGTTACGGAAGTGTTCCGGCGAGAAATGCCGTGCCGTCCTGACGAGTCGAGCCGCGCTGGCGGACCAGGAACACCACATCCTGACCGCTCTTCAGGCCAGCCTCGACGCGGGCCAGTTCATCCTCGCTGTTGACGGGTTGTTTGTTCACTTCCAGAATGACGTCGCCGCGGCCCAGGCCGATGTCTTCCGCGAAGGAATTCGGCTTCACTTCCTGCACGATCACACCCTTGCCGGAAGGAATATCCAGCCGGTCGGCCATTTCCGGAGTCAGCTTGCGGACAGCTAAGCCCAACTTGCTGGGTTTGGGACCGTTGTCGCTTTCGTTGTCCTGATCGTCGCCCAGGCGTGCCGCGAACAACTTCGAGCGGTCTGCGATGGTGACGGTCGCATCCTGTGGCTTGCCGTTGCGCACGAAGCCCAGCGAAACCTTCGACCCTGGTTTTCGCGAAGCGATATCGGAAACCAGGTCGTCACCCTTAACCACCTTCTTGCCGCCCACGCTGACGATGGTGTCGCCCACCTTCAACCCGGCTTCCTCCGCGGGACCGCCTGCCACTACATTGGCTACGGTAATGCCTGACCCGGTGCCATACACGCGGGCCACCGCCGGAATTTCCTCCTTTCCGAAGAAGATGCCGATCGACCCTCGCACCACGCGGTGCTCGGGACTGGTCAGCTGGTTATAAACCTCGACCACAGTCTTCGAGGGCAGCGCAAAGCCCACGCCGGCGTAGGCGTTGGTCTCGCTGAGAATCGCGGTGTTGATGCCGATCACTTCGCCCGCCATATTCACCAGCGGTCCGCCGGAGTTCCCGGGGTTGATGGCGGCATCGGTCTGGATGAAAGTCTGGAACTGGCGGTTGGGCACGATGTCGCGCCCCTTGGCGGAAACGATTCCCGCCGTCACCGACTCCGACAAGCCAAACGGGCTGCCCACAGCGAGCACCCAGTCGCCCACCTGCATGCTGTCCGAGTTGCCCATCTTCGCTGCGGGAAGCGCGCGATCCACTTCCACTTTGATCACGGCAAGGTCGGTTTCCTGATCCGTACCCACGACTTTGGCTTCGTGCTGCACGCCGGGAGGATCGTCTTCGAAACGCACGCGCACGCGATCCGCCTTCTCAACCACGTGGCGATTGGTAACGATGAAGCCTTTGGAATCGACAATCACGCCCGAACCCAGCGAGCGTTCGCGGATAGAACCGTCGCCGCCGCCGGCGCCACCCTGACCACCGGGACCGCCGAAGAAGCGGTTGAAGAAGTCGTCAAACCCGCCGCTATCGTCGCCGCCCTGGTCGTCGTCCGGAGTCTGTCCACGACGACGGTGCGCGTTCTTGATGGTGGATTCGGTGTTGATATTCACCACGCTCGGTTCCAGCTGCTTGGCGATCTGCGAAAAAGTATTCGAAAGCTGCTGCGGCGAAGGCATGGTGAGCGGCGCAGCATCGCTGCTCTTTTGTCCTTCTTTGCCCTTCACGCCGTAGGAAATCACGGAACCGATCAGGATGCCGACCGAAAGTGTAGCCAGAATACTGAATGTGTAAACCCAACGATGGGCGCGCATCCGCACCCAAATCTCCTGCGAATCCATGCCGACTTCCCTCCAAAGGAACGTCTACGATTTAATTATTATACTCGCTGCAAACGCCCCCGCCATGGCAGTGTGGTCTTGTCCCAGAGTGCAAGCGAACGCGCATGCGCAATTAGGTTAGACGCGGGAACCCTCGATATCGTTTTGCGTCGGTGTCGACACCAGGTGTCGGCACCATACGAACTGAGGCTGCCCCGGTCTTCGCGGTTTATTCCTGCACCTTGGAGAAGTGTTCCTGCAGGAACGTTTTGTGCTGGCGGTTTTGTATGTACAGCTAAGAGCGTGTCCCGTCGGGGCTTACGGCCGAGCTTTTCTGGACTTTCGCCAAATGTTCAGCGCGATGAAAAAAGCCGCCGAGCTGCGCTCGACCGGAATCCGGGACAGACGGGACGTTTTTCCGTTTCCAAGAATTGCTGCGCCCGGAAAATGGGGAACGCACCGTCTGTCCCCGGTTTATTCCCGGTTTACGCAAATAGAGGGACCGGCCTCACCACATTGCGGGTGAGGCTGTACAATTTTCTTGCCGTGGAAACCCTCTCGTACGCAACGCGGGCACGCGGAAGAATCTGGCGAGACACCCGCTCATCTATTCTCAGGCGAGTTCCTCCCTTCGTTATTAGTCTTGTCGGCATAGCCATTGGGAGCATCTACGGCTCGCTGTACCTTCACAGGCAGATTAAGGAAACTGCAGCAATTGCCTTAATATCTGGCGTTGGCGCGAACGTAATTTGGTTTCTCAGCGTTCTGATCTACAACACCGTTCGCGTGCCGTGGCTCTTGGACGCGGAGAGCGGGCAACAAATTAGAACATTAGAAGGGCGGGCATTGGCGGCGGAATCGGCCCTCGATGATCGAGAAAAGGTAAAACGAGGCAATAAGGAGTTGCACGATAAGTTTGGACACCTAGCCCAAGCAGGCTTGGAATTTCTCACAGACATCAATAGGGCCACTACGCGAGGCGAGCTCATGTCGTGGGATCGCCATTTCAAGACTTGGGTCGACGATGTTCAGTCTGCCATGCGTTATATCGGTTGTCCGACCGATGCTGCTGAATTCATGAGAGCCGGAAGTTTGGCGGTCCCCGTTCAGGGAGTGGTGAACACTCCCTACGAGCAAGAAACACGACGACGGGGACTGAAGATGCATCAGGACTACCTCGCAGAGTTTGTACGGCGAAAGCTGCCCTAAGCAAAAATAAACCCCCGTTCGGCCCAGGCCGAACAGGGGATACTGCACGCCGTTAGTCCTAGCGGCCATGTACCAGCACCCACAAGTCAAAACATACCTTGCAGATGCGATACAGAGGGTCGAGAACCTTGGCAATTCGCTCTAAAATAGAGCAGTCTTTACCGTGTTGCATTTTGTTCCTCGTTCTTTCTAACTTCTCAAATCCTTCGGTTTTCTCCCCAAAGGTCGTGCTTCCCGTCTAAGTGAATAGCGGGTTGTGGCAATCATAGTTTGTAGGGACTGCCGGGACGGCGATTGCTTCTTTGGGTGGCGGGTGGCCCAGACGTTTGATCTCGTTGGCATCAGCAGCAAAGTGGGTGCCCTGTCCTTCGCGTTCTTTGCGAAGGGCCGGAGCCACGAACCCGTATGCAGCTGGGTTTACCTAGAGAGAGACAAAGCGTTGTGTCGGCGAAAAGCCCCACTTCTCGCAAAGGACGCGAGAAATGGGGCACCCGGCTGTGATGAGTGCAGGCCCCCCCGCTCTCCTACTTGGCTTCGTAGACCGTTTTCCCGCTTACAACTGTGCGCAACACTTTGGTCGCCAGGAGTTTCTCGGGCGATGACGGCGGGTGGCCCACATCTCCCGTTCGCGACGCATCTCTTAAATAGGCGGGGTGCCCCATTTCTCGCGTTCTTTGCGAGAAGTGGGGATTTTGGCTTGAGCTCACGATGACTCCAAGCTAGTGAAAATGTTCATCCGTCACAGACACGATCTCGCAATTGTGCGTAGGGTGTTTTCATGCCATGGGGCTTAAAGCGCTATTACGGCACGGGAAGCCTGCATTTCATCACGTGGAGCTGCTATCGACGCAAGCCGCTACTTGGCAATCCCGCCCGCCGCGACCTGGTGCTTTCTGTCCTCGAGCTGATGCGCGTTCGCTACCGTTTTGCCGTGATCGGATACGTGGTCATGCCCGAACACTTACATCTGCTTGTTTCCGAACCTTTGATTGGGGATCCCTCGAAGATAATTCAGGCGGTGAAGCTGAGCGTCTCCCGGCGGCTGGCCATTGCAGACGAATTCTCCGGCCGGTTCTGGCAGAGTCGTTTCTATGATTTCAATCTGTGGGGCCAGCCGAAAGAAGTTGAGAAGCTGAGGTACATGCATCGCAATCCGGTGGTGCGCGGACTGGTGGCGAGTCCGGAGCATTGGCCGTGGAGTAGCTACCGCTCCTACGCCTACGGAGAGGCGGGATTGGTCCGGATCAACGATTGGATTTGGTGGGAGGAGAGAATTCGACAGAGCGCTGGTTGAGGGTTGGGAGGGTGTCGGCGAAAAGGCCCACTTCTCGCAAAGAACGCGAGAAATGGGGCACCCAGCGGGAAGAGTGAGCCCGCGCTACCTACTTGGCTTCGTAGACGGTCTTTCCACCCACCACTGTCCGCAACACCTTGGTCGCCAGGAGTTTCTCGGGCGACGACGACGTGGGGTCGCGGTCGAGGACTACGAAGTCGGCCAGCATTCCCGGGATCAGCTTGCCTTTTTCTTTCTCCTCGAATTCTGCGAAGGCTGAACCGGTGGTGTAGGCAGCGACGGCCTGTTCCATGGTGATTCTCTGCTCGGGGAAATATTCTTTCTTGCCGTCTTCGCTTTTGCGCTGGGTAGCTGCGTAGAGGCCGCGGAAGGGGCTGACCAGTTCGACGGGATAGTCCGTGCCAAATGCGAGGGTCACGCCTTTGTTGAGAAACGCCGCCCACGCGTAGGAGAGGGCGGCGCGCTTCGGCCCCAGGCGGTCCTGCGCCCAGCGCATATCCGTGAGCACGTGGCTGGGCTGCATGGAGGCGATCACCTTCAACTCCTTGAATCGGGCGATCTGCGCCAAGGTCGTAACTTGGGCATGCTCCACACGCAGCCGGTAATCGTCTCCACCGTTCGCAGCCTTTATTTTCTGTTCCTTGGCTGCTTTCTCGGCTCCCGCGAAAGCATCGAGCGCCATTTGAATGCCCTTGTCGCCGATGGCGTGAAAACCGATCTGGAAGCCCGCCAGCACACGCTCGGTGGTCATGGCGTTGAGGTTTTCCACTTCATATTGCGGCAGGCCGGAATTCTTGGGATCGTCCGCGTAGGGCTCCAGCATGGCCGCGGTATGCGACCCGAGCGAGCCATCCATAAAACCTTTGAGCATGCCGGTGTGCAGCAGCAGATCGGCCTGGGGATGGGAATCGCGCTTCTTGATGAGGTCCGCCACCGGCTCGTCGAAGGGCAGCCACTCCGAAATGCGGGCCGTGAGCTTGCCCTCTTTTTCGAGCTCTTCGTAGATTTTGAAATCGTCCCAGGAGGAGTAGTCCTGCGCGGAAGTGACACCATGCTCGGCGAGGTCTGCCAGCGCGAGTTCGATCCCGCGGCGTCGCCGGTCGTGCGATGGTTTGGGAATCACCACCAGCACGGCCTGCTGGGCGGTTTCGCGGAGGATGCCGGTAGGCTCACCATTCGTATCCCGGTCAATCTGCCCGCCTTCGGGATCGCGGCTGGCCAGCGTAATGCTCGCGAGTTGCAGCGCGCGAGTATTGGCGACGGCAATGTGTCCATCCACGCGATCCAGAAACACAGGATGCCCGTTCGACACTTCGTCGAGATCCCAGCGGTTCGGCGTGACCTTCACCGGCCACATCGTCTCGTCCCAGCCGCCGCCCAGAATCCATTCTCCGGGCACCGCATTTTCCACTCGGGCGCGAACTCGCTCGCGCATTTCTTCGAGCGACTTCACGCCGACCAGGTCCACATTGAGCTTCTGCAGGCCGGCGCCGGAAAGATGCAGGTGGGCATCGTTGAATCCGGCCATGACAAAATGTCCGCCGAGGTCGACCACTTCGGTCTGCGGCCCCTTGAGTTTTGAGATGTTCGCATTCGTGCCCACCGCCTGGATGCGATCGCCGCGAACCGCGATAGCCTCCTGGCGCAGGATCGAAGCAAACTCAGTGTTCGCCGGAACGCTGGTATAGATGTTGGCGTGGACATAGATGATATCGGCCTTCGGGCCGGGGGCCGGTGCAGGGTCGAACCCCGATGCTTGGACGGTTTGGCTTCGGGTCGGTGTTGCGGCTGGAGTGGAACTTTGTGCGGCCGCCGCGGTGCTGCCTTGAACCGGCTTCTGAGCGCCGGACTGGGCGAAGGCTTGCGGGCAAATGAGAATTGCGCACAGGAGCACAACGTGCTTTTGGATGGCGCAGCGCTTTAGCGCTGCGATCAGAGCCGACATACAAGTCGGGGCTTTCGCCCCTGAGGCCACGAGTGTCATTCCCCCACCCCCGCCAGAGCGAGCAGGGTGAGCAAGACTCGCTTCAACCCCAGCTCGCGTCCGTTGCTGTCAAACCATTCCTGCAAAGTGTGCGCCCCGCCGCCCGAGCCTCCGCCGCCGATGGCGATGGCTTCCTGCCCCAGCGATAGCGGAATGTTGGCATCGGTGGAAGCGCGCTGCACGTGGGCGGCATTGTTCAACTGCGCATCGACCGCGCGTATCACCTGCAGAATGCGCGCTCCCGCCGGCAATTCTCCGGCCGGCCGGCTGCCAATGACCACCACTTCGCAGTTCACGCCGGAAGGCCGCTTCTGCGCCGACGACCGCATCTCTGCGGCCATGGTCTCGTCTTCGACAGCGCGATTCAGAGCCAGGCGCAGCGAATGCTCCAGCCGTTCCATCTCCGCCATGGAAGTGGAGCGGATATCCACCTTCATGCTGGCAGACTCTGGAATCGAGTTCACCGAAGTCCCGCCGCGAATCACTCCAATATTGAAAGTTGTCTTTGGCGTAGCGGGCACGGGCGTGGCGGTGAAAGTTTCGATGGCCTTGGCCAGAATCACGATCGGATTGGGCGCGCCAAAATCGCTCCACGAATGACCGCCCGGCCCGCGTACGATCACCTCGAAGCGGCGGCTGCCCAGGGCCTCGGCCACAATCGTGTCCGCGCCGGCGCCGTCGAGCACTACGCTATAAGCGATCGAATCCTTCCAGCGCGGCGTGGAAAAAATGTGCCGCATGCCGCGCAGGTCGCCTTCGCCCTCTTCGCCCACGTTGCCGATAAAGACGAACGGAAGTCCGTGCCGGACGCGCACTGCCCGCATCAGCGCCGCAATGGCAAGCATGGCCGTGACGCCCGCCCCGTTGTCGGAAACTCCCGGCCCGTAGAGCCGGCTTCCCTGCTGCCGGATATTCAGTGGCGTGTTCGCCGGGAACACAGTATCGATGTGCGCGCTCAACGCCACATAACGGCTGCCGAAGCCGGGATGCACGCCGAACACGTTGCCCACATCGTCAATGCGGACGTCGTCGAGCCCGACTTCGCGAAAGCGCTCGGCCAGCCACGCCCCACGTGCCGACTCGCCAAACGGAGGCGCCGCGATCCGCGCCATCTCCATTTGCCACTGGGCGAGCTGCGGCTCCTGCGTGCGAAACCAGTTGAACGCCGACCGCACCTCCGTGGACGCCGACAGGCGCGCGACTTCCTGCTGCAGCGAAGGCGCAAGGTCGGGCATGTCCGCGCGGGGAGGCGTTGGGCTCATGGGAGGTTATGGGGTCATCTTACAACCAGTGGGAAGGGGATGGGGATTGGCAAATGTTGCGCGGCCTTACGAAAGGCTATATCAGAAGCTGGTCAATTTCCTCGACGGTGCGAGTCCGGCGCGCTGTTCGACGGAGGCCACCAGTTTCTTCGTGGCGGGTACTTCGATCCCGTGACGCTGCGCGCCGCGCAGGATTGGTCCCGCGATCGCGTCGAGTTCAGGAGTCTTATGCTGGGCGACATCTTTCTGCATGGAGCTGCGCATGTTGCCCGGCATCTTCATCACGCCGGCGATCACCGCGTCGGCGTCCACCTTGGCGCCTTCGGCGACCGCCACCGCGGCAGTTTCCCGCAAACAGGAAAGCCCGAGCTCTCGCCAAACTGGATCGGCAAGTATTTCGCCTGTAGTCCTATCGGCCGCCGTAGTCGACAGCGCAAACGGCGCAAGAAAAACCAGCTTGCCCCACATGAGCGTTGCCTCATCGTCGACGAAGCGGCATTCGAAACCCATTTGCTGAAGCTGCTCTACCGTGCCGCCGAGCAGGGATTTCCCAGCCGAGGACACATTCAGCCGCGCGAAAGGGGATCGGTGGATGATGTGTCCCGGCGCAACCCGCTCTGACTCGACTGCAATGGTCGCGGCAATGACCTTCGCTGCGCCGTATCGCGAGCGCAACAGCGCAAGATGGTCGATGCCATTGAGCAGCGGAACAATCGCGCCCACCGATTCAGGCCTGGTCAACGCGCCCAGGGCCGGCACCAATTCGGTCGCCTTCACCGTAATCCACAGCACATCGACCGCAGGCACGGTGGAAGCTCGCGCAACCGGCACCGTAAAGTTGCCGAACGCGCTTTCAAGCTGGAGTTGCTCGGGATAATGCGCCAGAGACTCAGGCCTGACGACGAGTGTGACCGGCGCTCCGGATCGCGCCAGGCACGCTCCCATCAGGCCTCCGATTCCGCCGGCCCCGAGAATTGCATGTCGTAACGGTGAGGGTGAAGTCATAGTGTCGAGAATATGCGGCCTTCAGTTTTTCCGCGCCGCGGCGGGCACGCACTCCAGAATTTCTGCCTCGCTCAGCGTGTGGTCGCTCTGCTTGGCGCGGGCGTAGATGCGTTCCACCACATCGTCAGTCGCGGGAATGCCGCGCCGCTCCAGCCAGAACAGCACATTCGATTTTCCGCTCATCGGGCCGACATCAATGATCTGCTCAAGGCCGAACATATGCGAGGGCACGCCGGAATAGACCGTGTTCGCCAGCAGAACATCGTCCTTGCGATAGGCTTTGATAATCGCGGCGGCGTGAACGCCGGTGGCCGTGCGAAAAGCGTCGTCGCCCACCACCGGATAATTTGCCGGAATCGGGACGCCCGTGGCCCGCGACACCGCCTGACAATATTGTTTCAGCTTAGTCAGGTCCTGCTGAACCCACGGCGCAATGCCCATCAGCTTGAGATTGACCAGCATCTGATCGATCTGCGTGTTGCCCACGCGCTCGCCAAGTCCGATGGCGCATCCGTGAACGCAATTTGCGCCGGCAATAATCGCCGCCATCGAGTTCGCGATGGCCAGGCCGCGGTCGCTGTGCCCGTGCCAATCTACGCGAATTTTTTCGCCCGAAGGCTTGACCACTTCCTCGATCACGAACTTCACCAGCGCCAGCGCGCCCAGGGGCGTGGCGTGTCCCGCCGTATCGCAGATGCAGATGGCCCGCGCACCGCAATTGATCGCCGCGGCATACAACCGTTTCACGGTCTCCGGATCGCAGCGGCTGGTGTCCTCGGTGACATACATCACGTCGAGCCCCAGCGACACCGCATACGTCACGGCCTTCTCGGTGGTCTGCACGAGAAAATCGTCGGACCATCCTTCGGTGAAGCGGCGAATCGGACTCGAACCAATGAATGTCGCGGCCTCGATGCGCAGTCCGGTTTTCTGCACAATCTCGGCGATGGGACGAATGTCGTTCTCGTGCGTGCGGGCCGCACAGTTGGCGCGAATCTTCATCTTCTGCGCGACGATTTCCCGCGCCAGCGCGGTCACCGCCTCGACCACGCGCGGCCCCGCGCCCGGCAGTCCGAGGTCGAGAGAATTGATTCCCAGCGCCTCCATGAGATGAAGAATCTCAATTTTTTCCGGAATCGACGGATCCCGCACCGAAGGCGATTGCAGGCCATCGCGCAGACTCTCGTCGTTGAGCAGCACGGAGCCCGGCGGCATGAGCTCCGGCGGATAATTGTTGTTCCAGTCGTAGATGAGTTCGGAGGTGTTCACGAGAAAACAGCTTCTAGCTTCTAGCTCCTAGCTTCTAGCCAAACAAGAAGCACGTCGCATCTTTTCAAAATGCAGACAGAGTTTGGAATCTTGCCGCCCGAGGGCATTAGCTAGAAGCTAGGAGCTAGCAGCTAGAAGCTTGCCTTATTTTTTCGGCGGCAGCGTCAGCCCGAACACCGAAACAATTCCCGGGCCGGCTACGTTAATCTTCGCGTCCGCCGGGGCGGGCAGATACAGCGTCTTGCAGTGCTCGCAGCGGTAGACTTCGGCATTCGGTCCCCAGGCCTTCTCTGCATCGCCGCACGCCTGCTCGATCACGTCCGTGGTGTAAAACCAGCGCTTCAAATGGCCGCCGCAGAATTTGCCCTTCTCATTCTTCTCGTTGCAGGCGCGCTGCCCGGCCTTCTTGATCTTCACTTTGTGATGCGGAAGCTGCGCGGGAGTTTGCGCAGGAGACGCAGTAACTTCACCCGTTGCCAAGGACTTACCCTCGTTCGCGCGGCCAGCGCCGCAAGCATTCGCTCGTACGAGCGTCATTGTATCCGAAGTATCCGAAATTGCGATGGCGAACGCGTACAGGCCGCAAGGCAACGCAAAAGCTTAACCGCAAAGTTCGCAGAGAAAAGCCGCGGAGGTCGCAAAGAACTGCACTTGCCTTTCTCTGCGTGCTCTGCGGATGTTCTCTGCGAACTCTGCGGTCAAAGGCTCTAGCCCCTCGCTAGAACTCCCTCTTCGGTGTGGCCTGTTCTGCGCCCACGCGACCGGCAACTATCTCGGCCGCGAAATAACTCTCGCCCTTCACCGGTGCGCGGGCGAGGCGCCGCAGGATCGCGAGTTGTCCCACGTGCGTCAGGGCATCGGCAATCGGCCCCTGAAACAACTTTTCGAGCGGAGCCTCAACCGTCGCATTCGACACCAGAAAATCGTCGAAGCTCTTCAGCGCCGCAAAAAACCTCTCCGTCTCTTTGTCCCAGGGCAAAGCTTTCGAGTCGCGCCACGCGGGCTTGCCCTTCGCGATCGACAGAGCCCAGTCGAACAAATCGCCGATGTGGGCCAGAATCTGCCCCGGCGTACGCACTCCTTCGCCCGCGTGAAAATCAGCGAAACCCGACGGGGCCTCGCGGACGGCTTTACCGGCGCGGTAAGCGACCGTGGCCAGCGTGTGGCGCAACAGTTCGCGCTTCGGATCGGAATCGGACTCGGGATTTGAAGAAACGCTCATGAATCACCTTTCAGTTCTCAGTTCTCAGTTCTCAGTTCTCAGTTCTCAGTTCTCAGTTCTCAGTTCTCAGTTACCCAAACGCTCGTCATCCCTCCCGAGCCGAAGGCTTGGTGAGGGACCTTACGTCTCCATCTGCCTCACTCACAGTCGACAGCGCCGCCCGACTGCTTGCACGCAAGGCGCCGCTCGGTATTCGCAGTTCAGCACTCAAAGCCGTTTGCGCCACACTATGCTCGCCGCGCACAGCGCCCCGCGCAAGCGTTCTCCGAGGCCGCGGGCAAACTGCATATCCAGGAATCCTTCCATCTGCCGCGCGAACCCGTTGCCGTACGCGTACCACCAGACTTTCTTCATCCCAGACATGCGGTCCGTGTCCAGATATTTTACTCGCACCATTTCTTCCAGTCCGAAGCGGCCGTGAGTGCGACCGAGGCCGCTGGCCTTCACGCCGCCGTGCGGAGCTTCGCTGATTCCGAAACACGAAATCACGTCGTTGACCATCGCCGTGCCCGCATGAATGCGACGGGCCAGGCGCTCGCCGCGGGCGGAGTCGCGCGTCCACACACTTGCGGCCAAGCCATAGTCAGAATCATTGGCCAGACGCACGGCTTCATCGTCGCTGTCGAACGGCATCACCGGCAGCACCGGGCCGAATGTTTCCTCGCGCATGATCCGCATGGTTTGCGAAATGTCCATCAGAACGGTGGGCGCATAAAAGTTCACACCCAGTTCCGGCAACCGCTTGCCGCCGGCCAGAACCCTTGCTCCGTGCGCCTCTGCATCTTCCACTTGCGATTCCACGATTTGCAGCTGCCGCTCGTGGATCATCGGCCCCACATCGGTATCGCGCTCCATGCCATTCCCCACGCGCAACCGCTTCGTCTTTTCCACGCAGGCCTTCAAGAACAGTTCATACAAACTGCGATGCACGTAGCATCGCTCCACCGACAAGCACGCCTGCCCGGCGTTGACGAATGCTCCCCAAACCGCGGCGCCCGAGGCCACGTCCACGTCGGCATCTTCGAGAACGATCATCGGATCCTTGCCGCCCAGCTCCAGCACCACCGGCAGCAATCGCTCGGCGGCAGCCGCGGCGATGCGCTTGCCCGTGGCCACGCTGCCGGTGAAAACCAGCTTGTGGATTTGAGAATGAATCAGCGCCGCGCCCGTCGCGCCATCGCCCACCACCACCTGAAAAACATCCTTCGGCACACCCGCGCCGTGCAACAGCGATTCCAGTTCGAGTGCCACGAGCGAAGTAAACTCCGACGGCTTCAGCACCACCGCATTCCCCGCGACCAGCGCCGCCAGCGTCTCGGTCGCCGGAATAGAGAACGGATAATTCCACGGCGAGATGATCCCGACCACTCCGTGCGGCTCGCGCACCAACCGCCCACGTTTCAGCTTTGTCGCAAGATTGCCGTGCGGCACCGGCTCATCGGCCAGCAGACGATAAGCGTTGTCGATCAGAAATCGCGCCGCATCCAGCACCACCAGCACTTCCGTAGTCAGCGCTTCGGCAACGGGCTTGCCGGCTTCGTTCGTGATGGCCTCGGCAATCTCCGATTTCTTTTCGAGCAGCCGGCGCTGAAACTCGCGCACAATTCCAATCCGCTTCCTCACGCCAATTTCCGCCCAGGCAGCCTGCGCGACCCGCGCTCGCGTCACGGCAGCCAGAACCTGGCTCTCACCCGCGCAATCGAACTCGCGCAGCACCGCGCCCGTCGCCGGATTCACCGACACGACCTTGCCCGTCGCGATCTGGAGATTTGCCATACGATCGTTTGCCAGAGCCAAGTCTGCCGTAAAGAATAGAGACGTAGCTTGTTACGTCTTGCTTCCGCCGTCCGCCCGCGATGCATCCGCTCGCGATGTCGGAACGCTAATACTCAACGCTCAACAGATACAATCCACTCGCGGGCGCGGTCGCTCCAGCTGCTGACCGGTTTCTTGCTTCCAGAATGCGCGTCACATCCTCAACCTGCAACGTTCCCTTGCCAACTAAAATGAACGTCCCTACCAGATTGCGCACCATGTGGTGCAGAAACCCCGAGCCGCGAACCGTATACACCAATTCCTTTTCCTGCCGCTCCCAGGTGGACGAAAAAATCCGCCGGATGTTTTCCGGCAAATTCACAGGCACGGTCACCCGCGCATTCGCCTGCGAAACTTCTTCGCCCCCACGGCCCCGCTCCGGATCCACCGCCGCAAACGAAGTGAAATCATGTTCCCCCTCCACCAGCCCCGCTGCCCGCGCCATCGCGTCTTCATTCAGCGAATACGGAAAATGCCAGACATATCTGGCCAAAAACGGCGGGCAGATCGAGTCCCGGAAAATGCGATAGCGGTAGGTTTTCGCGCGCGCTGAGTGGCGCGCATGAAAATCCGCCGGTGCTTCGGTCACCTCCAGCACGCGGATCGCCGCCGGCAGAATGTCGTTCAGCGCCTTCACGAAATTGCCGGTAGGGACGCCCGACTCGGTAACAAAACTCGCCACCTGTGCCAGGGCGTGCACCCCGGCATCGGTTCGACCTGACCCTTGCGGCAATACTTTTTCGCCGGTGATGCGTCCAATAGCCGAGGCTAGTGTCCCCTGCACGGTCGCCGCGTCAGGCTGCACCTGCCATCCGGAGAATTCGGACCCGTCGTAGGAAAGTGTCAGCTTGAGATTCCTCATGCGATCTTTCCTGCGAGTTTTCGAGTCTCAGAGCCGGGCGCACTCATCCAATTTATCTCGGCTTCGGCTGTTTGCGGGGTGGTCCCGCGCCTGCATCGAGCGCCGGGACGCGGAATCGAATCAGCTGTGCGCGGTCTTGACATCGCCAGCACTGTAGCAGTTCCTTACGCCCGGGACCGTGGGAAAAGTAGTCGCGTTTGGTCAGATATACTGGTTAGCTTCACAGGAATCTATTTTCAAGTTGGCTCGATTGGCCTGAAACGATGGGCTCGCGGCGGCTCCTGCGGGCAAACACACTAGAGAATGGGGAGCGCAAGGCAGCGTGACGGTTTCGCGCGAGCTTTTCAGGAACCTTCCTCTGGCCATTTGCGTATCCATAGCAGGAGAGCTGGGGCAGGAAAGCTGGGGCTTGAGAGCTTGAGCTGCGGTGCTTCATTCACGGTTAGGTCTGGCTGGGCCAGGGGCCGGTCAAGTCTTTTCGCTGCAACGTCTTAAATAAATTCAGGGTTATCGAAACGGAGATAAGTAGATGCCATTCGCACGCGTAGATCGGATTGCACGTCTCGCAGCCGCGGTTTTATCTGCAACACTGACCATTGCGACGACGCTCGCGACCTTGACGGTTGCAGTCTGGGCCCAGGATGCCCCTGCCGCGCCCGCTCCGCAGTCGACCTCGGAAAAGCCTCTGCCGGTCTTGAACTATACCCATCCGGTATCGCATTTTCCCAATCCCATTGGCCCTTACACGCCGCGGCGCCTGGCACCACCGAACTTGGCCAACACGGGACGCATTGACCAGCTCATGCACGAGGGCAAGCTCTACCTGTCGCTGAATGACGCCATCGCGCTGGCGCTCGAGAATAATCTCGACATCGCCATCGCCCGCTACAACATGAATATCGCCGACACTGACATCCTGCGCGCCAGGGCCGGGGCCCAGACCCTGGGCGTGAATACTGGCATCGTGCAGAACACTCCCGGCGGCGGCGTCGGCGGACTCGGCGGCCAGGTCGGCTCCGGCACCGGAGGTACCAGCCTCGGTGCCAGCGGTGCGGGCGCTGGTGCGGGCGGGTTGGTGGGATCCACGCTTGGCCTGGGGTCGCTCATCACCAGCTTCGACCCGATTCTTACCGGGACCTTGCAGGAAGATCACTTCACTATTCTTCCCTCCAGCACCTTCAGTCCCGCCTCTCCTCAGAACACCACCACTGGCAACTTCACCTACCAGCAGGGATTCTCCTGGGGCACCAACCTGCTTGTGGGCTTTAACAACACCCGTGTGGCCACTGCGAACGCGCCTTTCAGTCCGTTAAGCCCGCAGCTCAACTCCAGTTTCAGGTTGCAGCTCACGCAGCACTTGCTGCAGGGGCTCGGCTTTGCGGCCAACAATCGTTTCATCCGTATTGCAAAGAACGACCGTGAACTTTCCGATGTGGCTTTCCGTCTGCAGGTCATCACGACTCGCGCCCATCGAAGTGGTGCGCGCCCAGAGCACTATGTCGCAGGACCAACAAGGCTTGACGGTTGCCCTCACCAACCTGGAGCTGGAGCAGTTGCTGATGAAGAACGCGCTCAGCCGCACGCTGCGCGATCAAACGCTGGCCGGAGCAGAAGTGATCCCCACCTCAACAATGGAACTGCCCGAGAACGAACAGGTGCAGCCCACGGAGGATTTGATCGCCGACGCGTTGCGCCATCGCGCCGATCTGGTGGAGCAACGCATCCAGCTCAATACCACGGAGATCAGCAACAGAGCGGTCCGTAATGCCCTGCTGCCTACGTTAGACCTTTTCGCCTACTACGGTGGCTCGGGCTTGGGCGGCTCGCAAAACCCGGCGAATGTCTGCGTTGACCCTACTACTCAATTCGGCTGCGCCACCGCCAGTCCTAACCCCAATTTGGATCAAAGCCCCCTGACCTCGCCAGTCGGCTACGGCAGCACCCTGAACCAACTGGTCAACTCCACCGCTCCCGACAAGGGCGTCGGCCTGCAGCTTAACGTCCCGCTTCGCAACCGCGCTGCCCAGGCCGTGCAGATTCGCTCCGAACTCGAATACCAGCAGGCTCAGATGCGTCTGCAGCAGCTCAGATGCGTCTGCAGCAGATCGAAAACCAGATCAGCATCGAAGTCCGCAACGCCCAGTTCGGAGTCGAGCAGAACCGCGCCAGCGTGGCCTCCGCGAAGGCCGCCGTCGACTACGCCAAGCAGTCGCTCGACGCCGAGCAAAAGAAATATCAGTTCGGCACCTCGACCACAACTTTGGTGCTGCAGAACCGCAGCGCCCTGGCAACGGCTGAATCCACGCTCATGTCGGCGATGGCGGCGTACGAAAAATCGCGCGTCGAACTGGACCGCGCGGTTGGGGTCACGCTCGATCACGCCGGCATCAGTATTGACGACGCCGCCAAGGGCCAGGTTTCGCGCCTGCCCAACGTACCATACGTCGCGCCGCGGAAGGATCTGCCTTCGAACCAAACTGACCAGCCCCAGCCGCAGTAAGAGTCCGAAGAGCCTACAGGGCGCGGCCGCAAGCCGCGCCCGTTTCTTTTACGGCCATTTCAGATTGCAGATTGCAGATTGCAGATTGAAAATCTTAAATCTACAATCTGCAATCTGAAATGGGTTCCGTGGCTAATCTATCCAGTTTCTCCTCTCTGGTTTTTTCTGCCCGCGTTTCCTGCTGCGCGCTTGCCGCCTCACGTTTTCCACCTAACAATTCTTTACAATTCCATTTCCTTTGCGCTTCATCAACTACCGCTAAGATGAAGTGACGTATTTATTTTTTTCGCGTCCAAACTTATTCGCGCGAAACCGTGCGCCGCTCTACGTAAGGAGACTATTCAATGTCGTCTTTGCCTCGTTCGTTTTTTGCCGTACGCCCTGGATCTCTAAGCCAGACGGCTGTAATCTTCCTGTCGCTGGCGATCTCGCCGTTAGCCTTGCGAGCGCAAGATGCCCCTGCATCGCCACCGTCCGCGCCCCAGCCGTCGGCGCCCCAGCCATCAGCGTCCCAGCGGGCAAAAGCGCAACCCTTCCACCTTGAGGACTATTCCAAGCCGCGTTCGGCCTTCCCCTACATCTTGCAGCCCTACACGCCGCGCCCGGTCGCTCAGCCTAACCTGGGCAACTCGCCGCGCATCGACACCCTCATGCACGACGGCAAAATCTATCTCTCCATCGACGACGCCGTCGCTTTGACGCTGGAGAACAATCTCGATATCGACATCGCCCGCTACAACCTCAACATTGCCGACACCGACTTTCTGCGCGCCAAGTCCGGCGCTAACATCCTCGGAGTCAACGCCGGCATCGTGCAGAACACCCCCGGCGGCGGAGTTGGCGGCCTCGGCGGAACAGTCGGCTCCGGCGCCGGAGGCACCACCGTGGCCGCCAGCGGCGTAGGCACCGGAACCAACGGCCTGGTCAGTTCCACGCTCGGCATTGGCTCGCCCATCACCAGCTTCGATCCCAGCGTCACCAGTACGCTACAACTTGATAGAAACGACGCCGAATCCGTCAGCGTCTTCAGCCCCGTCCCGGTCGTGGGCCAGAATACCTACACCGCGAACTTCGCCTACACACAGGGATTCCAGTGGGGCACAGCCCTGTCCGTGGGATTCAACAACACCCACGGCACCACCAATAACCCGACCAGCCTGCTGACACCCGAATTGAGCTCCAGCTTTCAGTTCAGAGTCACGCAGAACCTGCTGCAAGGTTTTGGATCGCTGCCGAACCTGCGCTTCGTCCACATCGCGAAAAACAACCGCGAGATTTCCGACGTCGCCTTCCGCCTGCAAATCATTACCACCGTCGACCAGATCGAGAACATGTATTGGGACCTGGTCTACGCCTACGAAAACGTGCGCGTGCAGCAGGAATCTCTCACCTATGCGCAGAAAGCTTTGGACGATTCCAAACAACAGGCCAAAGTCGGCACGGTGCCGCCCATTCAAGTGGTAAGCGCACAGAGCACGGTTTCCACCGACCAGCAGAATCTGATCCTGGCGCAGAACAACTTGGAGCTCGAAGAATTGCTGATGAAGAATGCGCTAAGCCGCAGCATGGAGGATCCGGTGCTCGCCGAAGCTGGCGTCGTGCCCACCTCGACCATGCATATCCCCGAGCAGGAACCGGTCATCCCCGCGCAGGATCTGATCAATCAGGCGCTCGACCACCGCGCCGAACTGGTCGAATCGCGCATCGATCTCAACTCCCGAGATCTCAGCAGCAAAGCCGTCCGCAACGCCATGCTGCCCACGCTCGATGCCTTCGCCTATTACGGCGGATCGGGAGTTGGCGGAGTGGTGAACCCGGCTCTTCTGCCGCCAACTTGCAATCCCGCCACGACCAGCTGCTTCAGTGGAACCACTGCACCGCCTCCGTTCGCCAATGGCGGCCCCGTGGGCTACGGCAGCACGTTGAACCAGCTCGTCAACGGCACCGCTCCCGACAAGGGCGTCGGCCTCACGCTCACCATCCCGTTGCGCAATCGCGAAGCGCAGGCCAACCAGGTACGCGCGGAACTGGAATACCGCCAGGCCCAGGTGCGGCTGCACCAACTGGAAAATCAGGTTCGCATCGAAGTGCGCAACGCACAATTTGACGTGAAACAGAACCGCGCCTCGGTGCAAGCGGCGCAGTATGCCGTCGATTTCGCCCGCCAGACGCTCGACGCCGACCAGCAAAAACTGAAAGTCGGACTCACCACCACAACCGCAATCCTGCAGGATGCTTCCGTCCTGACCACATCGGAGTCGAACCTGGTTTCCGCCAAAGCGGCCTACGAGAAGTCGCGCATCGAACTCGATCGCGCCACCGGATTGCTGCTCGACCACGCCGGCATCGACGTCGCCGAAGCCACGCGTGGCCAGGTCACCAATCTGCCGAAAGTGCCTTACGTCGAACCACGAAAGGATGCAGCGCCCGGAACGCAGCCGTGACGCCGCTAGTGTAGATCGGTGTAGGTCGGACACTCCTGTCCGACGCTTTTGACTTCGTTCGTGTGTGGCTTCGCTCGTGTGGGGACGGGCGCCTCGTGAGCCTGCCCTGAGCGAAGTCGAAGGGGCCGCGCCGAGCAAAGCTCAGCAGTCTCCCAGAAAATCACCCCGCCAATTTCCCCTTCCCAACCCAGCGTGTATCCTTTCTCCCGTGACCCTGTCCGTCGTCGTCATCACCCACAACGAAGAGTCCAATCTAGCCCGCACGCTGGAAAGCGTGCAGCCGCTGGTCGCCGACGGCAAAGGAGAAATCATCGTCGTCGATTCCGGCTCAACCGACCGCACGGTAGAGATCGCGAAATCTTTCGGCGCAAATATCTTGATCGAAGAATGGAAAGGCTACGCCGCACAGAAAAATTCCGCGATCGACAAAGCAACAGGAGACTACATACTTTCGCTCGACGCGGACGAGGAAGTGAGCGTCGGACTCGCTGACGAGATACAGCGCACGGTGCAGTATCCGCCTGCCGTTCACAAGATCGTGCAGAAAACACTGGACGGACATCTTGCGCCCATCTACATCAATGGGTTCTGGATGTCCCGGCAAAACTACTTCCTCAACCGCTGGATCAGGCATGGCGGTTTCTGGCCTGACCGCAAGCTGAGGATGTTTAGACGTGGCACGGGGCGCTTCAAGGAAACTCCGGTTCACGAAACCATAGAAGTCCAGGAGTACCGGAAGGGCGGCATCACCGTAAACTCACGCCGTCTTCGAGGCGCCCTCATCCACCACTCCTACCCCACGCTCTCCGACTACATCACCCACATGAACCGCTACTCATCACTGGGGGCCGAGATGGTCGTAGCGAAAGCTAACGGCAAAGTGCGCTTCAGCGCGATCAACATTGTCCTGCGCCCGCTGGCAACGTTCCTCTACAACTATTTCTTCCGCCTCGGTTTCCTCGACGGCCGCGAAGGCCTCCTGCTGCACCTCCACCACGCGGTCTACGTTTCCTGGAAATACTCCAAAGCCTGGGAACTCTCGCGCAAGAAGTGAGTTTGAATCGAATCCATCCCCAAAGCTTGTCATCCTGAGCGCAGTGACTGGTTCGCGAATGCGAAGCAGTCACGGAGTCGAAGGACCCTATAGCCTGATACGACCGTGCGTCTGGGAGTTCTCAGCCGGCACTTTCCACAAGATCAGTTGGAAATCCAGCACAACGCCTTTGGCGCGACGGAACTTTGGAAATGGTAGGGATCCTTCGACTGCGCAAGAAGTTCGCATTCGCGAACTTCCCGCTACGCTCAGGATGACACTTCCCAAAAAGACTTTTAAGTTTCACGACCAAAGTTCGCGCTGAACCGATCGGTCGTTCTCGCCCCGTCCAATCGCCTTGCTCACTTGCCCTCGCTTCCCTATCATCGAAACAGAGCACTGGGGTTTGCATGCCAAAAAAACCGCCAAAGCCGCAGATCGCCGAAAGTCCGATCGCCGACGTTTTCGAAAACCGCCATCCTTCCGAGTCAGAAAAGCAGTGGGCTGAAAAAACGCTCGCTCCCACGCTCGAGAAATCTCCGGAACGTCCCATCGGCGCACCCACCGGCGTGAATCTCGACGAGCACGGCCACGCCCGCTTCACCACAATCTCTGGTGTTCCGGTTCGCCGCCTGTACACGCAAGCCGATCTCCCCGCGGACTGGAGCGAAGAAAAATATCTCGGCTATCCCGGCCAACCCCCGTTCACGCGCGGCATTCATGCCACCGGATATCGCGGCAAGCTCTACACCATGCGCCAGTTCTCCGGCTTCGCCTCGCCGGAGGAAACCAACCAGCGCTACAAATACTTGCTCGAGCACGGCGGCAGCGGGCTTTCCGTGGCCTTCGATCTCCCCACGCTGATGGGCTACGACTCCGACCATCCCGCCAGCGAAGGCGAAGTTGGCAAGTGCGGCGTGGCCATCGATTCGCTCGAAGACATGGAGATTCTTTTCAACGGCATCGATCTGGAAAAGACTACCGTCTCGATGACCATCAACTCTCCCGCGTCGGTGCTGTGGGCGATGTATTTGGTGGTCGCCGAGAAGCAGGGCGCCGACTGGAAGAAGATTGCGCAGAAGGAATATATCTATCCGCCCGCACAGTCGATGCGGCTGGTGATCGACACCTTCGAGTTCGGCTCGAAATTCACGCCGCGCTTCAACACCATCTCGATCAGCGGATATCACATTCGCGAAGCTGGTTCCACCGCGCTACAGGAACTGGCCTTCACTCTCTATGACGGCGTGGAATACGTCGAGTGGGCGAAGCGCCGCGGACTTGACGTCGACGAGTTCGGCCCGCGCCTCAGCTTCTTCTTCAACGCCCACAACGATTTCTTCGAAGAGATTGCCAAGTACCGTGCCGCGCGGAAGATTTGGGGTCAAGTAATGAAGACCCGTTTCGGCGCGAAGAACCCGCGCACCTGGCTGATGCGCTTCCACACCCAAACCGCAGGCGTATCGCTTCCGGCGCAGCAGCCCATGAACAACATCGCCCGCGTCGCATTGCAGGCGCTGGCCGCGGTACTCGGCGGAACCCAGTCCCTGCACACTGATTCCTACGACGAAGCCCTGGCCCTGCCCACGGAAGAAGCCGCGCGCATCGCGCTGCGCACGCAGCAGATCATCGCCTACGAATCGGGCGTCACCCAAACCGTCGACCCCCTGGGCGGGTCATATTTCCTCGAAAACCTAACGCTTGCAATGGAAAACGGCGCCTTCGATTACTTCAGCAAACTCGACGCCATGGGTGGAATGGTGAAAGCCATCGATCGCGGCTATCCCCAGAAAGAAATCGCCGAAGCTTCCTACCAGTACCAGCGCGCGGCCGAAGCCAAAGAGAAAGTCGTGGTCGGCGTGAACGAATTCGTCATCGAGGAACAGTCGCCCCACATTTTGTACATCGGCGAGACCGTCGCCCAGCAGCAGACCGCCAAGCTGAAAGTATTGCGCGCGCGCCGGTCGAACGAAGAAGTCACACGCCGTCTCGACGCGCTAAAAAAAGCCGCGGCGCAGGAACCAAAGATCGAGTCCTCGGCGAACGGCATTTCCGCCGCCAACACCATGCCCTACATCGTCGATGCCGTTCGCGCCTATTGCACCGTCGGCGAGATTTGCGAGGCCCTGCGCACCGTCTACGGCACCTACACCGAAGTGAGCGTCACGTAAATTCACTACTAGCAGTTTTTGCGGTTAGCGTTCACCCGCTCTGGTACACTGACGCCGCATGCCAACCACTCGCAGACAATTCTTGGCCCAGAGTGCAGGCGCGGCCGCAGGAACCTGGCTGATCCCGGCTCTCGCGCGCGCAGCCGTAAACTCCCAGCCTTCGTTCCGGTTTCCCACAGCGCCCCGCGATCGAATTGCCGTGGCCGCGTATCCCTTCCGCGAATTCATCGTGGGATGGAAAGGATGGGACGGCAACTCTCCCGGCCCCGTTCCACCGGCACAGAGAATGGAACTGAAAGATTTTGCCAGGCACGTCGCAGAGAAATTCAACATCCACAAGATCGAACCTTGGAGCCCGGTGTTCCCCTCGACGGAACCAAAATATTTAGATGAGTTCCGCACCGCGGTCGAGAAAGCGCACTCTGCAGTGGTTGACATCGCCGTCGACGGCGAGTCCAGCCCCTACGACACCGATCCCGCCGAGCGCGAAAAATCGCTCGCTTCGAGCAAGCGATGGATTGACGTAGGCGAGGCCCTCGGCTCGCCCAGCATTCGCACTCACATTCACCAGACCAAGGATTCCAAGCCCGACGTCGCGCGCGCGTCCGAAACTCTGCTGCAGGTCGCCGACTACGCCCAAACTAAGAACGTGGTCGTCCACCTCGAGAATGACGACGCCGTCAGCGAAGACCCTTTCTTCATCGTCCAGGTGCTCGACAAAGTCAACAGCCCCTGGCTGCGCGCTCTGCCTGATTTCGGCAACTCCGTGGCCGCGCACAGTGACGACGAAGATTTCGCCTACCGCGCCATCGACGCCATGTTCGCGCACGCCTATGGCATCTGCCACGTGAAAGATGGCGAGCCCAACGAGCAGGGCAAGCCTACGCACGTGGATATGGCCCGCACGTTTGCGATTTTGAAAAAGCACGGATATAAGGGTTACTGCTCGATGGAATACGACGCCGAGGGCGATCCCTACAAACCAACAGCAGAGTTGATCGAGCAGACGATCAAGTATCTTTCGTAGAGCATTTTGCGTGCTTAGAGCGTGCTGCATGTTTCATGAATCGGTTTTGGGAAGGGCACGGCTTCAGCCGTGCCACCCCGACGGCCGGCAACCCGGGCTTTAGCCCCTGAGGTTTGGCTCGTATCCAGCCGTCCAGGATTTATGAGATAGCCTCTAGCGTTAGAACGAATCAAACTTAACTGCGAGCTAATCACCATGGCAGGACAAGGCATTCAGCGGCGGGAAATCTTACGCATTCTCGGGACGGCGGCGGCTATCGCGCAGTTCCCCGGCTTCAGCAAGTGGACTTTTGCCTGCGGCCACGTCGGTAACGCAGTCTTGCAGATCAAGCCGGCGGTTTACAATCCTCAGTTCTTCACCGTCGCGGAATACGCGCTCGTCGAGCGCCTTTCCGAAATGATCATCCCCAGCGACGCCACGCCCGGCGCGCGCGAGGCAGGCGTTGCCGAGTTCATCGACTTCATGGTGTTCAGCGATCCCGACTCGCAGTATGCCTTCCGCACCGGCCTCACCTGGATGAACGCGCACAGCGAGCGGTTATTCGGCAAGCGTTTTGTCGATTTGACTCCCGAACAGCAGACTTCCATTCTCGAACCGCTCGCCTACAAAGACAAAGCCCGCCCCGGCGAAGCCGACGGACGCATTTTCTTTCGTCAGATCCGCGAATTCACTTTGAACGGTTTCTACACCAGCGAGATCGGTTTCAAGGAACTTGATTGCCCCTCGCTGAAAATGTATGCCGAGTCGCCTGAGTGTCCGCACAAAGACGATCCCGAGCATTTGCACGTGTCTCACCCAATTACCTGAAGGATGCGATAAAAAACTTGACCCAACAAATCTACGACGTAATCGTGATCGGAACCGGCGCCGGCGGCGGCATGACCATCAAGACGCTCTGCGAGGCCGGATTGAAAGTGTGCGCGCTGAACGCGGGCCGCAGGCTTGATCCGGAAAAAGATTTCCGTTTTCACCGTATGCCCTGGGAAATGAAGTTCCGCGGCCTCGACGATCCCAAACGCCGCGGCGAATCCTACGGCTACATGGACGGCGAGTACACCAAAGCCGCGTGGGAGCACGAAATCCCCTTCACCACCGCGCCCGGAACCAAGTGGATGTGGCCGCGTTGCTTTTCCGTCGGCGGCAAAACGAATTTCTGGGGACGCAGTTCAGCCCGCTTCGGCGACATCGATTTCCACGCCGCCTCACTCGACGGCTACGATGTGGACTGGCCCATCTCGCACGACGAAATTAGTCCTTACTACACGCGCGTAGAAAAGATGATCGGCGTAGCGAGCACGGTCCAGAACCGTCCGAGCAATCCCGACGGCTCCTATTTGCGGCCGTTCCACTTCCGCTGCCTCGATCGCATTCTGGAAGCGGGCAGCAACAAGGTTGGCGTGCCTTACCTGCCCGACCGTTGCGCCCAACTCACGCAGCCGCACGAAGGCCCGCACTAACGCGCTGGCGAAAAATATTCTCACCGACCAGGACGGACACGCCCGCGGAGTCGCCTACATCGACCGCAAGTCGAAGCAGGAAGTCGAAGTCTACGGCCGCGCCGTGGTCGTCGCCGCTTCGTGCGTGGAGAGCGCGCGCATCCTGCTGAATTCCAAGTCGCGGCAACACCCGAACGGCGTCGCCAACTCCAGCCAACAACTCGGCCGCAACCTTTGCGATCACCTTTACGGCGAGTCAGTGCACGGATATCTTCCGCAACTCGTCGGACGTCCTCCGTTCCCTGACCATGTTGGCGACAGCTCCATCGCCTGGATGCCGCGCTGGCAGAATTTGAAAGATCCGCACGAGGAAACTTTCATTCGCGGTTACTCCGTCTATCCCGATGGCGGTTGCGAAGATTTTCCCGGATTCGCTACCGAACTCGACGGCTTCGGATCTTCCTACAAGCGCGAGATCAAGCGCCGCTATCCCTCGCCGGTGAGTTTCGGAATTCAGGCGCCCACGCTGCGCTCGGATACGAACTATGTGGATCTCGATCCGGAAGAGAAAGATCCCTACGGCATTCCCGTAGCCCGCCTGCATTTTGAGTGGGACGACAACGTGCTCAAGATGTGGGACCATTCGAAACAGGTGTGCGCCGATGTTCTGCGCGCCGCCGGCGGCGTCGTCGAAGCGATTGGCGACGAACCGGAAATGCCCGGATTCAGCCTGCA
>JBEKDY010000045.1:0-21175 GCA_050014115.1 Candidatus Sulfotelmatobacter sp. | reverse complement strand
AAAATCGTTAACGAAGTGCGGGTCATAGAAAGAGGCTCCTTAAGTTTTAAATCCTGCCCGGCTCTGTACGTTCGCGCCGGAAACCTGAAACTTGGCCTTGGGCCCTAAAGAATACGCCCCTGAGAAAATGCTGCAATCGGCCCTTAACACCCTACTCTAGTGCACGGGACGTGCCAGTTTCCCATGTGGATGACTGGCGCCCTAAGTATATACGTTTTCAACTACTTGCAGCAGGGATATCAACCCAGTCCACTCCCCGGACGCGCCTCCACGGACGCAAACCCCACATCCGGAATGGAAATTTTATACAGTCCGGCTCAGATTCGGGACTTGGCGTGAGGGGGATGATCCGGGACACTTCAATTGTGCCGGGGCGGGCAGAGAATAGGGATCGTCTCCCGTTTGTTCTTCCGGTAGACGCGGAAATCGCTCTCATCCACCGTGATCACAGTATGGCGGGGATAGATCTCACTCATGCGAATCACGCATAGGTCAGCGAGGTCAGGCTTACGGTCAGCGTAACGTCGCGCCAGGTCCCGCAACTGCGGCAAGTTTTCGGAAAAGTCAAACGCCACCTGTAACAGTCCGTCTTCCACCAGGGACAACACGTAAGAGCTCGATCCCAGGTGATACGCCGCCTCAGCCAGGACAGCTTCACAGGTAAGCAGAGGCTCGGTCAGCCTCCGCGCGACATCCACAGCCCATCGATGGTAGGTATCCTCGTGACTGCCAGCCGCAACAATGAAGCCGGTATCGGCAATCCCCTTCATCCTTTGGAAAATCCTTTGCGCGACGAAAGATCCGGAGGTCCTCCGCGAATTGCTCCCAGGTGGCGCATAAACTTCTGCTTCCCTCCATTCGCTTTGGCGCTTTCCAGTTGCTCGCGGACCAGCCTGCCCATGGGTATGCCGGTCCGGCGAGACGTCTCCTTCAGCCAGGAGAGAAGCTCCTCTGTAAGACGAATTGTGAGTGTATGACTCATATGCGAATACTGTAACACACGCCTCAACTACGCCGACCGCTCGTCTCCGCACCCTCCGCGGCCTGGCCGAGTTCGCTCATAGAGGGGTTTTGAGCGTAATAGAGATGTTACGTCGGCTATCATTTCGGGCATCGCCTGCATCGGTGTCTAATCTATCTATGAACCAAGGTGCACCTCGGAGATCAATCAGGTGGGCTCGGATGTTGTCCTCCGCTTCGGCGGTCGCCGTCGCTTGGATGCTTGTCACCTATGCGCGATTCGTCCCCACAACTTCGCTGGACGGGGCATTCGTTGCCGCCGCCGTGGCTCCCCTTATGCTTGCGGCTGCGGTTTTGTCTTTGCGCCGTCCTCGTATCGGGTACCCGATGATCGTTATTGGGGCGGCTCTCCCTCTGTTCTGGATTTACAGAACGGAATCGCGAGCGTTTGTAAACTCGTGGGTTCTATTGAACGCTTCAGGGGATAGAGAGGAGACGGTGTATTTGGGTTACGCCCAGCTTAGGATCGTTTGCGCGGCGCTGTTGCTGTTTGTTCTTGTCTGGGCCCTGATTCGATTGCTTCCTCCCTCATGGCAGCTACGCAACCTGCCTGTGAACCGGCGTACCTGGCCCGCGGTTGTCATTGCGTCGTTCGTTGTGGCGTGGTGGTTCACAGCATCTGCGTTCCCGTACCGCCAACCCGTCATCCTTGACGCACAGCTTTCCGAATTGGACATTCTCCACGTCGAGAAAAATGGACTTGGTTTCCATGAGACCAGCATTCGGATTTATCGCGACGGCCAGTTTTTCATGGCACACAATGATCGCCGGTTATTTCGTTATAAGTTCGAGGAGGTCTGGCACGGAGGCGCCCTAACTGAGGGTCAGCGCATGCAACTAAAAACGGTGCTGGAGCTCCCGGATCTAAAACGTACGGAGGAACGGGCACCGAGGGCACTCCGAGTTGCGCATGGCGACGGTTGGTACACCGAAACGGGAAGGTCCGCAATCGCTGCCTTCACCACTGAGAACGCGACTGTGCCCCCGGCGGAACTGGTAGCCTTCTTTCGCGGGATTGCAGAGATGCCCCTCGACGGTCCAAGCCACCGCTACGATGTGAGGGATGTTTGTCTAGGCTTTTGCTATGACCCACAGGCAGGGCTCGGCTACCGCGCTATGAATCAGCGTTGCCGCGATGGAGCAGACAACAAGGAATACTGCTACTAGCCTCAACTGCCGCTAACAGGCCATAGCGCTCATTGACCCCGCGCCTTGCGATCTGCCTTCCGGCGGCGGACACATTCACCTTCTCTTCGATCGAATAGAATGAACCTATCCCGCCAATCATGGACCTGCTCGCCAAAATCCGTTCCATTCCCACCGAGCCCGGCGTGTATCTCTACAAAAACGCCGAGGGCGAAGTCATCTACGTGGGCAAGGCGAAAAACCTGCGCAGCCGCGTCGCGAGCTATTTCCACGAAGGCCGCTGGGAAGACTCCAAGACCGGAACGCTCGTCCGCGAAGCCGTTGATGTCGACTACATCGTGGTCGCGAACAACAAAGAAGCGCTCGCGCTCGAAAATAATCTCATTAAGCAGCGCAAGCCGCGCTTCAACATCCTGCTGCGCGACGACAAGACTTACCCCTACGTGAAACTCACACTGGCCGAACGCTGGCCGCGGGTCTACGTCACGCGCCGCCTGCTCAAGGACGGAGCCGCTTACTACGGCCCGTACTTCCCCGCCAACCTCGCCTACCGCATCGTCGATCTCATTCACCGGAATTTTCTGATTCCGTCGTGCCGCGTCGACTTGACGCGCTTTCACCCGCGCCCCTGTTTGCAGTACTACATCAAGCGCTGCCTCGGCCCCTGCGTAGAAAATCTGACCACGCCGGAGATTTATCAGGAAGCCGTCCGCGACGTGAAGCTGTTCCTCGAAGGCCGCCCCACCGATCTCGCGCGTTCGCTGCACGCCCGCATGGAGCAAGCCGCCGAGTCGCAGGAATACGAACGCGCCGCCCGATACCGCGACCTGATCTCAACCGTTGAGCAGTTGCAGGAACGCCAGCGCATCGCCGCCGCCGAAGGCGACGACGCCGACGTCTTCGGCTACCACTCCGAAAACGGAATGCTCGCCGTGAATCTCTTCCACATGCGCGCCGGAAAAATGGTCGACCGCCGCGAATTCTTCTGGGAAGACCTGCCGGAATTCACATCCGACGACAATTCCCACGCTTCGACGGATCACGCGCCGTCGAACTCCCCTGTCCCTTGTCATCCTGAGCGAAGCGAAGGACCTATGCAACTTGCCGGCAGCACCGAAGCTGCCGACGGTTCCATAGGTCCTTCGGCCCGCAAAGAACGCGGGCCTCAGGATGACAAGCCGGTTAGTTCAGATTTTCATCCCGGCGAGTTTTTCTCTGCCCTGCTCAAGCAGCTGTACATCGGCCAGCCTTACGTGCCGCGCAACATCTACGTCCCCGTCGATTTCGAAGATCGCGAAGCTCTCGAGGATTTACTCTCCGAGCAAGTCGCCGACAAAAGCGCCCGCCCTGCGCTCGTGCACATCTTCGTGCCGCAGCGCGGCGACAAACGCTCGCTCATCGACCTCGCGGGAAACAACGCAAAGCAGTCCTACGATCAGCGCTTCCGGGTGCTCAAGCCCAACGCGAAAGCCATTCAGGAGGAATTGCAGGACGCCCTCAGCCTTCCCGAACTGCCGAAGCGCATCGAGTGCTTCGATATTTCGCACATTCAGGGCGCGGAAACAGTCGCGTCGATGGTGGTGTGGGAAGACGGCCGGATGAAAAAGTCCGATTACCGCAAGTTCATCATCCGCACCGTCGAAGGCGTGGACGATTTTGCGTCCATGCGCGAAGTGGTCACGCGCCGCTACAAACGTCTGCTGGAAGAAAAAAAGCCTGAAGGCAAAAGCAACATGCCGAGTCTGGTGCTGATCGATGGCGGCCTGGGACAGCTGCACGCCGCGGCAGCCGCGCTCGACTCACTCGAGATCATCAACCAGCCGCTGGCCGCCATCGCCAAGCGCGAAGAGATTCTCTATGTCTACGGACAAGAGAAAGATCCCATCGCTCTCGATCATCACTCGCCGGTGCTGCACCTGATCCAACTCATCCGCGATGAAGCGCACCGCTTCGCGGTGACATTTCACCGCAAGCGCCGGCAGATGCGCGACCGCTCCACTGAGCTGTTAGAGATTCCAGGAGTAGGAGAGAGTACGACCAGACGTCTGCTGGAACATTTCGGCAGCGTGCAGAAAGTCAAGCAGGCCGACTCGGCTGCCTTGTCGGCAGTGGTGACCCGGGCACAGGCCGATGCGATCCGCAATCACTTTCGGAGATAGGTGATGCTGCCCGCAGAGTTCAAAAGCTTCTAACCGCAGAGGTCGCAAAGAAATGCCGCGGAGGACGCAAAGAAGAACAAAAACAACCAAGAGAGGTTTTCTTTGCGAACTCTGCGGTATTTCTTTGCGGCCTCTGCGGTTAAGAGCTTTTCTGCAGACAACAAAACGTGGCCTTCGCTCTGCTCCTGAAACGACTGCCAGGAGGCCTGGAATTCCGCAGGAGCGACGACCGATGGCAGGCTGGACCCGAAGGTCATCTGGGGATGAAACTGCGCCAGACCGACGGGAAAGTGGCCTGCTGTCTATTTATATCTTGAAGATATACTGGCTCTCCATTGAGCAAAAGCGAACTCTCTGATTCGCAATGGATTGCTCCCCGCACTCGATTTTGCCCTGTAACCGATTGATTCCACGTGCGGGCGAAAAGCTATGAGAAATAAATCAGGAACTACTCCCGGAAACGCGCCGGTAAGAAGCTGTGTCCCGCTCTGCGCGCGGGTTTACGCATGCGAGCCTGCGCAAGCGATTGGGACAAAAGAGTTTGCGGCTTATGTGGGGACGGTGCTGCTGCCGGGTCCTCAGCCCGTCCCCACACGAGCTGCTTATTTCGGTTGTGAGCTCGCGTTCCCCATGTCGAGGACTACTTTCCAGCTGCGGTCTTTCTGTTTCTTCCAGATGCTGGTGTACTTGCCATGATCGACCACGACCTTGCCGTCTTTGTCTTTCGAGCGGAACTCGAAGGTGCCGTAGGTGTAGCCGAGATCGCCCGAGGCGGAAATATCCGCGCCCACCGGAGCCCACGTCAGGCTGTTGTTCTTATCGTCGAGAAAGCCCATGCCCTTCGCGATGTTTACTTTGTCTTGAATGAGCGGGCCGCCGTTGGGGACTTCCACGGCATCGTCGGCGTAGTAGGACATGTATCCCGCGGAGCCTTTCTCGGCCGCGGCCTTCATGAACTCGCCTTCGAGCTGCTTCAGCGTGTCGGCTGTGATTGGCGGCGGTACGGACGCTGCGGGGTGTGCCTGAGCAAGAACGATCAGGCCTGCGAGGAGCGCGGCCACCACAACAGTCAGAAATATTTTCATGCGGCCTCCTGGATGGCAGCGCATATTCTAACCCGGCCACTTGGCGTTATCGATTGTTCGGAAAGAGTCTGCTTTCACTTACCCAAATCAGGCTTGGGGGCAAGTTGCGTTGGGTTCGCGTTGGAGACCGTAGCCGGGGCAGTTGAGCGCGGCTTCCCAGGATAGCGCTGCCGAAGAGGGATCGCCGGGGGCGGAAACGTTATCGCGGGCCTGCTCTCCGCCTCTGCAGCTCTCAGCCGGAACGCCAGCCATGCAACCACCGCTAACATTCCCATCCAACCTAGGGTGCGGACTACGGTGGCGATCTGGGTGTCGTGATCGAGGACGCCGAGGCTTGAGAAGATGGCGTGGAAATCGTGCTCGGCGAAATCGGGATCGCCGGTGGTGACCAGGGGCAGATCCATGGCGCGGGCGTCAGCCATGTAGGTCGCGGTGTAGAGCCAGTTTTCGAAAAAGACAAATGCGCTGAAGACGAAGCCGGCGAATTGGCGCTGGCTGAAAAAGTATACGGCCAGAAGAAACGGGACCAGCCATTGCAGCAGCGTGCCTCCCCAAAGGCAAAGCGTGGCGCCGAACCAGCGAAAGAGATTGTGCCCGCCTTCGTGGACGACCAGGTTGGCCGAGTCGATGAAAAGAAATCCGCCGTGGGCGCGGAAGGCGTAGATCAGGAATCCGACGTAGAAGACCAGCCAGGCAACGATTTCCGGACGAGAGACGGGCTTCCAGGGCTTGCTGGGCCAGAGTTGGTCGAAAAGGGATTGCAGGTATTCGCGCATGGGCAGTTTGATTTTAGGGCAGCAGTTCGGTGGGGGAAGGTTACGAACGTGCGGGCGTGGCGGGTACGGGAAGGCAAGTCAGAAGTCGAATTTCAGATTGCAGAAGTCGGATTGCAGATTGAAAATCTAAATCTTAATTCTGCAATCTGAAATGGTTTCTCGTGCGGGGTTGCAGGGATTGTTCGCTTCGCTCAGAATGACAGACCGAAGAGAGTTGGAAGCCGATTCGGAGGTTGGCTCGGTCTATGACTAACAGCAATGCGTTGGGCACCGTCATCGTGACGGGCGCGAGCCGGGGGATTGGCGCGGCCGTGGCCCGGCTGGCGGCGGAGCGAGGATATGGTGTCGCCGTCAATTTTGCGACGGGGGCGGACGAGGCGCGCGAAGTTGTGCGGAAGATTATTTCCGTGGGAGGGCGCGCGGTTGCGATTCAGGCAGACGTTGCACGCGAAGAAGACGTGGTGCGAATGTTCGCGACGGCGGAACGCGAACTGGGGCCGATCAAAGGTCTGGTGAATAACGCCGCGATCACGGGGGGATTTGCGCGCGTCGATTCTGTGACGGCGAAGGCTTTGACTGAAGTGATGGCGGTGAATGTCTGCGGCGCGATTTTGTGCGCGCGGGAAGCGGTGCGGCGGATGTCCACGCGGCACGGCGGCAACGGTGGAGCGATCGTGAATATTTCTTCGCGGGCGGCGCATACCGGATCGCCGGGAGAGTGGGTGCACTACGCGGCGTCGAAGGGCGCGATTGACAGCTTCACGATTGGATTGGCGCGCGAAGTGGCGACAGAAGGAATCCGCGTGAACGCGGTGGCTCCGGGGTTGATTGAAACCGGGCTGCATGCCGCGAATGGTGAGCCGGGCCGGCTGCAGCGGTTGATGGGGAGTATTCCCATGGGTCGAGCCGGATTGCCGGCGGAGGTAGCCGAGGGCGTTTTGTGGTTGCTGTCTCCGGCAGCTTCTTATACTACGGGGGCGATTTTGGAGATGGGCGGCGGGCGGTAGGAGAGCAGGGGTCAGGGATCAGGGGCCAGAGGTCAGTTCTCGGTTCTCGGTTTCCGGTTTCTGGTTTCCGGTTTCTTGATTGCAAGCTCTCGGCCTTGATTGCCTTTCATGTCGACTTTTGCCTCGCGATCAGGATCAGGTCTTCATCATTTTCCGTATCGTGCACGAAAACTCTGCCAAAAACTTTTGGCTCAATGATCATCACTCCTCCACCTTGCTCTGTGACATACCAATCGAATGCGCTGTCGCCCACGATCTTGTCGGCTACGAAGTCGATCTCTCCTGGTTCGCCGTGGTACGTCACTCGATCCCCTTTTTCGATTTGCTCTCCGGATTGGTAGAAAAAAGGCAATTTAATCTCACTTCGACTTCAACTCTAATTCTTTCCGTAGAGAGTTCTTGATTTTTTCTGGCAGGCGCGACGCGTGCAGGATGTCGCGCAACTGTGCGGCCGGGAGGCGGCGGGCGAATTCCAGGGCGCGGGAGAGTGGAGTTTTTTCGTTGCGCAGCAGGGCGATGCGAATTTCGGGACGCAGCGACCACTTGGGGTGGTGGCAGACTGCCTCGACGAAGGCGCGCGTGACGCTGATCTTGAGGAGTGCACGGGCGATGGCGGTTTCGCTAAGGCGCGAATTTTCGAGGGCGGTTTGCCAGACGCGGGTTTCTTTGTCGAGCAGCAAGGCGGCGGCCACGCTGGCTGAGGCGCGGCGGGCCAGCGCTATGCGCTCTCCCAGCGTGATGGAGGCGACGCGGTTGACGAGGAGGTCGTCGGCGGCGCGCTTCAGGTCGGCGGCGACTGTGGGCTGAAGAGAGAACTGCATCAGGTCGAAAGTGTAGAACTCGCGGATCAGGCGCAGCGCGATGCGGCGCGGGGCGCGGGGATGCGCGGCTACGGCGATGCGGACTTTGCGCGATTTCATGACTCCGGCATTGCGGGTGATTTGCTCGACGGCGTCCGGGGGCAAGTCGCGGCGCTGGAGCAGGGCCAGCGCGAGGTCTGGGGTGAGGGCGGGGTCGGAGGCTCGGGCGAGGTCGTCGGGGGAAGATGCGGTTGGAGGAGTTGACACGACTTCGAGTTGGGATGGTTCGGGATTCATAGGGACGAATTCAGATTCAACAGCCCAACAAGATCGACATCAAGGTCAAAAGCGACGGACAAAGCCTGCCCCTTCGGCAGGCTCTGAGCGAAGCCGAAGGGAGTGTCCGTCCTACACTTTGCGCGCCAGGCGCAGGGCGCCTTCGACTGGGTCGACGATTTCTGGCTGGACTTGCACGCCGGGGTCGAGCCAGCGAACTTGATTGTAAAAAACCTGGCGGACGAGTGCGGCATGACGAAAGACGCCGCCGGCCATGGCCACTGGGACGGATGCGGCTGTCGCGGCGACATTCGATCCTGACGCCCGGTTGGGCGGGAACAGGCGGCAGATCACGACTGAGGCCAAGTGGGCAAGTTCGGCGCCGGCAGAGGCGAGAATCTGTGTGGCCGAATCTTCCGGGCTGGCGAGGACGGCAGGAAAGAGCGCGGCGAAGTCGGGAGGGTTGGCCGATGCGGGGGCGCGGGCGAAATCTTCTAGCGTCGTGACGTTCCAGGCTTTCAGCAGGGATGCGGCGAGAGTCGAGGCTTGCAGCGCGGCGCGGGATTTGGAATCCCCTGTGGTGCGATCCATTTCAGTTCGATCCATTTCAGTTCGATCCATGTCGCGGACCAGGGCGGCGGCGGCGGCGCGGCCGATCCAGTGAGCGGAGCCTTCGTCGGAGATGGCGAATCCCCAGCCTCCGGCGCGCGCGGTGTTGCCTTTGAGGTCGCGGCCGTAGGCGATGGAGCCGGTGCCGGCGATGACCAGGACGCCGGGACCGGCGCCGAACGCGGCTTCCAGGGCGATCTGCATGTCGCCGACGACGTGAATGTGGGAGGGCAGGATTTCGGCGAGGAAGCGGCGAACTGTTTCGGCGACTTCGGGACGCGCGGCTCCGGCGGCTCCGATGCAGGTGTTGGTAACTTGTGCGGGCGCGATTCCTGCGGCGGCGCAGGCCTGGCGTACCGATTGATGGAGCGATTCGCGGGCTTGCGCTTCGCCGGCACGGAGGACGTTGCTGGGTCCGGCGGTTGCGGTGGCGAGGAGCTTTGATTCGTCTCCCACCGCGCAAAGCGTTTTGGTACCGCCGCCGTCGATGCCGAGGAAGTAGGCCACGCGGGTATTTTTATCACAGCGGGGTCGGCTTTCGGTTCTCGGCGTCGGGCTTTCTGGTTACTTTTGCGCGCTGCGACGATTGCACAGGTTCATAGAGTCTCACTCGCGTTGTGGTTTCGTTCTCTTCATAATGGATGCCTCGATAATGGCTGCCTCGTGGCAGAAGAGCTTTTAACCGCAAAGGTCGCGGAGGAAAGCCGCAGAGGACGCAGAGACTAAGCGCGCGACTTGAATCGTCTCGCATTCAAACTATGGGACTGAACCGGACTGATTTCCTGATTATTGGGCTTTATCTTGCCGGGATCACTTTGTTTGGGCTGCGGTTTCGCAAGAAGCAGCGGTCGCTGCGGGATTATTTTCTGGCGGGACGCGATATTCCGTGGTGGGCGATTTCGCTTTCGATCGTGGCGGCGGAGACCAGTACGCTCACCATTATCAGCGTGCCGGGGATTGCTTACGACACGAACTTTACGTTTCTGCAGCTGGTGATGGGATATGTGGTGGGGCGGGTGGTGATCAGCTTTGTGCTGCTGCCGCATTATTTTCGCGGCGATCTTTACACGGCGTATGAGCTGATTGAGCGGCGCTTCGGGCGCGGGCTGCGGTCTTTGACGGCGGGACTTTTTCTGCTGACGCGGGCGGCAGCGGAGGGCGTGCGCGTGTATGCGGTGTCGATTGTAGTGTCGATCGCACTGGGGACGGGCGAGGTGGCGTCGATTGCGATCATCAGTGCATTGACGCTCGTCTATACGTTTGAAGGCGGGCTGGCGGCGGTGATCTGGACGGATGTGGTGCAGACCGCGATTTATGTGGGCGGCACGCTGGTGGGGCTGGTGACGATTCTGCATCTGGTGCCGGGGGGATGGGCGGCGATTCATGCGGCGGCGGCGGGGGCGGGGAAATTGCAGGTGTTCGATTTCAGGTGGAGCTTCTGGATTCCTTACACGTTCTGGGCGGGTCTGATTGGCGGCGCGTTTCTCACGACGGCGAGTCATGGAACCGATCAGCTGATTGTGCAGCGGTTGCTGGCGGCTCGCGGACAGAAGCAATCGGTGACGGCGTTGCTCTCGAGCGGTGTGTGGGTGTTTTTTCAGTTTGCTCTGTTTCTGATTGTGGGTGTGATGCTGTGGGCTTATTACCGGGTGCCTTCGGCGAGCTTTGGGCGCGCGGACCGGATTTATCCGACATTTATTGTGAGCCGCATGCCGCACGGAATTTCGGGGCTGCTGATTGCGGCGATTCTGGCGGCGGCCATGTCGAACCTGAGCGCGGCGCTGAATTCACTGTCGTCGAGTTCGATCATGGATTTCTATGTGCGCTTCCGTCCACTGGCGGAGGAGCGGACCAAGATGCGGCTCTCGCGCGTGGCGACTTTGTTCTGGGCGCTGCTTTTGTTTGCGCTGGCGGTGCTGTCGCTGAATAAAGTAGGGCGCGTGGTGGAAGTGGGTCTGCAGATTGCGTCGATCGCGTATGGAGCGCTGCTGGGAGTGTTTATGCTGGGAGTGCTGACGCGGCGGGCGAACCAGCGCGGGGCGATGGTGGGGATGGTGTTCGGGTTTGGAGTGGAAATTTATTTGTGGTTGGGGACGCGGGTGCCGTGGACATGGTGGGTGATGATTGGGACTTGCGTGACGTTTGCGGTGGGATATGGGGTTAGTTGCCTTCTGCGGGAATAGTTTGAGTCGGTACGGAAAGAGCTTTTGACCGCGGAGGACGCAAAGGAAGGCCGCTGAGGACGCGGAGAAGAACGAGTTTTCTCTGCGGTCTCTGCGGAATTTTCTTTGCGGTCTCTGCGGTTAAGAGCTTTCTCGTTGTAAGGCCGCCGGTTTCGTACGGAAAAAGCTCTTGACCGCGGAGGACGCAAAGGAAGGCCGCTGAGGGCGCGGAGAAGAACGAGTTTTCTCTGCGGTCTCTGCGGAATTTTCTTTGCGGTCTCTGCGGTCAAGAGCCTTCTCGTTGTAAGGCCGCCGGTTTCGTACGGAAAGAGCTTTTGACCGCGGAGGACGCAAAGGAAGGCCGCTGAGGGCGCGGAGAAGAACGAGTTTTCTCTGCGGTCTCTGCGGAATTTTCTTTGCGGTCTCTGCGGTTAAGAGCTTTCTCGTTGTAAGGCCGCCGGTTTCGTTTTGGGAACGGGTTATGTTTTTTGTTGCTTTGGCTGTTTGTTCGTGGTTCGCCGCGGAGTAGAGTGCTGGCGAGGAGAGCGCCATGTTCAAAACGGATGTCAGTCCGGACATCGTCACTCGCGAGATCATTGCCGCGGCCATTAAGATTCACCGCAAGCTCGGACCGGGACTGCTAGAGTCCGCGTATAAGGCGTGCCTGGCTTTCGAGCTTGATAAATCGGGATTCCAGGTACAGCGGGAGAAGCCGGTGCCGCTGATTTATGAGATGGTCAAGTTGGATTGCGGTTTTCGCGCCGACCTGGTGGTGGAAAACCGAGTTGCGGTCGAGTTGAAGTGCAAGGAAGCGCTGCATCCGGTGGACGAGGCGCAACTGCTCTCCCATCTACGTCTGCTGAACATTCCTGTCGGGCTGCTGATTAATTTCCACGTGGTCATGCTCAAGAACGGCATAAAGCGCATGGTGAACAATTACCGGGAGCCGCTCTGGGAATGCCCCCGGCCGGAGACTGACATGGAAGTTTCCTTGCCCAGGGACAGGAAAAGCTTCTAACCGCAGAGGGCGCGGAGAAAGGCCGCGGAGGACGCGGAGAAAAGTGAATTTCCTCTGCGATCTCGGCGGAATTTCTTTGCGGTCTCTGCGGTTAGAGGCTCTTGATCTTTCTGGATCGGCGACGCTTCTGAAGTATACTGGCACGCTTCGAACATGCCAGAGCTCACACACAACACAACCAGCCGTCCTGAACTCTCGCGCGATCTGGGGGTGAGCCATGCTTCCGCGATTGTGGTGGGAACGATTATTGGCAGCGGGATTTTTCTGGTTCCGGCGGAGATGATGCAGGCGGTGGGGTCGGCCAAGTTGGTGTATCTGGCGTGGGTGGTGGGTGGGGCGCTGTCGTTTTTTGGGGCGCTCACTTATGCGGAACTGGGCGCGATGAAGCCGCAGGCAGGCGGGGAGTATGTGTACGTCCGCGATGGGTATGGGCCGCTTGCCGGATTTCTTTACGCGTGGACGTGGTTCGTGATTGCCAAGCCGGCTTCGGTGGCTACGGTGGTGACGGGGCTGGTGAGAATTCTGGGGACGTTTTCGGTTTTTGCTTTCTTCTCCAGCAAGGTTATTTCTGCGCCGATTGCGGTTACGTGGGGACAAGTGGTCGCTATCGCAGCCGCCATTCTGATTTCTGCTTTGAATTACATCGGAGTGAAGAAGGCGGGAGAGTTTCAGCTGGTGTTTACGATGCTCAAGGTGGTGATCATTCTGGGCATTGTGGTGGTGTGCTTTGGCGGAGGGAGCAGCGCGGCGGGACATTCTTTAGGAGCGGGCTGGCACAATTTTGCCGGGACGTTTTCCGGGGCGAAGGGCGGGATCACTGGTTTCATGGCGGCGCTGGTGGCCGCGCTGTGGGCTTATGACGGATGGAACGACCTGAACATGGTCGCGGGGGAGATCAAGCGGCCGGAGCGCAGCATTCCGATCGCGCTGATTGCGGGAGTGGCGACGGTGGGCGTGCTGTATGTGCTGATGAATGCGGGCGTGCAATATGTGCTGCCGGCTTCAGTGATCGCGGCGTCGCCGCGTCCGGCGTCGGATGCGGTGGCACTGATTCTGGGAAGCGTGGGCGCGGGGATTGTTTCTCTGGGCATGGCGTTGTCGATGCTGGTTACGCTGAATGGAACGATTATGAGCGGGGCGCGGGTGCCGTATGCGGCGGCGCGGGATGGATTATTTTTTCATAAGCTGGCGGAGGTGCATCCGCGGTTTCATACGCCGTCGGCGGCGATCGTGGTGCAGGCGGTGTTGTCGATTCTTCTTCTGTTGCTGGGCGCGAATTTCAAGCAGTTGTTTTCGCTGGCCATTTTTGCGGAGTGGCTGTTTTACATGATTACGGGGAGCACGCTGTTTGTGTTCCGGGTGCGGGAGCCGGGGATGGAGCGTCCGTACCGGACGTGGGGATATCCGTTTGTGCCTGCTATTTTCGTGATCGTGGCGGCGGCGTTTTTGTGTTACACGTTCGCCGATAACTGGCCGAATTCTGGGTATGGAGTGCTGGTGATTCTGGCGGGGATTCCGCTGTTTGCTTATTTTGCGCGGCGGAGGAATTCCCCGCGCTAAAGGCAAAGAACGCGTTTAGAGTGGGCCACGCGGCGATTTCAGAAGTCAGATTTCAGATTGCAGATTGAAAAGCTTAAATCTTAAATCTGCAATCTACAATGACGGTTTCTGCCGGCAGCGAACGTCAAAATCCCCACTCTAAGAGCAAAGAGCGCGCTTAGAATGGGCCACCCAAGCTTCCATTCCCGCCGGTTATTTGCGGTTTTCTTAGGGTTTCTGACGTAATCGCCGAGTTTCGCGACCCACGGGGCGTCTTTCGCCCGTTTCGGCACCCGTTACCTGAACGGAACTTCTTTTGGTTACCTAAGGTCAAGAGCCGTGGACACGTTTACCCCCTGTCCGGATTCCCTTATTTTGAAGACTCCAGTCCCGGTAATCCTCCCAGCCGGGTACCTTCGGAGAAAAATAGAAATGGCAACAGCTCAACGGAATTTTCAACTCGGCATTCTGCCCGAACGCAAGATCGACAGGCGGGCGCTCGTCACCAGCTACAGCATCGTGGTGATCGTGCTGCTGCTATTGATCAACCTGAATCTGATCCTGCCGGAGAAGATGTCTCTGCGGCAGTATCACGTGGTGGAACTGATCCCAACGCCGTCATTGAGTCCAGAGCCGGAGCCGATCAAGGTAAAACCGCAAGTTCAGAAGGTGAAGCTGCTTCCGGCCGTGAAGGCGCCGGTGTTCGACACGCCGAAGCTGGTGGTTCCGCGCGAAGTGCGTCATGAAGTGGAAAAGCCAGTGGAAGCACCGAAAGTGGTGGTGAACCAGTTTGCCGCGCCGCAGATCAAGATGGCGGCGGGCGGGGCGCGTCCGCAATTGGTACATACGGGCGATTTTGGCGGGAGTTCGAAGGTACCGACGGTGAACGCTCCGGTAGAAAAAGTGCAGACCGGCGGGTTTGGCGATCCCAATGGATTGAAGGGTACGGGCAAGACGGGCGCGAAGCTCTATGCGCAGGCTGCCGGCGGTTTTGACATGCCGGTGGGTCCGGGACAGGGCAACGGGTCCGGTGGGGCAAAAGGAATTAAAGGAACGGTAGCCAGCGCGGATTTTGGAAGCGGCATTGCCACCGCGGGCAAAGGCGACGGGCGCAGCAACGGCGCGGGAGTGGCGACCGGAGGGTTTGGAGCGGAGCAGGTGGTGCACGGCGGACCGAAAGTTCAGCTGCTGGAAGCGGGAGCGGCGACTACGCCGGTGGAAATCACGTACAAACCGAATCCGGCATACACGGACGAGGCGCGCAACCTGAAGCTGCAGGGCGAGGTTTTGCTGGAAGTAATGTTCGGGGCGAACGGATCGCTGCACGTGAATCACGTAGTGCGCGGGCTGGGACATGGGCTGGACGAGACTGCCATTGCCGCCGCCAACAAGATGCGCTTCAAGCCGGCGATGCGGGCCGGACAGCCGGTGGATTCGACGGCGGTGGTGCACGTGGTGTTTCAGATGGCGTACTGAGACAGGCGTACCCGAAGTTAGGACGTACCGAAGTTTGGATGAGGGTGAGCAAGTTCTCACGAAATTGGCCGAAGTAAGGAATAAACGAATTGGCGAATTGCAACCTGGGTAACAGGAGCTTGGAGAAGAGAGTTATGCGCACTTCGAAATGGATGATCACCGCGGCCTTGCTGGTAAGCATGAGCGCCGCCGCACAGCAAGCAGCGGATCCGCAGTCCGCGCAGCCACCCGCACAGTCACCCGCGCCCGCAGTCACGCCGACGGATGCTTCACAGCAGCCTGCGGCTGCCGCAGGACCGGCGGATGGTTCCCAGCCAGCGGCAACGCAGTCTGGCCAGGCTGCCGCGCCCGCACAGGCTGAGCCTACGCCACCGCCCGTCGAACCAACGCCGGTGACTATGGATCAGGTGGTGAATCTGTTCATCCTGCGCGAGCATGGATTGATCAAGATGCTGTCGAACCGTACGCCCGTGGTCGAGACCTATTTGCAGAATCTGACGTCTGATCCGCAATTGGGGCCGGTTCCGAGCGACGATCATTATTTCCTGGGCCGGCTCGACATGGGAGAAACCATCGACCGCAAGGACTATCTGAAGGGCGACGAAAAAGAAGGCATGCAGGCTCGCCTGCTGGGCGGCTTCCACAAGCTCTACAAGGTGGAGTACCAGCCCGTGGGCTTCTCGTGGATGGTGTACGTTGACCGCACCGACTTTGACCGCGAGCACTACGATTTCACCTACATCCGCCGCGAATTTCTGGGCGATGTGCGCTGCCTGGTGTTTGATGTGAAACCGAAACCGAAATCCGGACGGGGCCGCTTCCTGGGCCGCATATGGGTGGAAGACCAGGACTTCAACATCGTGCGCCTGAACGGAACTTATTCCCAGGGCGTGAAGAACACTTACTTCTTTCACATGGACAGCTGGCGGTTGAACCTGATCCCGGGCTACTGGGTGCCATCTTATATCTACAGCGAAGAAGGCGACTTCAGCGCGGGCGCGCATAACCGGATCGCATTCAAAGCGCAGACCCGCATCTGGGGCTACGACTTGAAGAAGGGCGGCAAGGACGACGAACTCACGCAGATCCGTGTGGACAGCGTGAAAGATGAAACGTCGTCGACGCAGGATGCGTCTCCGCTGCAGGCGGAGCGGGTCTGGCAGCAGCAGGCGGAAGACAACGTTGTGGAGCGCTTGACCAGCGCGGGCTTGCTGGCGCCGGAAGGCGACGTCGACAAGATTCTGCAGACCGTGGTCAACAACCTGGAAGTCACCAACAACATCGACCTGCCGCGGCCGGTACGCACGCGCGTGCTGCTGACGGCGCCCCTTGAAACCTTCAGCGTGGGGAACACCATCGTCATCAGCCGCGGGTTGATTGACGTGCTGCCGGATGAAGCCAGCCTGGCGGCGGTTCTGGCGCATGAGTTGGCGCACATTGTTCTCGGCCACAACCTGGGCAGCCAGTACGCGTTCAACGATCGCATGCTGTTCTCTGACGACACAACCTACTCGAACCTGGGATTCCGGCACATTCCGGAAGAAGAAGCGGCGGCGGACAAGAAAGCTCTGGAACTGCTGAAGAATTCGCCTTACGCGCAGAAGCTGGACAACGTTGGACTGTTCCTGAAGATCCTGCAACAGCGCTCGGGCTCGCTGAATGCTCTGTTGACCACGCACCTGGGCAATCCGCTGGCGTCGGGTGGCACGGTCACCCGGTTGTCGGCGCTCGAGACGCAGGGTCCGGCGCTGGATGTGAACAAGCTGGATCAGATCGCGGCGCTGCCGCTGGGCGGCCGCATCAAGATCAATCCCTGGGACGACAAGGCGGAGATGGTGAAGACGTCTCCGGTGGCGATCACTTCGGCGCGCGACAAGATGCCGTTTGAAGTTACGCCGTTCTATCCGCGGTTGTCGCGATTCGGCGCGACGCCGGGCGCTGCTCCGACCAGCGCCGCTGCCGCCAACACCACCCCGAGCCCGAATCCGAGCAACTAACTCGGGCGGGGCACTCGGCTAATCTACTCAGACGAGAGCGAATTCCCAGTGGGCAATTCGCTCTCTCATTCACAAGTTGAAGGAAGACGCAGGCTGGGATCCGGAACATCCTTCCGGGACACCCGGCCTTCGTTTTTGCGGCGGAACCGGTCACCTACGACTCGCGTTTGCCTTTGCCGGGCAGGCCTGCGGGATTTTCTTGGGTGCGTTCGCGGAAGGTGCCGCGCATGCCGGCTGCGAGCTTCACGCTGGATTCCCCGAACTTATCGCGCAGGCGGTCGGCGGCGGCGAGCGCATCTTTCCAGCGTTGTTGGCGACTATCTTCGAGCAAGCTGAGCTGTTCGGGTTGGGATTCGAACGAGGACGTCTGCACTCCCAGGAGGCGGACTTGCATGCCTTTCTTCCAGTTCTTGCGGAATAGCGCACGGATTTGCTCGAAGATCTCCGTGTCGAGCTGCGTGGGGGCCGGGAGCGTGTGGGCGCGGGTGATGGTCGAGAAATCTTTGTAGCGCAGTTTGAGCTGGACGGTGCGAGTGTGAAGATTCGCTTCGCGCAGGCGGCGGCCGACCATTTCGGAGAGCCGCATGAGCGTGGCTTCGAGCTGGCTGACATCGGCGGTGTCTTCGTTGTAGGTGTGCTCGTGGCTGATGGATTTGGCTCCGGTGTCTTCGCCGACCTCGGTGTCGAACCATCCGCCGGCATCTTCGCCGCGGGCTTTACCGGCTAATGCCAAGCCCCATTTACCGAAGCGGTCTTCGAGTTCGGATTCTTCCAGCTTCGCGAGGTCAGCGACTTTTTTGATACCGAGCGCGTGCAGATGGCTTTCCATCACTTTGCCGACGCCGGGAATCTCGCGCACGTCGAGCGGGGCGAGGAACTTTGCTTCTTCGCCAGAGACGATCCAGAGCAAACCGTTGGGCTTGGCTTGTCCCGAGGAAACCTTGGCAATGAGGCGCGAGCTGCCGATTCCGACCGAACAGTTCAGCAGCGTTTCCGACTTCATGCGGGCGTGCAGGGCGTGTGCGGCTTTCAGCGGCGGTCCATGCAGGCGTGCGGTGCCGGTCATATCGAGGTAGGCTTCGTCGATCGAAGCCATTTCCACTTGCGGGGAGAATGCGCACAGAACTTTGTGAACTTTTTCCGAGCACTCGCGGTAGCGCTCGGGATGTCCGTTGACGAAGATGGCCTGCGGGCAGAGCTTGGCCGCGGTGCGCAGCGGCATGGCGGAGTGCACACCGAACTTCCGGGCGGCGTAGGAAGCGGCGGAGACTACGCCGCGTTCGTCGCGCTGTCCGCCGACCACCACGGGCTTACCTTTCAGCGCGGGATCGCAAAGCTCTTCCACCGAGACGAAGAAGGCGTCCATATCGACGTGGAAGATGGTGCGGGGGAACGCGGGCTGGTGGGCGGCGGCCATGCTGAAGGGGATTTTAGCAGCCGAGAGGACGGCTCAGGAGAGGTGGCGATTCAGCGGAGCAGGCCACCCGCTCGTTCACTAAGACCTGCGACTAACGTCACTTGTGGCTCTTCCTCCTTAGGTGCTGGAATTGTATTCATGAAGAAGCTCTATACTATGGTCTTAATTTCTCTGCTAACCACTTCCAGCATTGCAGGCACACTCGCTAGCTCATTCAAAGAAGCCGTCGCGCTGGCGGATGCAGAAGATAAGGATCGCGCACTTCGTATATATTCCGACATTGATTTGAAGGACTACTACCAACAGAAATACATGCCTGTTTTTCAGTCTTGTCGAAAGTCGACCGATCACGCCGACACATCGCCGTTCTCGTTCGTTGTAGCAATCGGAGCAGATGGTCGTGTTTTGCGGATATACATCGATCATGAAACCAACATTTTTGCCTGTGTGCGGCAGACGCTGCAAAAGGACGTGTTCCCCCGCCCGCCAATCGCTCCCTACTACCAGCACGTTTCAATGAACTTCGCTAAATGAATTGAGACTTTTCGGACGGGTGGTCCGGGCGACCTAATCCGGCGTGCTCAAACTCGGAACCGCTGTTAGAATCCGCTTCATGTCCGGACGCGCTCTCAGGACTATTTCTCGTATTGTGTTTTTCCTCTGCGGAGCGACTTCGCTTTTCACCGGCTTTCCTTACCTGATGCTGCAGGGCACCGACATGCCGGTTCATCGGGCATGGTTCCTGTTTCCGGTCGCGCTGGGGGTGGTAGGACTTTTCAGTGTGACGGTTGCCGTGCTGCCCCGTTCGTGGATCGCGAAAGCATGCAAGCGAGATCGGGACGATAGACAGTTGTTTTCAGCGCCCCTCAAATGGCTCGGCGGCTTCGCGGCAATTTCATATCTTCTGGCGCTGCTCGCCTATCTCGCTCCGCACAGCTGGGATCTCAATCCCACGCTCATGCTTTCGCTGTGTCCGCTTTATTTTGTGAAGTTGGCGTTCGATCCCTCGCTCGTGACCGTCTTTTTCATGCTCGCGCCTATGAACGCGGCGGCGTATGGGGCGCTCGGGGTTACGTTGGGGTACGCACGGTTGGCCTTTGGAAAACGGACATCAGGTTAGACTTCCGGAAACGGAAATCAAATGAGCGCAACGGTTGAAGTAGCGCACTTTCGGGCATCCTCACTCAGAGGCTAGAGGGACCTCGGTGCACTGCAGGATGTAATCAGTCGCCTTCACCGAACGAGTTGAAGACACATCCTGATAGTGAATCCGTGAATCGTCGCGAGTAAAGAACCGCGGATTCTCGGGATGTGCGACATAAGGAGTGAGGTCCGCCGAGATTCTGTTTATTATCCATCTGTGCATTAGCGTGTTATAGACCTCGCTTGGTGCGATCTCCGTGCACAGGGGCAGATTTAGACTGATTTCCCCCGTGACATATTCACCCACTTTGCAAGGGATGGATATTCGATCTGAACTGGCTATCGCTCGCAGGCCAAAATCGATGATGCATGCATCTTCTGAAAGGAAAGTTACTTCCGCCACAACTCGATATTTGAAGTCAGGAATCACGACTGCTGATCGTGATCTTTCGTCGGATTTTGCGAGCGGCTCCCAAGTCCAAAACGCCACTGCACCCCAATTAAAAACCTCGCCGACGTCTCGATGGGGTTGCCCGTCTCCAATAATCCAGTCCTCATAACTGAGATTCCATTCTGGGTTCATAGCAGCACAGGTTGTGGCTACGCCAATGCTTTTTCTGGGGGCGCCGGCGTTCCGCGCATCTGGCGGACTTTCTCGTAGATTTTGCCGTATTCACGGGCGCTGGCGTTCCAGGAGAAATCTTTGTTCATGCCGTTGCGCATCAGGACTTGCCACGACGTCTGGTCGCTGAAAGCTTGCAGGGCCTGCTTGATAGTGAGCAGCAGGGATTCGCCGACATATTCGGTGAACTTGAAGCCGGTGCCTTTGCCGGTGCGGGCGTCCCAGGGTTCGATGGTGTCATCGAGGCCTCCGGTAGCGCGGACGATGGGGACGGTGCCGTATTTCAAACTGTAAATCTGGTTCAGGCCGCAGGGTTCGTAGCGCGAAGGCATGAGGAACATGTCGGCGCCGGCCTCGATTTTATGGGCGATGGCGTTGTCGTAGGCGACTTTCACTGCGATCTTTTTGGGGAATTGTTTGGCGAGGCGGGTAAACATTTCTTCGTAGGGTTTATCTCCGGAGCCGAGCGCAACCATGATCATTTCTTCGCGGGCCAGGCGGTCGGCGATTTGGGAGATCAGGTCGAAACCTTTTTGCGCGGCGAAACGGGAGACGATGCCGATGACGGGCAGCTTCGCGTCGGCGGCGGGCATGCCGAAAGCGGCGAGTAAATCCTGCTTACACTTCGCTTTACCGGCGAGATCCTGCGGGGAAAATTTCGCCACGGCGAATTTGTCGGTTTGCGGGCTCCATTCGTCGTAGTCGACGCCGTTGAGAATTCCGCTGACTGTGGAGGCGCGGTCGTGCAGCACGCCCTCGAGGCCGAAACCATATTCGGCGGTTTGAATTTCCTGACTGTACTTGCGGCTGACGGTGGTGATGTAGTCGGAATAAGTGAGCGCGCCTTTGAGAAAATTGACCTGGCCGAAGAATTCCATTTTCGACATGGTGAACAGGTCCCAGGGCAGCATCAGCAGAGGTAG
>JBEKDY010000044.1:0-21246 GCA_050014115.1 Candidatus Sulfotelmatobacter sp. | reverse complement strand
ACAAATCCCATAGTCCCCCGGGGCGGCTTCCTTCAAGTCGCTGTATCTGAAGCGCCCCTACACAGCGTCTCTACTCCTAGCTCCTCGCTCGGGGGGGCGCTTCAGATACAGCACTAAGACTTGACAGGACTAATCCCGCCTTGGAAGCCGGATAGTTTCCGGTTAGCCGACGATACTTCCAGAATCGCCGGAAATCCGCTGCGAAACACTAGGTAGTCTATAATTGCGGCCTGGATGGCCCTCACCTCTGGCACAAAACTTGGTCCCTATGAAATTCAATCACCGCTAGGCGCAGGTGGCATGGGTGAGGTGTATCGTGGTCGGGATCCCCGCCTCGAACGCACCGTCGCCATCAAAGTTCTTCCTACGCACCTCAATGCGAATCCTGAACTCCGCGCCCGCTTTGAGCGCGAAGCCAAAGCCATTTCCGGCTTGCAGCATCCCAATATTTGTGTCCTCTATGATGTCGGTTCGCAAGGCGACATCGACTTCCTCGTCATGGAGTATCTGGAAGGTGAGACCCTCTACACCCGCCTTGTCCGCAAGCCGCTCACGCTCGACGAAACCCTGAAAATCGCCACAGAAGTGGCCGACGCGCTGGTCAAAGCGCATCGCTCCGGCATCATTCACCGCGACTTGAAGCCCGGCAACGTCATGCTCACCAAGGGCGGCGCCAAGCTCATGGATTTTGGTCTCGCCAAGCCTCTCGGTCTTGCCACCGGACCCCAGTCAAATTCGGCGCATGTCTCGTCGATGGCGACCATGGCCGCCACCATGGCCGATCTCGCTTCGCCCGTCACTGTTGCCGGCACGCTCATCGGCACCGTGCAATATATGAGCCCGGAACAGATTCAGGGTAAAGAAGCCGACGCCCGCTCCGACATCTTTGCCTTCGGCGCCATGCTCTACGAGATGCTCTCCGGCAAACGCGCCTTCCAGGGCAAGAGCCAGCTCTCGCTGGCCAGCGCGATTCTGGAAAGAGATCCCGACCCCATCGTCACGCTTCAGCCGCTGACGCCTCCGGCCCTCGAACAAGTCGTCCGCACATGCCTCGCAAAGGATCCCGACGATCGCTTCCAAAGCGCCCACGATCTCAAGCTTCAACTGCAGTGGATCTCCGCTGGGGGCAGCCAGGTCGGCGCTCCCGCGGTCGTCTCTTCGCGGCGCAAGAAAACTGCCACTGTTCTCACGGCAGCAACCATTGCCGGGTGGCTCATCGCCTTGGCTCTCGGCGGTTTGCTGTTGATCTACGTCAGCCGCCTCACCTCCGCGCGGCGACCAGTTCACACCAGCATTGAACCGCCCGCCGGATTTGATTTCTTCTCCATCGCTGAAGGCGCTCCCGTCATATCCCCTGACGGCCTGCAGGTTGCATTCTTAGCTGCGAAGAAAGGCACATCCTTCACGCCCGGTGGGGGACAACTTTATCTGTTACGGCTCTCGACCGGCGAGGCCGCGCCCGTGCCCGGTGCTCAGGGAGCGCTTTTTCCCTTCTGGTCGCCCGATGGTAAATATCTCGGCTTCTTCTCCGAGGGCAAGCTGAAAAAGATTCCCGTCACCGGCGGTACCGTGCAGGTTCTGTGCGATGCCCCCGATGGCCGCGGCGGCAGCTGGAACGAGCAGGGCACCATCATCTTCGCGCCGCGCATCGCCGGGTCGCTCCAGTCCGTCTCCGATGGCGGAGGCACTCCCGTTGAAATTACTAAGAGCGACAATAGCGGCCAGGGATACACCGACCGCGACCCCTATTTCCTGCCCGACGGCAAGCACTTCCTTTTTGTGCGGCGCGCCAGAGATTCCGGTAGCGTCTATGCCGGTTCGCTCGATTCTTCCGGAACAAAACAAAGCGACGACATCAAGCAGGTTCTTCCCGTCGGCTCGGACGTCGCCTACAGCGACGGTTATCTTTTTTACGTGAAAGAAGGTGCGCTCACCGCGCAGGAGTTCGATCCCTCCAGCCTGACCTTCAAAGGCAAGCCCGTCTCCATCGCCTCGAACGTCGAGTTCGCCCCGGCGCGCAACGAGGGGAATTTTTCCGTCAGCCGCAATGTGCTGCTCTATCGCCACACCTCCGTGGTGAATCGCGAACTCGTCTGGCTCGATTTGTCGGGCAAGGAAATCGACCACTGGGGCGAGCCCGCCCCTTACCTGGGCGGCAAATTCTTTGCCGCGACGCAAAACGCCCTCCTGTTGCGAGCCGGTTCCGGCGGCAACGGGTACAGCCTGTGGATCTCCGATGTCGCGCGCAAGACCGTGAACCGGCTCACCCAGGACTCCGATCGGAACGCGACCGGCGCGTTGTCTCCCGACGGCAAGGACGTCTGGATTTCAACAAGCACCGGCTACGTCACCAGTCTCACGCGCAAGTCGCTCAGCGCCTCGGGCACGGAAGAAAAAGTGTTGGATGACTTCAATGGAAACATGATCCTCTTCGACATTTCGCGCGATGGCCGTTACCTGGTGTTCAATCACCAGGATCCGAAAACTGATTTCGACATCTACACGATGGATCTGCGGGGCGACAAAAAGATCGTCCCGGTGCTGAACGGTCCCTCAGTCGAACGCAACGGCCACGTCTCTCCCGATGACAAGTGGCTGGCTTACATCTCGAATGAGACCGGCACCGAGGAACTTTTCGTCACTTCGTTCCCCGTTCCCGGCTCGCGCTGGCAGGTTTCGAGCGGAGGCGCCACCAGTCCCGGCGAGTGGTCTGCCGACGGCAAGAACTTGCGTTACCGCAAGGGTGAAAAAATCTTCAACGTGGAAGTGCACTCCGGCGCGAGCAAACCTGACTTCTCCGCTCCCAGGGAGCTGCTTTCTCTGCCCACCAACATCCTCGACATTGCTCTTCTCCCCGACGACAAACGGATTCTCGCGGTCCGCCCCAGCGGCGACAGCACTCCGGTCCCCATCGACTTCGTCCTCAACTGGGAACACCTCACGCATTAATCCGAACTCGCACGAGGACTCGATGTCACCGTCGAAGAGACCGTCGCCGCGGCAGTTCCGCGAATACCCACCGACAGCTCTGGGCGGATGACGGGCAAACCTTACCTTACCGATTAGGCAAGGTTAGCCGACAATCCGGGAGTTGGCGCTACTGTGGTTTTCGCTTTCGCGGCTTGCCGATCGCGAGCAGGAAAATGGCACTCTTGTCCTTGGCATGCGGTGAAAAGAAGCTGACCACATCATCGTCGAAGAAGGTCAGCCCTGTAGCACCGAGGTGCTGGGCATATGCAGCCAGGTAGATCCTGCCACCAATGGCGCCCGCCTCGAGCTGGACGGCCCGGTACCCGCGGTTTCCGTATCGCTCTAGAATGAGTTTCAAATCAGCGAGAAAGAAGATGTCCGCGCAGGCGTCCGCCGGCAGTTCCTGCTCCAGCCCAAGGTGACCGGCCTCGGCGCGGAACTCTCCCTCTCTCAAAAGCTCCAGGATGTTCTGATCACGCCGGAAGAAGTAAGCCCCCGGCTTGAGCCCCTGCACCGAATGCACGATCAGGTAAAGATCGTTGAGTTGCTCGCCGGCAGGCTTAAGGAAGTCAGCCGGAAGGCCTCGCGTGGCGTAGTCGAGAATGGTAGAAAGTTGTGCCAGAGCGATGGATGCCGTCTTATCGAACGCTCGGGTAGAACCGCGGCGCAAGATCACCTGCTCGATCGTGTCCTTCGGTTGTTCTTCTTCCGCCAGGGGTTGCAGTCGCACTCCCCCGGCCGCCGGAACGCAAGGCGGAACGACCGGTTGCTTCCCGCGCCATTGAGCTACTTCCTGCACGGACGCAAGCGAAGACGCATCATGCATCTCAAGCATGGAGGGATATTCGACCTCGCGATGCGAAAGCGTGATCGTTTCCAAGCCGAGTGCATGAGCTTCACTGGGCGTTGGAGGCGAACTGTCCGATCTGTGCCCGATAGGCACGAGGCACAAGGAAACCTCGCGCCGGGTATCGAGATCGAGCACGCGATTCACATCGGCATCCACGAACCCAAGCACGATCTCGGCGGGCAATCCCGAAGCCGCAGAAACGGCCGCCATATTCGCCAAGAGGGTGCCATTGTCCCAACCAAAATGGCGATAGGTGCGTGCCTGATACTTCCAGGCGTTCCGCCAGTACGTCCCGGTGCAAATGATGGTCACGGGCGCGCCGACCACCGCCGGTTCCAGCGCCGTCGCCAGAGCCAGGTTTCCGCGAAAATCACCTTTTCGCAGAAGCCGTAGCGACACATCCGCCGGATTGAAGTGGTAGACGCCGGCATCCACGCCCGCGAGATCGCCAGTCACGATATACAACTCGATCTCGTAGAGGGCTCCGGTACAGGCTGCGGCGCGAAAGTAGATTTCTCCGCCTGGAGATCCGCGATGTTTGGTAATCCCCGCCGAGAAATAGAAGATGCGCGCCAGATCTTGGAGGTCAGGTACCGAATCGGCCCGCGAAGAGGACAACGTCATTGAGATCGCGGAGAGTGCGGACACCCCCGTTTGTGGCACGTCCCGCGGGAGCAAAAACGGCTCCGGCTTCGGATAGATTTTGAAAGGCTGGGGCCGGTTGGCCCAGTCGAGGGAGTGAGGATTATTACGAATACTCCAGTAGGAGTGTTTCGTACCATCGTGATATTTCCGAGCCGCCTGGATGTCGCGGTTGTTCATTGGTGCCTGTATCAGACTAGCACCTGCGCCGCACCAGGAGCGCAATGAGCCCGGGACTGCGGATTGTGCCCGATGACGGGCAATCCGGAAGTCATCAGCTCGCCCGTCGAGTTAGTACCGAGAAACGCGCTTGTAGTAATCGACGAGTCGATTCTCGCAGTATCGGCAAACATGACTTACGCGAGCCGGCCCTGGAATGGCAGTGCGAAACGCCAATCACTCCGTTTTTCCCCAAGCATTCCTGCCAGGAGTAATCGGTGGCTCGATTGTTCGTAATCGGCCCGGCGGAGAAACCGCCGCTGCAGAACGTCATTGTATGAAATCAAAATCCGCCCCTAGGTGATTGATAATAAATGAAATAGCGGTGGAGGCGACGGGAGTCGAACTATTCAGGGTATTGATAACACGTAACTTATTGATTCTCGGAACTGCTACAACTGCCAAAAAGGCCCAACTGCCCGATCCATTGTACGTTTATTGTACGAAAACGCTTTCGCTATTGCATTCCGACAGACCACATAGCGACCACAGTTTCCCATAGATTCGCCGAGAATGGATCGAGGAAAAACTCGACCGCCTCTCGCCGAAGCCAACGCCCTGCAAGTCCGCACGGACAGACTCCCAAACTATCTTTCAGCGACAAGTTCCCGTCGGAACTGCTCTTCGAGACTGCCGGGCAGAGCGCTGACGCAGTTAACCTGGTCACCCTGTCTTAGGAATTCTTTTTCGCGAGACACATCAAAGGGCGTACCCGATAGAACAGGCCACTCTTGCCAAATAAAGCCCATCGACAGGAGGACTGCCAGTACACTCCAAAGGGATAGCTAAAGGCGTGGCGCTCGTTTAGGCAAATAAGATGCGTAATTGGCTTCCGAAATCCGTTGTCTGTCTGAAATCCTACACGCCACGTCTGTTCGCCTCAGATCTTCTCGCAGGAATTACCGTCGGCCTCGTGGCGCTCCCTTTGGCGATGGCCTTCGCAATCGCGTCCGGCGTTCCACCGCAAGCAGGCCTGTATTGCGCTATCGTCGCCGGTTTCGCAATTTCTGCTTTTGGAGGCTCCTCAACACAGATCGGTGGTCCCACTGGCGCGTTTGTGGTTGTGGTGTTTGGAATTGTTGCGAGATACGGCATTGACGGGTTGTTCATGTGCACCATGATGGCTGGCGTTCTCCTATTGATATTGGGAGCGACCGGTTTGGGCACGGCGGTCAAGTTCATCCCACGCCCTGTAGTCGTGGGTTTCACGAACGGCATCGCCGTCATCATTGCCAGCACTCAAATCAAGGATTTCTTTGGTCTCAAGATTGATAAGGTTCCAGGCGACTTTGCGTCGCGCATTGTGACCCTGGCTCACAACTTTTCATCGTTTTCGACGGTGGAGACATCCCTAGCGGCTAGCGCGCTCGTGGTGATTATTGTCTTCATGGCCTTCGTGAAGAGAGTCCCCGGTTACATCGTTGCTCTGTTCCTGGGAACGGCGGTGGTTGTGATCTTCAAACTTCCTGTCGCTACGATCGGCACCCGATTCGGTGGTATTCCATCAGGGTTCCCAAGGCTCAAGATTCCACATTTTCGTTTGGACTTGCTACGACCACTAATATCACCGGCGATCACAGTTGCCATGCTGGGCGCAATTGAATCGCTGATGTCCGCAGTGGTTTCCGACCGCATGAGCGGAGATAAGCACAACCCAAACGTCGAACTCGTAGGCCAAGGGATTGCCAACATTCTGTCTCCTCTATTCGGCGGGCTACCGGCTACGGGAGCCATCGCCCGAACAGCTACCAATATCCGCTCTGGTGCGAAGACTCCAGTGGCGGGAATGATCCACTCGCTGACTCTTTTGGCAATTATTCTCTTCGCTGCACCCCTTGCTCGATTTATTCCGCTATCGGTTCTTTCGGCCATTCTCTTAGTTGTGTCCTACAACATGGGCGAATGGCGTGAGATTCCTGAACTCTTGAAACTATCTCGGTTCGAGATTGGGACGTGGCTGGTGACCTTTCTTCTTACGGTCTTTGCCGATCTGACTGTCGCCGTGGAGGCGGGCATGATTCTGGCTGCTTTTGTATACATACGTAAAGTTACACAAACCACTACGGTGGCAGAGGTGACGGCGGAGTATATTCGAGAAGGTCATGTTCACATCTTGCAGCACAAAGAAATCCCCTCCTACGTCGGCATCTTCAGAATCCATGGCCCCTTCCTCTTCGGCGCAACAGACAAACTCGACGCAATTGTTTCTCGTCTGCACGAGCTTCCACCCATCATTATCCTTAGGCTCAGGAACATGACTGCGATCGATTCCACTGGCCTTCAGGCGTTGGAGAAATTCGCCGACCAAGTCCACGAATCCGGGCGACAACTCATTCTTTGCGGAGCCAGAGAACAACCAGCGAAGCGGATGCAAGAGGCGGGATTTCACGGCCATCTCGGACCGCAGAATGTTTGCTTAAGCGTGGCGGACGCGCTCGACCGAGCCAAAAGCATGCGCCCTGAACCCTCCGAGCCACGTCCGGAAGATAGGAGTTTGGGCAGAAGAAGAAATGATATTTCTTCGGCTTGAAAGATGTGGCTTACCTCAGACCCAATCTGCGGCGGTAAAGACACCGCTTCCTAGGAATTATTTTGAACGCCGAAACGGGCGACGGCAGCCAATTCGTCACGTGGTTGGGCTGTTTCGCTGCGATTGCCTACAGCGGCTTTTTGTAATCTCGCCCTACATAACCGAGTTGGGACGTCTGCTTTCCTATTTCGCGATAAATTTCAGGATCGCTCGGCTGCCATGTTGCGAGGCCATCGACGTAACGGTTGAACATACAGAAGGCAGCGGCAATCAGGACCGTATCGTGGATTTCCTTGTCGGTTGCGCCTTCCCGCTTGGCCCGCGCGACGTCATCGCCGGTCACATGCTTGCCGCCCTTCTGAACCTTGCCCGCAATCCCCAGCAGCGATTTCATCTTCGATGAAATCGCAGTCGCTTCGTAATTCCGCTTCATCCTGGCGATCAGGTCATAGTCCGTGTCGCTGCCGCCGAGATGTTGCGCCGCAGTGGAACCATGGCAGCTCTGGCAGTAGATGCAGTCGTTCTGCGAAGAAACATACGTCGTAATCATTTCTCGTTCTGCTGGCGTCAAACTGTGCGGGCCTGTAAGCAGCACCTGCACCAAATCGCACAACGGCTTGGTGGCTTCGGGGCTGAATACCATTGGACCGCGAATGCCGGGCAAGCCTTCCGGAAGTTGAATATGGGCCATCGGCAATCCTCCAGTTCTGCGCTCCTAAGCTTCCTCGTCTGTCTTTTCCCAGTTCGGCCTGACGTAGCCAACGTGGGCCATAATCCGTCCCACCGGAGGGATCCAGCTTCAATGCCAATCGTCCTTCAGTGAAGTCGATTTGCACGCACGCAACACCGGTCTCCAGACACGTCCTTCTCTGCTTCGCTTATAAGATCCTCGAGGAACGTTTCCCGCGAATATCCATCAATGCCACCTTGCGGATAGAGCAGACTCAGGGCTGATGCCGAAATCACAGCCTGTTTCAGTGGTCGGTGTGCGTACCGTTGAGCGGCCTTCAGGTAGGTCACGGCATGGATGCCATAACGGAACGGCCCCGCCGACAATCTGGGTAGCTGCCTTGCGTGTCCGTCAGCAAAGGGAATGACCGCTCCATCGGATGCCAGATTGCCGAGTCCGGAAAGAGGGTATGTCGCAAAGCTGGGTTTGGTCTGTTCACCATCAGTGATGACGGGGGCCCCAGTACCTTCAAAGCGCGCGATAGTGTCACGAAGGGCCGAGTCCTCGGCAGTTCTGAGCTGTTCGGTAGAAATCTTCCCCGCCGCATGGGCGCCCATCGCCGCGAGCAGATCTGCTGTACGCGGGATGCTTCCAATCGGCTCGGTCGGTATCGGCATGGTTTCTGGTTCGCGATTCCCCAATCTGAGTTTAGAAATTCAGTCGTACGGAAAGCTGAATCCAACAGCGTTTCTGAATGGCTGAAACCTTACTTATGATTGTGAGATGGCGGCAATAGTCCAAAAAGACTAGAGATGGCCACCCATAAGTCCTGTACCATTTGCGTCTTCGCACTTGTGATTGCGCTGTAGTTAAGTTCCACCAAAGCGTTGCCGACGAGTCGGCGCTGCAAAGAAAGCGTGAAAGTTGGCCACTCACCCTCAAAGCACAGACGCAGACACAGATACGATGCAACGCGTCGAAATGACGCGCGGCCTCGGTGAATTTGATTCTGGCTATTACGGCTGGCGTGTGGTCATTGCGGCGTGTCTAGGCGTGATGGCAGGATTTGGCTCGTTGTTCGTCTATACCTTCTCCGTTTTTGTAAAGCCGCTGGCGGCTGAATTTGGCTGGAGTCGCGAAGCCATTTCAAGCGGCTTCGCCATCGCTGCCGTCACGCTCGGCGTCATTTCCCCATTTCTTGGCCGGTGGATTGATCGCTTTGGCCCTCGCCGCATCATTCTTACTTGCATGACGGTGTATGGATGTGCCATCGCGTCGCTGTCTCTGTTGCATGCCGGATTGGCGCAGTTTTACGTGACTTGCTTTGTGCTCGGATTCGTTGGAAACGGCGCGGCTCATTTGGCGTATTCGCGATCGATTTCCACTTGGTTTCACCGACGTTTGGGGATGGCTCTGGCCTTCGTGATGGCTGGAGCGGGTTTGGGCTCCATGATTTTACCCGTCGTCGCTCAATCCATCATCAGCCGCTCCGGTTGGCGCGCGGCCTACGCGTCTCTCGGCGGCCTTGCATTATTACTCGGCCTGCCCCTCAGTTGGCGTTACATCCGCGAGCGCGGGACACTCGGAAACAATGCCCCTCCGGTCGCACATTCTGGAATGACGTGGCCGCAGGGCCTGCGTTCTTTTGCCTTCTGGATTATCACTGCCATTCTATTCATAAGTTCGATCAGCATGAACGGAGCAATCACTCACCTGTCCGCATTGCTGACCGATCGAGGCCTCACAGCTGGAAATGCGGCAATCTGCGCGTCCATGCTCGGTGGATCAAGTTTGCTTGGCAGGATTTTGGTGGGATGGTTGCTGGACCGATTTTTCGGTCCGCGTGTCGCGCTTGTCATCAACCTCATTACTGCGCTGGGAATTTTCCTTCTCGCTCGGGCGGCTAGTTTTCCTGCGGGCTGCGTTGCCGCTGCGCTGATTGGTGTCGGCGCTGGAGGCGAAGCCGCCATTACACCTTACCTGCTGACGCGCTATTTTGGGCTGCGCGCATTTTCCACTCTTTACGGCCTCACCTGGACTTTTTACGCGGCTGCTGGAGCCATCGGTCCTGTGATTCTGGGGCGTGCATTCGATGCAACCGGTTCCTACGCATCTTTATTGACTCTCCTTGCGGCGGCGCTGGGACTGGCAGCCGCGACGAATCTCCTACTTCCTCGCTATTCAAATTCGTTCGCGTTCGAGACTCAATAGGCCGGAATGTCGTCGGCGCTCGTCGTCGGCAGTCAAGGTGTCAATTTCCCGGTCCCGAGGTAGTCCTGAGAAGGAACGCCGAATGCGTCAGCGACCCGGTTGAAAAATGCGAACATTGCGGTGATGTAGACAGCTTCCGCAATCTGCTCTTCTTTCCAGCTTGCGTCTCGAAGTTTCTGCACATCTTCGGCGGTCGAGCGATAGGCAGCGTCCGTGATCAGCTTGACGTAATCCAGCAACGCGCGCTCCGCCGGAGTAAGGCCCGCTTCGTCAAGTTTGCCTTCGACGATGGCTCTTACACATTGATCAGGTGCTCCCTGGACACGCAGGAAGTAGGCATGGCTGTCCAGTCAATAAGGACAACGATTCAAATAGGAGACATAGCTCGCGATTAATTCTTTGTATCGCCGTGAGAGATGCCCTTCCGAGAAGTGGATTGTATTTCCGAATTCAATCACCCGGCGCAGAAAGTCGGGGCGCGCGCCAAAGCACTTGATGATGCCGGGAACTTGCTGTCGCCCGGACCCGGCCCGCCAAAAGTCATAAGCCGCAGCTGTTTCTCCGGTGGCTTCCACGTCTTCGATGATCCTGATTTTCGTGGCCGGCTTCTCAGCACCTAGCCCGCTGCCTGAAATCTGGTTGCCGTCTTTTTCGTTCTTCTCCATTGCCTTTACCTTTCAACCTCGTGCCGTCGGGCACGAACTGTAGCGATCGTTAGGCCCGGCGCCTGCCGGACCGTCCGACCCCGCTGTACCCGGTGCGCTCGTGAATTGCCGGCAGAATTGATGGAAAACCCATGCGCTCCAGCGAAAGAAGCCGATCAAAAAATTGAAGAGAAACGTGGAAACCATACCTCGCGGTCTGAGACGGTTATAAACGAGATTCATCGTCCACGCCGGGCCCGTGTAGACCGTTCCCGCGCGTTGTAACCCAATGTAATTTCGCACGCTCGGTTCGTAGACGATGCTTTCGATTCCACTGTTGAAGAATTTCGCGAGTTGCAGGATTCGGCTGCTGTACAAGACTCTGGATAGAGTCGGCACTTCACTTCTCTTGCGAAATTTGAGGATCAGCGACGCCGCTTCCGTCGCATGCCTGAGCGCGGCCGTAACTCCATTCGCCGTGATGGGATCGACCATCGACGCAGCTTCGCCCGCGATTAGCCAGTTCGGTCCGGCAACTCCTTTGTGCGCCCGGCAGCGAAAGGAAGTTACATTCAGCGGACCAATCGGTCCAGCAGTCAACATTGGCTCAAAGTGCGGATGCTTCTTCAATTGCTCTTGAAGAATCTCATCCACGGAAAGTCCCTGCTCGCGTTTCACCTTGATTGCCTCTCCCGTAGTCACATATCCCACACTCACGGTGTCCGGGTTGATTGGAATCTCCCACACCCAGTCCAGATATTCCGATGGATCGGGATCCATGTACAGCGTAGTTCCTTCGACAGCGTGCCTTACCGTGAAGTACGTCCACAACGCGACCTTCGGCGGCCCAAACTCGATCGCGCGCAGTTTGAATTCGCGGGCCAGGATGGGTGCTGCGAATCCCGACGAATCGATGAACCACTTGGCAGCGAAGGTTGAGCCGCCAACAGTTTTGACAGATAGAATCCTGCTTCCTTCCCGCTCCACCCTGACAACTTTGTCGCGAACAACTGTGACGCCTTGTGCTGTTGCCAGGCTCAACAACTCCTCGTCCAGTCGCACTCGATCCACGTGCAGCGTCCGGAGTTCGACGTGGAAAGGTGCGCGGGCCAGCCAGTCGGAGGGAGAGTACTGCTCCGAACAGCCGTCACGAAGCTGTAAGGTCACGTGGCGCTTCCACGTAGCGATCCGCCGGCTCACCAACTGCTCCATCGGCAGACCCAGCGCCTTCAGCAGGTCGGGAGCGGACCAGTCCAGCGATTCCCCGACCGCCTGACGAGTGGCATCCGCGGGTTCAATACAAATGACGCTCAGGCCGGATCGCGCGAGATGAAGAGATGCCGCCTTCCCGGCCAAACCTCCCCCGATAGCAATTATGTCGCAAGCGCTGGTGGGGGCTTCAGGGGGCATTCGTTCATTCCTGACTACAGACGTTGGAATATTGTCGCAGCATCCCCGCGCTCGATGGAGGAATGTGTTCGCGTGCCGCGCGTACACCGCACTCTTCAGCGCTGCCTTTGCTGGAGCGCTGCAAGAATCTGCTGCATCTGCCACAGGTGGCGGCGTTCGTGAGCGGCCAGTATGCGGAAAGCTCCATAGACGTTGTAGGTCATCCGCGGGTAGACCGGACACTGCACTTTCACCTTGTCGATGGCCAACCCGGCGGCAGACTGCACGGCTTCCGAAAGCTGAGATTGTGACTTCTCAAAGTTCGACCATGCGGCCTCAAAATCCGTTTCCTGCGGCACCAATTGGGGGATGACTTTGTACCGGAGACGATAAGGCGGTTCCAGATTACGAATCAACAACAAAGAGATCGGGCCTGTCCGGAGTGGGCGATTCATGGCGAGTTTGGGAGCCGTTGCAATCGCCCGTGAGATGGCCGGGAGAAACGAGAGCCTCGTTCGCGCGAGATGGTCCACGCATTCCGTCACTGACCACGAGCCTGGCTCCCACCTATTGGTCAGATCTTCCGCCGAGCGGCCAAGAACCAGCTTGTTCGCCTCGCGAGTTGCTCTGTAAAACTGTTCGAGCAGGCTGGCAAGTTGAAAAGTCGACGATCTGGGCTGGGCGGCGGCGACCTCGAAGGGGAAGCGCTTTAATGCCAAGGGATTCTCTTCGGACAATCCTTCCCGTGCTCTCATAGCCCAGCCTCAAGAACGACGATTACGATTTCGCTTGAGACCATAACGGTGAATGTTTTAGGGGGCAATAGTATAAAAATGCTAGAGATCGCAATTAGTAATCGGTACTCACCTAGCTGCGCCTAGTCCAGCCGCTTTCACTGCCTTAGAAGAGGGGGACACTTCTCAGCTCTGCTTCCAAAACACAACTGTTTTTTCAAGTGACAGCCGAGACTGGTACTGCTTTCAGATTATTGACTGGCTTCCACGCGTCCCTATAATCGCCCCACTTCAATCTGTGGCGAGTTCTCTCACGCGTTCTCCAACGCGATGGCGAGAATAATTGTTTTGCGACTCTAATCGAGAATTCTTGAGGACGAATGGGGAAAAGCATGTGTAGCGCGAAGACGCTGACGTTGTTCCTGATGGCCCTGCTTACAAGTTTGAATCTCGCCGGACAGCAAATTACCGGAAGTATTCGCGGCATCGTGAGCGATCCGAGCGGCGCGGTTGTCCAGTCCGCTACCGTTACTGCGAAGCAGATCGAAACCGGATTGACCCGGGTTGCAATCACAGACCGTCAGGGAGAATACGTGCTCGTCGAGCTCCCGATCGGACATTACCACCTAGAGGTTCAGGCGAAAGGTTTTCAGAAATACTTGCAGCAAGGCATCTCACTGGACGTGAACCAGACCGCGACTGTCGGCATTCACCTGAAGCTCGGGTCGGAAACTCAGCAGGTGGAAGTGAGCGCAGACGCCGCGCTGGTGCAGAGCACGGTCAGCAGTCTCGGCCAAACCGTGATGGAGCGTGAGATCCTCGACCTCCCGCTGGATGGACGCAACTTTTCCCAGCTGGGATTGCTTCAGCCCGGCGTGGTGCCTTTGACACCTGGACTGCTCGAAGCCGGCGGTCCGGCGCGACAGAATCAGGCGTATGCCGTGGACGGCCAGCGGCCGGAGTCGAACAATTTCATGATTGACGGTGCTGACAATGTCAGCTCCGTGGACGGCGGATTCGTTCTCAAGCCGCCGATCGATGCGATCGCCGAGTTCAAAATTCTGAGCCACAACGCGAATGCAGAGTTCGGACGGAACACGGGCTCCACGACCAACATCGTCACGCGGTCGGGCTCCAACTCGTTTCACGGAGCCGCGTGGGAATTTCTGCGCAACGACGCGATGGATTCGTCCGATTACTTCACGCAAAGCGTTCAGCCCCTGAAGCAAAACCAGTTTGGCGGCACTTTCGGCGGCCCGATTCGCAAGGATAAGACCTTTTTCTTCGGATATTACGAAGGCTTCCGCAACCGGCAAGGCGAGACTGTGCCGGCAACAGTGCCATCCCTGGCGGAAAGGCAGGGCAACTTCGCGGAAGAGTGTACCGATCTCCCCGGAGCGACGATCGACGGGACCACCGGTCTCTGCAGTAATCCTGCGGGGCAGCTCAACTTTTTTGGAACGCCGGTGCCGTTCAACCAAATGACGCTGTTCACCCCGATCGATCCGATTGCTACGAACGTCTTGCCGTTCTTTCCTTTGCCGAACGTCGGAGAAAATGGTTTCATCGCGACCCAGACGCTGATTCAGAACGACAACCAATTCGGATTACGGCTGGATCACTATCTTTCCCGCGCCGACACCCTGAATTTCCGCTACATGTATAGCAGCGGTCCGACGACAGATCCTCTTTCGCCGGTTGGCGCCAACGTGCCGGGTTTTCCGGTGGGGGAGTATAACCGGGCGCAGAATTTTGTCACGCAGGAGACCCACATCTTTTCGCCCTCCACCATCGGCGTCGCGCGTTTTTCGTATCTCCGCAATACTTTCCTGCTCGACCAGCACCTGAATCATGAGTCGTTTTCGGATTTAGGTTTTCAATACGATCCCACGTTGCCTTCGGCTGCCGGACCGCCGTTTATCCAGGTGGGAGGCTACGCCTCGGTGGGCGACCCCATCACTGGACCGCGGAACACTTTTCAGAATACGTTTGACCTCTCCGGCTCTCTGAGCTGGATCCACGGCCGCCACGAATTCAAATTCGGCGGCGGTTACCGGCGAGACCAGATCAATGCCTTGCAAGGCATCGCCACCAACGGATTTTTTGTGTTCGCCGGCATTCCCTCATTCGAGGATTTCCTCTACAGCGACGGGTTTGCCAACTATCTTTCGGGAAATCCGGTGGTCTTCCTGCAAGGCGGAGGTAACTTCGCTCGCGAAATCCGTGATCGCGCTCTGGATGCTTACGGCCAGGATACCTATAAGGTTAATTCTCGCCTGACGTTGAATCTGGGACTTCGTTATGAACTGCCCTTCCCCTCTACGGAGAACAACAACGAGGTCAATCTCTTTGTTCCCGGTGCGCAGTCGAACGTGATTCCAAACGCTCCACCGGGACTGCTTTATCCAGGCGACCCGGGCGTGCCCAGGGGTTTGATTCCAACCCAGAAGACGGCTTTTGCTCCGCGCTTAGGCGTCGCATGGGATCCCCGCGGAGACGACAAGACCGTGATCAGCGCGGCTTACGGAATTTTCTATGAGCCGTACTATACGGGCGAAGGTGGTCCGCTGCAGGATCCAGTCAGCGCCCCTCCCTACCTGAAGACTCTGCAGTTAGGCTTTCCCATCAACTCGTTTGCTAATCCGTTTTATGCGCCGGATCCATTCGGAGTGCCTTTCCCCGAGCCGATGACGTTGCTGGTGGTCTCGCGCAATCTGCATCTGCCCTATGCCCAGGATTGGAATCTGAACATTCAACGTTCGGTCGGTCAGGACTGGCTGTTTCAGCTCGGGTACGTCGGCACCACGGGCGTGAGACTGCCGCGATTCATTGAAGGCGATCCGGCCGTCTATTATCCCGGCGTCGACGGCAGCGGCAACCCCATATCGACAGAAAACAACGTAAACCAGCGGCGTCTGTATTCAGGATGCACGCTGGCCCAGCCGAATAATTGCGTGTACGGCTCGGTGGGTGAGATCGCGAGCGTTTCGAACTCCAGCTACAACGCCCTGGAAGCCAGCCTGCGCAAGCGCTTCAGCCACGGCCTGTCGTTCCTTGCGTCGTATACGTGGTCGCACTCCATCGATGACGTTTCTTCTTTCAACATCACGGGATCGGCTTCACAGCCCGTGGCAGGTGAGAACGATCTGGCGCAGAATCCCTTTGATCTCGCCGCCGAGCGTGGCCCATCCATGTTCGACGCTCGCAATCGCCTGGTCCTCAGCTACCAGTGGAGCCTTCCTTTCTTGCAGCATTCGAGCACCTGGTACGGCAAGGTTCTCGGCAACTGGCAGTTGAACGGGATTTTCACCGCGATGAGTGGCACGCCGTTCACGGTATTCGACTCGAACGACGTTTCCCTGCAAGGGCAGGCGCCGGAAATATCGGGATTCTCCAGCAATCGCCCCAACGTCGTAGGCAATCCAAACTCCGGACCGCGCACCGCCGCGGAGTGGTTCAATGTGAGCGCCTTTCAACAAATTATCCAGGACCCGAATTCTCCGGTCGAGCAGTTTGGGAATGAGGGTCGCAACGCGGTTCTGGGCCCAAGATACGTGAACTGGGACGTCTCGGCCTTCAAGAACATTCGGCTGACGGAATCGAAAGAACTGCAATTCCGCGGCGAGTTATTCAATGTCTTGAACCATACCAACTTCCGCTTGCCGGTCAGCGACATTGAATCGTCGACGTTCGGGCAAATCCAGTCGGATGTGAGTCCGAGGGTAATTCAGGTGGCCCTCAAATTCTTGTTCTAGCGATCCCGAAAAGTTCTACGTTTTCTCGCTCACATCACATTTCGATAACTATCCGGCATTTCAGGCCCTGTGGCAATTAGCCGGAAACCACCGCGGCGAGGGCAGGCCGCTGAAGCGCACTGCGCACTTCTCCAACTCTGCGTCGGTCAACGACCTAATGTGGTAGTTGTGGCTTGAGCTTGTTCGCACTATGGCTCTGGTCAGAAACTTGCCGCGAATTTCCCCTCCATGGCGAGTGACGAACAAATCGAAAGTCATACGGACCGACTCGTGCGGCAGCCGCGGCAGAACAAAAGTTGCGAGTCGCAAGTTACACGTTGTCCCTAGCTAGCCGCAACAATAACGCATCACCCGGCCTCTCTGCTGCTTAAGCTCATCTAAACCCGCGCCGGATATCAGCGCGATATACCCGGGAACCAGCGGCAAGACGCATGGCGTCAGGAATGAAACTAGCCCCGCGGCGAACGCGGCGATCGGAAGAGGAAGCGATGACATGGTTGCCCTGTAAGCAAATCCGGTTTACTGCTTGATCCAAGCCGCTGTGTCGACCTTGATGAACTCTTTGGTCCCTTTTCGTCCGGTGAGCTTTAGCCAGAACGGCCCGCCTTCTCGTTCCATGCGAAGTTGAATGTCGAAGAACGGGCAACATAACCTTTCACCCGCAGCCCATTCCGCGACCATAGCAATCGTCTTCGGGTCCGACGGAAACTGAAATTCATATCCGTCTGACAATTCTCGCACCCCCTTTCTTAAACCGCGCAGGGTTGGACCGAGTTCGACAAAGTGGCGTCTCCTTGCTTCCGGATCGAGCGCAAGTCGATCGCAGGCAAAAGGGCTTTCGTGGGTGACAGTTGAACTGCCGTCCTCCGCCTTATCATCGTCGCAACTCTTAGCAGACTTATCGGATGTTCTTGCCATAGCAAGTGTCGGCGGCAATGCGTATGCAAGCCCCATTACGATCGCTGCCACGCAATTCGCGTTCCTCATATTTGAGTTCTCCTTGATTCGAAGCGTTTTGTTTCTCTAGCTTGTTCAGTGCTGATCGTTGTTTAAGCCATCTTCACGTCAGGTCCGCTTTAGCCTCAGCGACTCGCCGGGGGGATAATCCCGTTCATACGCAGATATTCCACCATCTGCCCGTAGTGATTGTTGGAATGGGCGACAGCGTCTATGGCGAGCTGAAGACGCGTCTTCTGCTGGGGGCTGGCGGAGGCCATGGGCTTCAGCATGTTTCCTTCATTGATCGCAGCCATAGCCTGATGCAGCGCCGCGAACGAGCCCTTGAGGTAGTCCATGATCTGGGCCTTCGATTGGACAGTGTCGGGCCCAGCCTCGGACTCTTGTTCGGGAGTGGGGGTCTGGTTGAGGATGTACGCGGCCATGCGATAGTTGTTGGCGGCCAAGTGCTTGATCTGTTGGGCAAAGGTGCGGACGCCAGTAAACTCGCCGGCAGTTGGCGTGAAGGAATATTTCTCCCCCGGCATGGCATCGGCGGCGGGAACCACCCGATTTTCGGTGTTGGTGATCCAGAAGTCCAGCGCCTGGCTAACCGTGCTTATAGGCGTCGTCTTGTTCTCTTGCGCGCGTGCCGCACCTCCGCTGACCAGCAGGAGCGATAATGCCAACAGCCAATGCGATGATCTCATAAACCCCTCCATGGGCCAGCATCTCTTGCGCTGCGGCCCCAATTAAGACCGTACAACTTAAAGCTGACTTTAAGTCAAGCATTATTTTCGCCAGCTTGAAATCGCGCTTTGAGCTCGCGCGCCGAGACCTCGGTGGGGATATGACGGGTTGCATCAGAGATCGGCCGCTGAATGGGTTTCCACGAGCGAACCGCATTGGCCCATGCACCTGTTCGATTTCGAAGCAAACCATCCGGCACGACAATTCTACGAGGCGCTGGGTGGTAAAGTTGTGGAACAGTATGCCCAGAAGACTACGGCAGGAGTTGTGGTGCCCTCTTCCGTTTCCTATGGCAGAAACCCAGGACGATAGCCAACCTTTAGAGGGAGGCCCCGACTTTTGTACTGCCTAAAACGGCACGATTGGAGGGTAGCTGCACAAGACTCATTTATGAGACCGGTTGTAGTCTTCCAGGCGAGCCTCGCGACCAACTTCGATGTGGCCCTAACCAAAGGGAGTACTCTAGAATGCCGCTATGCCTCAGTTGTACATTTCTGAAGTAGCACGCCAGATTGGACTTCGGCCATCCGCGATCCGCTATTACGAACAGATTGGGCTGCTCCCCCCCGCGCAACGCGTGGGCAAGCAAAGACGCTACGACACGACAGCGCTCTATCGGCTTGCAATCATTCAACGAGCGCGACAACTCGGGTTTACGTTAGACGAAATCCGACAGTTATTCTTCGGCTTCGGCAATGTCACTCGGGCCTCGGATCGCTGGCAGAAGCTGTCTCAGCGAAAGCTCGCGGAACTCGACAATTTGATGGACGGTGTAAAGGCCGTCCGGCGCCTTTTGATAAAGATGATGCAAACCTGCCGCTGCGAAACGCTCGATCAATGCGGCAAGGGGATATTTCGCAGCGGGAGTGGGAACCTCATAGTGAAATCTTTGCCTGCGAACCGTCGACATAGGCGATGAGCATTCGGCATATGCAAAGCTGACTCTTGGTTCGCGAAACTCAACACACCGCATTGTCGCCGTACCTCGCGCCCAGCAGATGCAGTTTGCCGGCAAGCTCGATCGAGTTTCAATCGCCGTGGCCATCACAAGACTGAAAAAACCCGCAGCTCTTGCTGGGAGCATCATGATTATGTTTGATAGCCGAGACTTGACGTTACACGCGCTGTTGTGAGGACGAAGCGGAACCGTCGGACTCGGCTGAACCTCAATTTCAGGGTTGCCCGTCACTCGGGGGAATCTTTTCCGCAAAAATACTCTCTCCTTGACTATCTAGGTGAGTTTTGTTAAACCTCTCCTAGACAAACAAGGAGAGGTCGTGGGCAAACAAATTGATTTGCTGCAGGGCACGCTGGACATGCTTATTCTCAAAGCCGTCTCGCTTGGCCCATTGCATGGTTACGGGGTTCTGCTGCGCATTCAGCAGATCTCTGGCGAACAGCTGGAGATCCAGCAGGGCTCGTTATATCCAGCGCTCTATCGGCTGGAACATCAGGGTTGGATCGCCAGCGAGTGGGGGGAATCGGACAACAAACGCAAGGCGAAGTTCTACAGCCTGACCGCAGCCGGGCGGCGCCAACTCCATTCGGAAACCGAAAAGTGGAACCGCATGGCATCGTTGATCGCCAGTATCCTGCGCACCACCTCGGAGCAGATATGAATCTTCTGACTCGATTCCTTTCTTGGTTGAAGTGGATGGTCAAGGGACAACGTCTTGAAAGTGAAATGGAAACAGAGGTGCATTTCCACCTTCAGAGTTACGCTGCGGACCTGGTTCGCAAAGGCCTTTCCCAGCAAGAAGCGATGCGACAGGCGAGGATTGAGTTCGGCGGAATCGAGTCTCATAAAGATGCCGTGCGGGCATCCGTGGGCGTGCGCTGGTGGGGTGAACTAGGTTCGGACATGCGTCATGGATTGAGATTGTTGCGCAAGAATCCAGGTTTCACCGCGGTTGCGATTTTGACTCTGGCGCTGGGAGTGGGAGCCAACACGGCAATTTTCAGCATCGTGAATGCCGTGTTGCTGCGTTCTCTGCCCTACCGCGATCCCGATCGTTTGGTAAGAATCTTCTTTGACGAGCCCGGCGTAGGATTGCGGGACGTTCCGTTTTCCAAGCCCGAACTGGATGACCTCCAGACGCGAGCGGGCTTATTTGAAGATGTGACCCCGATTCTCGAGGGTAGCGACATTTTGACCGGCGCCAGACAACCCGAGCGTATCGAGGGGCTCAGTGGCAGTTTCAGCTACTTTTCCATGCTGGGTGCGACCCCGCAAATTGGACGGTTGTTTGGTCCGCAGGACTTCACGCTCGGTTTCGCTTCAGTGGTCGTGATCAGCGATGGCCTATGGCGCCGTGCCTATGGCGCCGATCCGAACGTTCTCGGCCGTACCCTCCGTCTCGACAATGATCCCTATACAATTATCGGGGTTCTGCCACGCGGATTTCGCCATCCTGGACCGACGGTTTCCGGCGACGTGGAAGTGTTTGGCGCCGGCGGATTCAGCGCAGATCCCTTTCCCCCGCCAATACGTAGTAACCGGGATTTAATAAATGGAATCGGACGACTTAAGCCTGGCCTGACACTGGCGCAAGCTCAGGCGCGGCTCACTGCCATGGCCGCCGAATTGCGCCACGACTTTCCCACCGATTACCCGCCGCAGGCGCAATGGACAATTGAGATTCAACCATTGCAAGAAACTTTGGTAGGCAATGTTCGGCCCATGCTGCTGGTGTTACTGGGTGCGGTAATCCTAATCGTTTTCATCGTATCGTTGAACATTGCCAATCTCCTCTTGGCGCGCGCTTCGGGGCGACAACAAGAGATGGCGGTGCGGTTAGCGCTGGGGGCGAGCCGCGGCCGCATGGTGCGCCAGATGCTGACCGAGTCCATGCTGCTGTCGCTCATCGGCGGTGCCGCGGGAATCGCAACCGCAGTGGGTACTTTGGGTTTCATCCTGCGCTTTGTGCCATCGAACGTTCCCCGGCT
>JBEKDY010000043.1:0-43267 GCA_050014115.1 Candidatus Sulfotelmatobacter sp. | reverse complement strand
ACGTCGGTGCTGCAGACGACGGCGGGGAAAATGATTTTTGGGAAGTGGGACGAGCGGACGGCGTATTCGAGACCGTCCGTGGCGGTTCCGGTTGTGCCGACGGCGGTGGTGGTGCCGGTGGTAACGCCGGGAGCGGGAGTGGTGATTCCGGGGCCGGGGGTGGAGAAGCCGGGGCAGTCGTAGGGTTCGTGCTGAGGGCTGGGGCGGAATTAAATTGCCGCGGCGGCCGATGAAATTGTGATTGTGTTTCCACGCATGGCTCCGACAATCCTGTCGCAGCTTGGCGGCGAGCCTTATCTGCAGATCCGAGGTTGCGGTCCAGCAGATAAATTTTCATTCTTCATTTTTCTTTCCTCTTTCCTTTTTCCTTGAAGCTGACGCGAGTGCGGCCTGCCGCGATTTTTCCAGTGCGGCGAGGTGACGGTTGTCCGCATTGGGAGCATGTGGCCATGCTCGCGGAAGTCTTCCGAGGGCGGTCGCGGACGGAAGTGTTTGACAGCGCATTCGTGGACGGTCAATGATTGACCGGGAATGGTTGACCGGGGAAAGCTGACGAACCACATGCAGAGACGAGAATTCCTTAGCTCCGAGCACTGCTCCGACGAGACGGGCAACCCGGTGAGCGGGCGATCATGATCGATAGTGTGTTGCGGCCCGAATCGACCGGCGACTTGCTGACGGCGCGATTCCGGGAGATGTTCGGGACCGAGATGCGAATATTTCGCGCTCCCGGGCGCGTCAATCTTATTGGCGAGCACACGGACTATAACGACGGTTTCGTGATGCCGGCGGCGATCGGATTTTATACCTGGGTTGCGGCGGCGCGGCGTGAAGATCGCGTTCTGGAAGCGTACTCCGACCGCTTCGACGAAAAGATCACGTTTTCTCTCGATGCGCTGGAGGGTGCGCCGCGAAAGCATTGGAGTGATTTCATTCGCGGGGTCGCGGCTACGCTGCAGAGTGCGGGGCACAGACTCTCCGGCGCCAATCTAGTGATTCACGCGGAGGTTCCGCTGGGCGCGGGGCTTAGCTCCTCGGCGTCTCTGGAAGTGGCGACTGCCCTGGCTCTGACGATGCCATCGGGAATTGCGGTGCCTCGCCTGGAGCTGGCGAAGCTTTGTCAGGCTGCGGAACATGAATATGTGGGGACGCGCTGCGGGATCATGGATCAGTTTATCGCGACGTTTGGAGTGTCCGGAAACGCGCTGATGCTCGACTGCCGGTCGCTTGAGTATCAGCTGATCCCGGTGCCGCGGGATCTTCGTCTGGTGGTGTGCAACAGCATGGTTCGTCACGAACACGCTTCGGGAGAGTACAACCGGCGCCGCGCCGATTGCGAGACTGGAGTGAAACTACTGGCGCAGCATCTTCCGGGGATTCGCGCGCTGCGCGATGTTGGGATTGCGGACCTCGAGAAATATAAGCATGCGTTGCCGGAGACGATTTATCGACGTTGCCGCCACGTGGTCACGGAGAATCAACGGGTGCTGGACGCGGCGAAGGCGCTGCGGTCCTGCGATGCGGAGGGAGTTGGCCGGTTGATGTACGCGTCTCACGCGAGCCTGCGGGATGACTACGAGGTGAGTTGCAAGGAACTGGATTTACTGGTCGAGTTGGCGGCCTCGAATGACGGCGTGTATGGGGCGCGCATGACGGGCGGCGGATTTGGCGGATGCACGGTGAATCTGGTGCGGGGAGACGGCGCGGCGGGGTTCGAAGCGCAGATGGCACGGACGTATCAGCAGGCAACGGGAATTGCGCCGGATATTTATGTTTGTGAACCCGCGCAAGGCGCCGAGGCCTGGCCTGCGGAGAGGAGCTTGCGAGGTTGAATTTTTTGCGCGCCGAAAGCAGCAAACGCGAATTGCGCTTTGCGCTGCGAGCGATCGGCAGTTGGAGCGGGCTGGCGTTTCTGCTGGCTGCTTTTGTGAGCTTGTCTTTGTCGCCGGCACCGGGGCAGGATTCTACTCCGCAACAGGAAGCGGAGGTCGAGGGCACCGTTCGGGATTCGGCGGGAAGGGCGGTTGCCGGGGCTTCTGTGCTGCTTCAGCGAGAGGATCAGTCAAAAGTTGCTGAGACCAAGACGGATGCGGGCGGAGCATTTACTTTTTTGGCGGTTCGCGCCGGCACGTACACGGTGAAGACTGAGAGATCCGGATCGCGCGATGCGATCGAGAGTTCTATCCATCTGGTTCCGGCGGAAAAGAAGCATTGCGATCTTGTGTTCCGAGGAGCGGAAGATTCTTCTGCATCTTCTGCTTCGAGTGCGCGTTCCGCTCCTTCGCCATCGTCTTCATCATCGTCTTCTTCATCCCCTTCCTCCACGGCTTCAACTTCATCATCCGCAATCGAGCTTGACGACCGGCCTAACTTCATCGTGGCCGGCATTACCGATTCGACGGGCTCGGGCGGGCATGGGTCGGAAACTCGGATGCGGACGGGTGAAGTGCTTGCCAAAGAGACTTTGAATCTCAAATTGGCTGAGTCACAGGGAGTTTCAACTACGGCGGCGGGGCCGGGCGGTCACGAAGCGCATCGGTCTGAGAGTGTGCTGCGGGCGGCGCTGCTGCAGAGTCCACGGGGCTTTGAAGCCAATCATGAGCTTGGCGAGTTTTACTTTCACTCGGAAAAATGTCGCGAGGCCACTCCTCTGCTGCGGACGGCTTATCAGATCAACCCCCATGATCATGCGAACGCATTGGAGCTGGCCCTGGCTCTCAAGGCTTGCGGAGAATTCTCGCAGGCTCGCGAGCAGGTGAAGCAAATGCTTGCGGGCGAAAATAAACTGGACAAGGCGGACGAAGCGGATCTGCGCCGCGTATTGGCCGATCTTGACGAGAAACTGGAAGATCCTCTGGACGCTGTGCGCGAGTACGAGCGCGCGGCTGGGCTGGATGCGAGTGAGCCAAATTATTTTGCGTGGGGCGCGGAGTTGCTGTTGCACCGGGCGGTCGCTCCGGCTCTGGAAGTGTTTGGACGGGGAGTTCGGCTGCATCCGGATTCGGCGCGCATGCTAGCGGGGCTGGGGGCGGCGCTGTATACGAGCGGTTCCGTGGAGGAGGCGGCTCAGCGCTTGTGCGCGGCTTCCGATCTTTCTCTGTCGGGCTCTCCGTCGGGCTTTCCGTCAGGCTCTGCTTCGGAGTCTGCTCCTTATCTTTTTCTCGGCGAGATGCAGGAGGCCACTTCCACGCCGTTGCCCTGCATCGAGCAGAGGCTGGCGCGCTTCGCTCACAATCAGCCTGAAAATGCTTTCGCGAACTATTACTATGCTCTGGCTCTGTGGAAGCGCGACCGGGGGGCGGAGAATCCCGACGCGCTGCGGCAGGTTGAGGCGTTGCTGCTGACGTCATCGGCAATTGATCCGAAACTCGACCTGGCCTATTTGCAACTGGGCAACTTGTATTTTGCGCGCGGAAGTTTTCGCGAGGCGGTCACCGCTTATCGGAAGGCGGTGGTGGCGAATCCCGCTGGCAGCGAGGCTCACTACCGGCTAGGCTTGACATATAAGCGGACCGGTGAGGGAGCAAAGGCGCAGCGCGAATTCGAGGATTACAAAGAGCTCGACAAGAAAGAAGCGGCTGGGATCGAGCGACAACGGCGCGAGCTGCGGCAATTTATCTTTGTGTTGAAGGATCAGGCTTTGAAAGACCAGCCGATTTCGCACGCGGCGCCGGATCCGCTGCCAGCGGCTGTTTCGAAATAGTGCGCCAGCGGTGCCGGTTGTCGAGAAGAAACCAGTCGAGTCGCTCGACGGACCCTTCGGCTTCGCTCGGGGCAGGCTTTCGAGGGCGGCTGTCCCCACATGAACATCGCAGGCATCTTTCGGCGTGCGGCGATGATTTGTGTTGCTGCCGTGGGCGCGAGTAAGATTCTTTTCCCGTACGGAACAAACTTCTCCGCTTGAAAGGTGACTTCGATGAAGACACTTGCCCGCTTTCTGTTATCACTCCTGTTCGTTGCTGTCTTCGTTGAGGATGGGGCCGCACAATCCAGCTACGACCTGCGGTCGCCGGACGGGCGAATTGAAATCCGGATCCGCACTGAAGGGCAGATTCGCTACGACGTTGTTCTGAAAGGCCGCGCGGTGATGGAGGATTGCACGCTGTCGCTCGACGTGGAGCATAAGAAGCTTGGCGTGCAGCCGAAGTTGGTGGACGCGAAGGAGCGGTCTTACGATCAGGTTGTAGAGCCGGTTGTGCGGCAAAAGTTCGCGAAGATTCGCGACCACTACAACGAGCTGAAGCTGAATTTTGAAGGCGGATACGCAGTGGTGTTCCGCGCCTACAACGAAGGTGCGGCTTATCGTTTTGAAACTTCGATACCGCAGGCGCAGATGAAAATCTATGGAGAGGAATCTGCGTTTAATTTCTCGGCGAACGACATTGCTTATTATCCGCAAGAAGATAGTTTTTTCTCGCACAACGAACGCAAATATATTCCTCAGAAGTTAAGTGAAATTGCTCCGGCGTTCCTGGCGACACTGCCTGCGGTGGTGGATGTGGGGGAAGGCGCGAAGGTGGCGATTGCGGAATCGGATTTGGAGTCTTATCCGGGCCTCTGGCTGCGGGGAACGGGCGGGAACGGATTGGCGGCGACGTTTCCTCCTTACCCGCTGAAGGAAAGTCTGACGGGGGATCGCGACTACAGAGTGGTGGAGAGCGCCGACTATATTGCGGTGACTGCGGGGACGCGCACGTTTCCGTGGCGCGTGATTGGAATTGCGGACCGGGATGGCGATCTGCTTACCAACCAGATTGTCTATCTTCTGGAAAAACCTTCTCTGGTTGCGGACACGTCGTGGATCAAGCCGGGGAAAGTAGCGTGGGACTGGTGGAACGACAACAATCTTTACGGCGTGGACTTCAAGGCAGGAATCAACACGGCGACATACAAGTATTACATCGATTTTGCGGCGAAATACGGGATCCCTTACATCATTCTCGACGAAGGCTGGTACAAGCTGGGGAACGTGCTGGAGGTGGTTCCGGAAATCAATATGGGCGAGCTGACTGCTTATGCGCGGCAGAAAAATGTTGGGATCATTTTGTGGGTGGTGTGGAAAACATTGGACGACCAACTGATACCGGCGCTCGATCAATACGCGAAGTGGGGCGTGAAAGGGATCAAAGTTGATTTCATGCAGCGCAGCGATCAGATTCTGATCGATTACTACTATCGCGTGAGCCGGGAATGTGCGAAGAGAAAAATGCTGGTCGACTTCCACGGCGATCAGAAGCCGGCGACCATGACGCGCACCTGGCCGAATTTGATCAGTACGGAAGGCGTGCGAGGTATGGAATGGAGCAAGTGGAGCGCGGACTCGGAGCCGAAGCACAATGTGACGCTGCCATTTACGAGAATGTTTCTGGGCCCGATGGATTACACACCGGGTGCGATGCGGAATGCGACGCGGACGACCTTCGCGGCGATTCGTGGCCAGCCGATGGCGCTGGGAACGCGGTGCCATCAACTGGCGATGTATGTGGTTTATGAAAGTCCGCTGCAGATGTTGTCCGACAGCCCGTCGAATTATTTGCGGGAGCCGGAAGCGATGGAGTTTCTCGGTCCGGTGCCAACGGAGTGGGACGAAACGAAAGTGCTGGACGCACGGATCGCGGATTACGTGGTTGTCGCGAGAAGAAATGGCAAGGACTGGTACGTGGGCGCGATGACTGACTGGACGCCGCGCAATCTTGAAATTGATTTGTCGTTTTTGCCAGAAGGGAATTTCACGATGGAGGCTTACCAGGACGGGGTGAATGCGGATCGGTACGCGAGCGACTATAAGAAGACAACGATTCAGGTGAATCGAACGACCAAGGTGAAGCTTCCGCTGGCGAGCGGCGGGGGGTGGGCTGCGAGGATTCATCAGTAGAGCGGCGGTCGAAAAAACAAAGTCAGCGGGGTTTCGGCAGGGCGCGGGTTGCGCCGGTGGAGATTCCGCCGTCGATCAGGAGAGTCTGGCCGGTGATGTAGCGGCTCGACTCTGCGGCGAGGAAGACGACGGCTGCGTCCAGATCGTGGGGATCGCCGGGGCGCTTGAGCGGGATGCGATCGCAAAGATATTCCACCCACTCTTTGTCTTCGTAGAGAATCTTGTTCTGTTCCGTGCGGAACCAGCCGGGAGCTAGACAGTTGACGGTGATTCCGTGTTGCCCCCAGTCATCCGCCAGGCTCATGGTGAGCTGGCGAATGCCCCCGCGGCTTGCGCCGTAGGGAGCGAGGCCCGCGTAGCCGGCGACACTTGTGACGGAGCCGATATTGATGATGCGTCCGTAATGACGGGGAATCATGCGGCGGGCAACCGCTTGCGCGACGAAGAAACTTCCGCGCAGGTTGGTGTCGAGGATCAGGTTCCAGTCGTCCCAGGTCACGTCGAGTGCGGGCTTGCGGACATTGCATCCTGCGTTGTTCACGAGAATGTCGAGATGGCCGAAGGCAGCTTCGGCTGCCGCGGCGAAGCGGTCGATGCTTTTTGCATCGCGGACGTCGAGTTCGAGGGATATCGCACGGCGGCCCAGGGCTTTGATCTCGGCTTCGAACGTAGATAGCGATTCGTGATTGCGGCTGGTGAGAACCAGATCGGCGCCGGCCTTCGCGAGAGCGCGCGCGAAGGTCTGGCCGAGTCCGCGGCTGGTGCCGGTGACGATTGCAACTCGGCCGCTGAGATCGAACAGATTGTTGATCATGAGATCGTTGATCATGACATCGCTGCTCACGAGATTTTCCCGGGCGCCAGGACTACTTTCATCAGATTCGGTTCGCGCGCGTACAGGCGCTCGAACCATCGGGGACCTTCTTCGAGGGGAGCGATGGCGGTGATGAGCGGCTTCACTCGGATGGATTCGCTGCTCATGAGTTCGATGGCACGAGGGTATTCACCCGCGGAAGCGCATGATCCCTGCAGGCGAATCTGACGAGTGACGACTTTCTGCAGAGGCAGCGTAACCTCGGGCGAAACATTGCCGACGAGGACCACGTTGCCGCCTTTTCGCACGCTATCGACCGCGGCTTTTACGGTTGCGTCGATGCCGACAGCTTCAATCACCAGATCCATGCCGGCTCCGTCCGTGACCGCCATGACTTGCGGGATGAGGCTGGGTCCAGCAGGCAATGTGGCCGCTGCTCCCAGCTCTTCAGCTAGATTCAGACGGGTTTGATCGACGTCGGAGACATATACGTGCGAGCTGCCGGCTGCGTGAAGAGCCTGCAAAATCAAGAGTCCAATCATGCCGGCACCCACCACTAGAGCCTTGTCTTGAGGACGAACGGGAACCAGCGATACCGCATGGAGCGCGACGGACACGGCTTCGAGCATGGCGGCTTCTTCGAACGGGAGGATTTCCGGGAGGCGATAAACGATGCGCGCGGGGACAGCGACAAACTCTGCGAAGGCGCCGGCGCGGCGGTAATCTGTGCAGGACACGCCCACCACCTGGCGGTTATCGCAGAGATTGATGTCCCCTCGGAGGCAGTTGGCGCATGATCCGCAATAGATGGTCGAGTCGAAAGTTACGCGATCGCCTTCGGAAAACTTCTTCACGTCTTTGCCACGGGCTGCGATTGTTCCGGCGGCTTCGTGTCCCATCACGATCGGCGGGATACGGCGTCCGGATGAACCGTCGTAGCCGTGGACGTCACTGCCACAGATTCCGCAGGCCGCAACGCGGATCAAGACCTCGTCTCGTCCGGGCTCGGGCACGGCGAGATCGGCCAGTTCGAGATGACGATATTGCGATAGCAGCAAGGCTTTCATTGTCTAAGCTTCATCGAAACTTCATCGGAGCTCATTTGCAGAGCTTCACTTTGCCGGCTTTGTTTGCGAAGGGGCCGGGTCGACAATCCCGCTGCCTTCGCGGATGGTGAGGATCTGGTTCGCCTTCACCTGCGTGAAGCGTTCGAGTTTTTGTGTGGTCGGCCATTTTACTTCGATCAGGTCGACTGCTTGCACTTTGCCCAAGCCGAAGTGCAGGCGCAAGTCGCTTTGCGACATGACGCTTGACCCGCTGCGGACTTCGTCCATCTGGGCGTGCTTGTCAGCCACGACGCGCACGCGAGCGCCGATCGCGGTGCGATTGCACCTGGTGCCAATCAATTTGATCTTGATCCAGTTCTGCTTGTTGCCGCCGTCGTTGCGCAGCAACGAAGGCACATCGTTCATGTTCAAAATCAATGCATCGATGTCGCCGTCGTTATCGTAATCGCCGAAGGCAGCGCCGCGGCTGGAAAAACGCTCGGTGATGCCGGGGCCCATCGTGGATGACACATCTTTGAATTGACCGTTGCCGATATTTCTGTAGACGAGCCTTGGATTCTTGTAAGTCTGACCAATCTCGTGGCCGCCGATCTCGGGATAGACGTGACCGTTGACCTGGATGATGTCCGGCCAACCATCGTTGTCATAGTCAACAAATCCGCAGCCCCAGGCAACGTACTGGTTGTTGATTCCAATTCCGGACGAAAAGGTTACATCGCTGAAGGTGCCGTCCCCGTTGTTGTGATAAAGGTTGCAAGTGTCGTCGGCAAAATTTGTTTTGAAAATATCGAGCCAGCCGTCGCAATCGTAATCGGCCACCCCAACGCCCATGCCCGCCTGCTCGTGCCCGTTCTCGCTGTAGGCGCAACCCGCCATCACCGCGATGTCTGTGAAAGTGCCGTCGTGATTGTTGTGAAACAGAATACTGGGCTCGGAATCGACGGCCACATAAATATCGGGCCAGCCATCGTTATCGAAATCAGATGCGACAGCCGTGATGGAATATCGCGGGCCGGGCTTGAGGATGCCGGACTTCTGCGAGACATCGGTAAAAGTGCCGTCGCCATTGTTGTGGTATAGGACGTTGGTGTCGCCGGTGAGGCCGCGGGGGCCGCACATTACCGGGATGCCTTTCCACTGACAGACCGCGGGATCGCCAACGGCTGGAGTCTTCGCAGGGTCGAGCTGAATGTAATTGCAGACGAACAGATCGAGGTGGCCGTCGCGGTCGTAATCGAGGAAGGTGCAGCCCGCGCCCCAGCGGACGCGTTCATCGTAGAGGCCGGACTTGTGAGTAACATCGGTGAAAGTGCCGTCGCCGTTGTTGTGAAAAAGAATGTTGTGTCCCCAGAAGCAGCAGAAGAGATCGTCCCAGCCATCGTTGTCGTAGTCGCCGACGCACACGCCGGTTTGCCAGCCGGTGCGCGCGAGGCCGGATTTATCGGTGACGTCGGTGAAGGTTCCGTCGCGGTTGTTTTTGTAGAGATGCGAAGTGGGAGCCTGTCCGGCGGGCCACTGTTCGCCGAAACGCGTTCCGTTGGTCAAATAAATATCGAGCCAGCCGTCGTGATCGTAATCGAAGAAGGCAATGCCGCTGCCTTTGGCTTCGATGATGTAGCGCTTGTGGTCGACACCGCCCCAGACGTTGGGAATGGTGAGTCCGGCTTCGTGAGCTACATCGACGAACTGCACGGGCGAAGGTGAAGTTGTCGCAGGCGATGATTGAAGAATCGCGCTGCGGTTCCATTTCCATAGCGGCGTAGTGAGCGCGTCAAGCAGCGTGCTGCCGAGAACCACAAGAGAAGACCCAAGAAAACGTCGCCGGGGAAGAATCATTTCGGACTCGGGAACTTCGGAAACTGGCGCGGGACAATGCCGACGCCTTCTTTCACTGCGATGATGTGGTCGATGGCGAGGTTTGTCAATCGATCGATCTGACCGCTTGGCCACGTAATTTCCAGCGATTCGATTTTGGTGCGTTTCCCCAAGCCAAAATGAATTCGAGGATCGCTGGCCGACATGTAGCTCATGCCGCCTTTGGCCTGTTCGAAGTGAACGAAGCCTTCCGAAGTCAGCTTGAGCGAAGCGCCGATGCCGTCGCGATTCGATTTGGTTCCGATCAGCAGGATCGTTAGCCAGTGGTTGGCGTTTCCGCCGTCGTTGCGCAAGAGCGAAGGATAGTCGCCGCGGTTGTTGGTGACGATGTCGACATCGCCGTCGTTATCGTAATCAGCCGTGGCCAGGCCGCGCCCGGCGATGGGGCGCATGAAATCGGGACCGAGCGAGTCAGATACTTTGTCGAACTGGCCTTTTCCCAGATTGCGAAACATGAGCAAGGGTTCTTTGTACGACACTTCGTCGTGATAGAGCGCAACATTGTCGAGCATGGCGCCGTTGAGCTGCAGAATATCGTTCCAGCCGTCGTTATCGTAATCCAGAAATTTCATGGCTACGCCACTTAACAAAACCGCTTTGTTTCCGATGCGCGAACTATAGGTGCTATCCGTGAACGTGCCGTCGTGATTGTTGTGGTAGAGACGATTCAATTCGAAATCGAGATGAGTAATGTAGACGTCCTGCCATCCGTCGCCGTCGACGTCGGCAGCATCAATGCCCATGCCGGCCTCGTAGCGGCCATCCTCGCTGGCGGCGATGCCGGAAAACAACGAAACATCTTCAAACGTTCCGTTGTGTTTGTTGATGAATAGAAAGTTTGGCCACGTGTCGTTGGCGATCGCGATGTCGGGCCAGCCGTCGTTGTTGAAGTCGGCGAGAACCACACCCATGCCTTTGGCTTCGGGCTTTCCAACTCCGGATGCGTCGCTCACGTCGGTGAAAGTTCCGTCGTGATTGTTGTGGTAGAGCTTGATGCGCTGGCCTTTGTAGTTACCGGGATGGCAATAGGAGCGGTAGCCGGGCCGGCGCTCGCCGCACCACATATTATTCTTCGGAGTCCAGTCGATGTAGTTGGTGACGACCAGATCGAGCCAGCCGTCTTTGTCGTAATCGAACCATCCCGCGCTGGTGGACCATCCGCCTTCGTCGGCGACGCCCGCTTTCGCGGTGACGTCGGTGAAAGTGCCATTGCCGTTGTTGTGATAAAGAATAGCGCGGCCATAGCCGGTCACGTACAAATCAGGATAGCCGTCGTTGTCGAAGTCACCGACAGCCACGCCCTGGCCGTAGTGGCCTTCACCTCCGACGCCAGCTTTTTCGGTAACGTCGGTGAAGGTGCCATCGCCGTTGTTGTGGTAGAGGGCGCAACGCAAGGGGTGCGGCGGTTTGTAGATGTCAGTGGCGGCGGACTGGACGAAGAATAAATCCATGAGGCCGTCCTGGTCGTAGTCGATCCATGCGACGCCGGTGCCCATGGTTTCGAGATAATATTTTTCGTCGGTCTGCGTGGAGTCCTGCTGGAAGGTAATTTTGGCGCTTTCGCGGACATCGGTGTAGTGAACGGGAATGGGTGATTCCGGCGTGGTTGAAGATTGCGCGGCGAGTACCTCGAGATGGACGGGCGGGCTGATCGAAATGCCCAGCGCCAGCATGGCGAGCATGAGGATCGCACCACTCCTGGGTGCGAGCGCGGTTAGTTTGCTGCGTCTCGCCGTCTTGATTTCCATTCTCAAATTTAGTGTAGCCCGAACGGGCTTTGACTTGTCACAAACTGCGATCCGCGATCATCAGGGCTAACTGCAGCATTTGTTGGCGAGCGACGATCGGGATCGGTTGGTCCGCCGCGGAAGGGTTGGCTGGGGCTTTGGAGAGAGTCTCTTCGATTCGGCCGACATCCAAACCGCCGGCGTTGCTTCCCTTGAAACGGTCGAGCACTTCGCGGGCTTTTTCGATTTGTCCCGTCTCGAAATAGAAAACACCCAGGGTGGAATAACTGCCGACCCATTCCGGAAGCAACTCCACGGCACGCTCCAGGCGCTCAGCAGCCTGCGCACTGTTGCCGCGCAGCACGGAGGCGAGGCCCAGACCCCACATAATTTTCCCCGAGGCGGGAATTCGGGCGAGGCCTTTCTGCAGAGTCTGCTCGGCGCTGTTGAGATCATTTTCGCGAAGCTGTACGAGGGCCAGCGAGAGATAGTACTGGTCGTTGTCCGGATTGCGGGCGATGGCGCTGCGGAAGATTTCTTTTGCCTTGGCAGTGTCACCAGCGTGAGCTTCGATATCGCCGAGCAGGGACAGGAAGGCATCGTCCTGCTGGCCTGCGGACGAAACTTTCTGGGCGGCGTCGAGCGCATCCGGATAAAGACCCTTGCGAAAATACGCGTCGGCTAAATCGAATTTCACGTCGTCGGAATCGGGATTGGCGCGGAGCGCGGTTTGGAAGTGCTGTATGGCGTCATCGTACAAGCGGTAACGCGCGAGCAATACGCCGATGCCGGTCTGGGTGCGATAGTCGTCCGCGCTGATTTGATCAAGTTGCGCAACGGTTTCCCGGGCCGCGTCTAGTTTGCCGAGCTTCAGGTAAGTTTCCGCGAGCAGGTACAAATCCCGCGGCTGGCCGGGATGTTTCTGGATTTGCTCGTTCAGTTCGTCGACATCCTGTTGAGTACGTGCCTGCACAGAAAGCTTCGAACGATTGTCGAGGTAATCAAAAAGGTGTTGATAGGGATAAGGCCCGGTTGCCGCATTCTTTGAAAGTGTCTGGAAAACATTTAAATCCCTTTGCGCGGCGGCGGTCTGATGGAGACTGCGCTCGGCCATCGCCAGTTTGTAGTAGCCGTCGGCGGGAGAGCGACTTACTTTCACGAACCTGCGAAGTAGATCAACAGCCTCGGCGAATTTCTTGTCTTTAACACGGAGATTCGCCAACTCCAGAAGCGCTTCGGCAAAATCTGGGTTCGAACGGAGCGTCTGCTGGAAAAGGCCTTCGGCTCGCTCATAGTTCCCCTGCCGCTCTTCGATATAGCCGATATTGAACAGGCACGAAGTGTTGTGCGGATCTTGCTTTAGTCCTTGCTCGAAATATTTCAGAGCTTCGTCGAATCGTCCCAGATGACGGTAAGAAAGGCCGATGAAAGCGTAGGAGCGCGCGGACGGTTCTAACTCGATAAGCTTCTGGAATTCCTCAATCGCTTTTTCGGTTTTGCCCGCCATGAAGTAACTTTCGCCCAGGGCAGCGTGGAGATCGGTTCGTTGCGGCGCAAGTTTGATGCCGGATTCGAGCAGAGGAATTGCGTCTTCGAAATAATTCTGAGTCATGCTGACACGGGCCATCAAGAAGATTACGTCGGTATTCTGCGGTGCGAGCTTACGGGCACGCACCAGGAGATCAAGAGCGTCCACCGGTCTTGATTGTTCGGAATAAACCTGCGCCAGCAGATAAAGTGTCTCCGCAGAATCGGGCTTTAGCTTCAGGGCGCGGTTGAGGGCGACTTCGGCTTTCGTGTATTCGTGTCCTCGAAGATAGGCCTGCCCCAGGTTGTGGAGAATTTCGAACGTTTCTGGTTGCAAGGCGTTGGCTTGCTCGAGTTCGATTTGCGCAGTTTTGTATTGCTTAGCGGTGGCGAGAAGCAGGCCGAGCGTGAAGTGCAACTGCACATCCTGCTTATGCGCGGCTGAAAGTTCGCGAGCTGTGTTCAGGGCTTCGGTAGGTTTTCCCGCCTGAAGATATGCGCGCACCAGGTTGAATCGAATTTCGACGGTCGGGGGATGAACGCGCTGGAAATGCTGAATCGCCGCGAGTGGTTTCCCCTCCGCGATGAGAAGGAGACCCAGGTTGTAGTTTGCATCGCGGTTGGTGGGAGACACGCTCAGGACCTTCGTGAATTCCTTTTCGGCGAGTTCGACCTTCTGCTGCGCGACATACAGACTGCCCAGGTTGTTGTGAGTTTTTGTGGAGTTGGGAGCCAGGGTCAATGCGTGCTGGAAAGCATCGACGGCGTGATCGTAGTCTTTTTCGTTGGTGCAGACGATTCCCAGCAAGTTGTAAGCGTCAACCGTGGGATTACGCGCGAGCTGCTCGTCGATTACTTTTCTTGCCTGATCGAAAAGACCTTGCTGGATCAGATCCTCGGCTTGATGAAGAGCAGCATTCGCTGCCTCGGGTTGGCTGGGTTCGTGGTGAATGGGAGGGGCTTGTTGGGTGGCGCGCCCCAGGCTTGGTATCGCGAGTATCGCGAGTGCGAGTATTCCGAGCACTCCAGGACTGCGATTGGCTTTCTGGACTCGAATCGGAGCGTGATCAAACATCTGCAGATGCTTCTCCAGACATGCTTCCTCTGAGATGCCTCTCCCAAAGGCCTCAATATAGCAGTTGCAGCATCTGCTGAGCCATCTTGTGTTGCGGCTGTTTTTGCAACAGGGCCTGCAGAACGCCTCGCGCTTTTTCTTTGTCCTTTAGTACGAGATAGAGACGAGCGAGATTAAGATAGGCCTGGTCGAAATCCGGGGCCGCGACAATGCAAGCCTTGAATTTCTCTTCCGCTTCGGGATAGCGCTGTTGTTGAACAAACACCACGCCCAAGTTGTTCAGCGCGTCGGCGTAGTCTGGGCGCAGAGTTATCGCGCTTTCCAGGTACTCGGCCGCGCGATCGGTTTGATCACGGCGGGCGTAGAGCATTCCCAAGCCATAGTTAACCTCTGGATTTCTCGGCTCGCTATCGAAGGCGCGCTTTAGGAGTGTTTCCGCTTCGTCAAGATTGCCCTGCCGCCGATAAACGTTCCCGAGATTCAGAAGAGCGGTAGCGTAGGAAGGCCGCAACTGCAGCGACTGTCGAAAGTTTCGAACTGCTTCGTCGCTATTGCCTTGCTGCGCGGCGATCATGCCCAGGTTGTTCCACGCTTCCGGATAATTCGGACGCAACTTAACCGTCTGTTCGAGATACTGTTGTGCTTCTTGCAGAGAGTTGCGCCGGAGGTAGAGGGTTCCAAGATTGTAATAAGCGTCGACATCATCGGGTCTCGTCGCGATGACTTGCTGGAACGACTGCGCGGCCTGGTCGAGAAATCCATGCTGAAAAAAAGCCACAGCATACGTGAATGCGTTTCGTTGAAATGTGCCCTCATAGAGAGTCCCCGAAAAGGGAAGCGCTTTGCGGACGCGCTCTGCCGGCGCTTTGGGAGCGGATGAGAGATCTTGCAGCAACTTTTCAGGCGTGAACGTTCCCTGGTATAGCTTGATGATTTTTCCGTCTTCATCGATCAGGAAAGACGTGGGAAGCGAGAAATCACGGTGGCGGTCGAACAGGTAGCGATAGACGATGTTGTAAATGCCGGCCACGTCCTGCGTAGCGACGAGGATTGGAAACTTTAGGCCTTCCTTAGTGGCGAATTCTTTTACGGTGTTGGAGTTGGACGAGTCTTCGACGTGGATGGCAACGATGCGAAGGCCGCGAGAGTCGAGCGCCGATTGAGATTTGCGGAGACGCTGCAATTGATCGCGGGAGGCGGGCGAACCGGCCGCGCAGAATGTCAGCAGCAAGTAACTGCCTCGAAACGAGCGAAGATCGCGCAGGTTGCCGGCGAAGTCCGGTAACGAGAAATCCGGGGCGCTCACCGGCTCGATCAGCCAAGTTTCCACAGAGGACGGCAGAATCTCGCTACCTGTCTTTGGACGATCCACATCCGGACGAGCGCCCAGTTCGGCCCACGCCTGCGGAGAAGGAGCAAAGAGCCTGGCTTGGAAGTCCGGCGAACCTTCCTCGATTTCGATTCGGCGGTTGATTGGCAAGCTGCCAAAGGTCTGCGTGAGGCCGCTGGGCCAGCGGACGGTCGCCTGGACAGTTTCCTGATTCTTCCCGAGGCCGAAGAAAAGCTCCTTGGTGTGTTGCGACAAGAATCCGGAACCGGCCTGGAGATATTTCGTCTGGCGAAGAGTTCCCGCTTCGACGGTGACTGCGGCTCCGATCGCGTCGCGGTTGCTTTTGTGTCCGCGCAAACGAAACGTGATGGAATTGCCGATGCCTTCCATTGCCAGACGCAAGATGCGGATTTGTGGCGCGTTGCGATTCTTCAGCACGATTTCAAGCTTGCCGTCGCCGTCGAAATCGGCGAGTGCGAACGCTCGGCTGTCGTCGCGAAAATCCAACCCAACCACGCCGGAGACATCGGAAAACGTTCCGTCGCGATTGTTAGCGAAGAAAACGTTTCTCTCGTGGCCGTTCCAGGTCGCGTCGGAACGAATGAGTTCATTGATGGCGCTCCATCCCAGTTCGTAACTGGGCGAGGGGCTGGAATCCTGCGGTGATTTCGCGACGACCTGACGCCAGAAAAAACTCGAAACATCTTTTCGATCGATTCCGGAAATATAGCCATTCGCGACGTACAGGTCGGGGTAGCCGTCATGGTCAAAGTCCCACGCGTCGGTGGACCACGACCAGCGGCCCATTTCGACCCCAGCGTGCGGAGCAACATTTTGAAATGTTCCGTCGCCCTGGTTCCGGTACAGAGAATTGCCGGCCATGTGGCGGCGATAAAGGGAGCGAACGTTTTCCGGCTCGCCGCCGTGAAAATGTGAGTCTTCAAAGACTCGCATACCCGCGGCGACCCACATGCCTGCCGCGTAAATATCCTGCTTGCCGTCGTTATCGAAATCCAGCCAGCACGCGCTCATGCCGGCTCCCGCCTCGTCTACTTTGGATTCGCTGGAGACGGCAGTGAACGTGCCGTTGCCATTGTTCCGGTAGAGATTGTTACGGCCAAAGTCATTCACCACGTACAAATCCGGCCAGCCGTCGGCATTGGAGTCGCCCCAGGAACAGGCGAAGCTGTACCGATCATTCTCGATATTCAGGCCCGTGGCCTCGGTGCGATCTTCGAAGACTCCGTTTCCTTCGTTGTGGAAAAGGTAGTTGGGAGGGCCATTGCGCGCGTCGAAATACGGAACGGGATAGCGATACTGGTCCAGTCCCAGGTAATAGCTGTAGAGGCAAAAATAAATATCGAGGCGTCCATCGTGATCGTAATCCGCGGCAGCGGCGTGCGTGAATGCTCCCTGCGGCGGACGCGCGAAGCGGAACCCGTCTGGCTTGAGAGAAAATTTCCCGTTGCCATCGTTCCTGAAAAGTAGAGGTCCGGTTGCGGCGACCACAAGCAAATCCTGAAAGCCCCGGTTGTCGAAATCTGCGAATAGTGCGCACGCGGTGAAATCGAGGACGGCGAGGCCCGACTTCTCTGTGACATCCTCGAATGTTCCGTCACCACGATTGCGATAGAGCCGGTTGGGAAGTCCCGCGGGTTGGCAGACATACAAGTCGTCGAGGCCGTCGTTGTCGAAATCTCCCACCGCCACGCCGTTGTTTCCGTACACGTCGACGCCGACGGCTCCGTCGAGAACGGTTCGCCAATAGTCGGCTCCGCGAAGAAGTTGCTCCTTGTAAGATGCTGTCTGCCCGAGAGATTGGGAAGTGATGTCAACAAAGATTGGCCCTGTGGCACGGGTAAGGGTTTCGTCGGACGCGATCCACTTCAATACTTGCCACGCGCCGGACTCACTGCGCGACCACCGCGTAATCCACGAGCCGATGCGCTCTTCTCGCACTTGCTCATTCCGAATCTGCGCGTCGCGCGTGCCCACAAATTCATACCGAATTTTGGCTTCGAGCGTCAGCGGTGAGTCGGCTGCCTGCGTGCATTCATAGATCTCGAAATCGGCAGTTTCCACACGCTTCAGCGGAGCGAGATAGTTCTTGATCTCTTGAAGAAATCTCTCGCGGCCGGGAAGCAAAGCGGGAGAAAATTCCCGCCGTGACGCTTCGATACGATCGCCGGCACGCAACGGCGAGTCGCGAATTGGAGTGAGTGCAGTCGATTGGATCGAGGAGTCAACAAACTTGCTTAGGATTGCTGTGGCTGGTGGATCCAGCTTCAGATGTTGACTCCACTCCGCAAGCAGCGCCGTGAGCTCAAATGCATATCCTTCGGTGACGTATTCATCGGTGCCGGGCACGGCCAGACGGAGAACGGCGTCCAGCGGGGAGTTCGCGGGATAGTGCGGAGTAAAGCGAATGTCTGCGTGAATATCAGCGAAAGGAAAACGAGAAGCCTGAGAAGCAGCGATGCGCTGCAGTCCAGAGCGAAGAAAGGGGCTCATGACGGGCGCAGGAAGAAAAAGCACAGGCGCCCAGCACAACTGTTTCAGGAAAATTCGACGGGAAAGAGTCCAGTCGTTTTCCTGTTGATCGTCTTGACGATGGTTTTGTCGATGCGACATGGGCGCGCGTTCCACTGGTGCAGGCTCCGCCAGTCTACCAATTGGAGCGTCTGTTCAATGGGATGCCGGCCCGGACGAGCCTCCCAGGACGAGTTCGGCGCCGATCAGATACTCGCGACCTTGAGGGTCCACTGAGCTCGATAGCTCGTGCAAAGCGTCCGCCGCGATGTGTCCCAGCGTTTCACGATGAACGTCGACGGTGGTGATGGAAGGATTGCTGTATTCGGCTAAACGGGTTTTATCGAAACCCGTGACCGAAATATCCTGCGGAACGCGGAGGCCGGAATTCAACAATCCCTTGACCACGCCAACGGCGGTGAGATCGTTGACGGCCACCACTGCCGTGGGACGGGAAGAAAGTTTGCCGATGCTGAGGCCCGCGGCCAGGCCACCTTCAAAGCGCAGATCGCCGGGCAGTACGGGACCGGGGTCGATTCCTAAATCGCGCATGCATTTTTCGTAAGCTTCCAATCGCACGGCGTTGGACTTGAGCCCTGGTCTGCCGGCGACGAAAGCGATTCTGCGATGCCCCTGAGCGTGCAGGTGCTGCACGATCTGCGTCACGCCGGAGGAATAGTCGATGCGCAGATTGCTCATATATTTTCGGACAGGAACGAGATCGAGGAAGGTGACTGCGATTCGTCTTCGCGCGAGTTGATGGATGAGCTTGACGCTGATCTCGGAAGTCATAACCGCGACTCCGCGGACTTTGTGCTCCATCATGCGCTCGGCGGCTTCACGCGTCCTGCGCGGGTCGTAGTTGGTATCGCTGAGGATTACGTCGTATCCGAGCTGTCTCGCGCGTGTTTCGAAGCCCTTGACTACCTCGGGGAAAAAAGGGTTTTCAATATCGGAGATGATGATGCCGAGCGTGCGGTGATCGCGCGAAGCGAGGCGACGCGCGTGAACATCGGGAATGTATCCCATGCGCCGAACCGCGCCCAGCACGAGTTGGCGAGTGCCGCGGCCCACTTTGCCGGTCTTGTTCAGGACGTTCGAGACGGTGGCGGTGGAGACGCCCGTTGCCTTCGCCACATCGCGAATGGTTACTGTCATGGTTCGCGGCACCGGCCCGGCGTAAAGCGCCAACCATCCTCGTGGGGCGGGATCAGTGGCACCGTGGAGCAGGGACAGCGCGGAGTGTAAACCAATAAAAAATTCTTGACAATGCGGCGCGCACCGTGTTATTCCCAACCCCACTAGTATTTTTAGGTTAAGCGGTTAATCAGGGTGTGTTCTTAACGCTTAGGTCTGCGGTGAAGCACTCGAGAGTTTGATCAGGCTGTGGGGCTGGGAAGTTTGGTGCGCGAGGCTTGCCTGGACGCAGGCCAGCGAAGCTCAAAGGAGAGCTCAATGAATCGGAACGCATTTGCCTGGATTCTGCGCGGCCTGTTGGCGGTTGCAGTCTTCACCACACTCAACGTCAGGCCCCTCCAAGCACAGGTAGACACCGGGTCCATCACCGGTACTCTCACGGATACGTCGGGGGCCGTCGTCAGTGGCGCCAAGGTTACCCTCACCAACGAAGGAACGGGCACCAGTCTGTCAACCACAACCGGAGCGGATGGAGTATACGAGTTTAGCCCGGTGAGAATTGGCAGCTACAAGCTTGATGCTTCCGCGCAAGGCTTCAAGAAAGAAGTCCAGATTCATGTCGTCGTCGACGTGAGCGCGAGGGTCCTGGTCAATTTCAAGCTCCAGCCTGGAGCCGTAAGCGAAACGATAGAGGTCACCTCGACCGCTCCAGTGCTCCAGAGCCAGGATGCATCCGTTGGCCAGGTGGTCGACCAGCGCAGCGTGAATGATCTTCCCCTGAACGGCAGGAACTTTACCTTCCTGGCCCAGCTTGCCGCTGGCGTGAACACGCCTCAGGCGGATACGCGCGGGAACGCGGCGTCCGGCGCGTTCGCGGCCAATGGCAACCGGCCAGCGCAGAACAATTACATGCTCGACGGCATTGACAATAATTCCGATACCGTAGACTTCCTCAACGGCACGAACTTTGTCGTCCTTCCTCCGGTTGACGCGATTCAGGAATTCAAGGTCCAGACCTCGGACTTCAGCGCAGAATACGGCCGCTCGGGCGCCGCGGTTCTCAATGCGACGATTAAATCCGGCACCAATCAGTTTCACGGCGCGGCGTGGGAGTTTTTCCGCAACGACAAGCTCGACGCCCCGGACTATTTCGAAGACGCCGATCAGGTGCCTAAGGGCGAGCTTCGCCAGAATCAGTTTGGAGCCATGCTCGGCGGTCCGGTGATCAAGAACAAGGTTTTCTTTTTTGGCGACTATGAAGGATTCCGTCGAGTGCAGGGAACGATTCTGACCGGGTCAGTGCCCACCACCGCGGAGCGCAGCAGTGGCTACACTGACTTTTCGGACCTGATTACCGGGCAATCGACTTCTCCGGCACTTGTTGACCAGTTGGGACGAACCATGCCGTATGGCACCATTGTGGATCCCGCAACGACGCGAACGGTCACCGCGGGCAGCGTCGATCCCGTGTCCGGCATAACGGCGATCGCGTCAGGCTATGTTCGCGATCCGTTCGGCACATGCCCGGCTAGTACCGCCGCCTTTACTCTCGCCGGCTGTGGATTGAACCAGATCCCTGTCGGGCGGCTGGACGCGAACGCCATCGCGCTGCTGAATCTCTATCCTGCGCCAACGAGTACCTCGCTTTTCTCCAATTTCGGCAATTCTCCAAAACTGTTCGAGCACAGCAATTCCTTTGACACCCGCCTGGACCTCGATCTCAGCGACAAGGACCAGCTGTTCTACCGCTTCAGCTACAAGGATGATCCGCAGTTCATTCCCGGCATTTTCGGTGGCGTAGCGGACGGCGGCGCTTTCCAACAGGGCCCACAGACCGCGATCGCGCAACAGAGCGCTTTGGCCTACACCCACGTATTTTCTCCGACTTTGGTGAACGTAGCCCGTGCGGGATTCAATTACCTGAACACTACTCGCGAAAGTCCAGAGGCTAGTAACTTCGGTCTTCCTGCCCAGTATGGTATTCAGGATATTCCCCAGGTTGCCAAGAATGGTGGCCTTCCAGCCTTTGGAATCAACGGACTGGCGACCTTGGGCAGCAACTCGTTCCTGCCTTCGGATGAAGTCAGTTCCACGTTCCAGCTAACGGACGACCTCACCAAGATTTACGGCAAGCACACGTTCAAGATGGGTTTCGAGTGGCAGCACGTCAAGTTCTCCACTCTGCAACCATCGTGGTCCCACGGAGAATTCGATTACGACGGCAATTTCACGGAAATACCAAGTGGGGTGGCCAGCAGCGACGAAGGCAGCACGGGGCGAGCCGCGTTCCTGCTGACGCCCACCGCCCCGACCTACACTCCCGCTCAGAACGGGGTTCCCTTTGACGTAGGCGGATCGAAACATATACGCCTCCAACATCTACCTCACGGATAACGGAAAGAACTATTACGGCACCTATTTCAACGACGACTGGAAAATCAATCCCAAGCTGACCGTCAACCTGGGCCTACGCTGGGATTTCTTCACCCTGGTATATGAGCACCACGGAGCCCAAGCCAACTTCGTTCCCGGCGGCGCCCCCACCGGCGGACCCATGTATCTACTGCCAGGTGGAACGAACCCCGCATCGCTGTCCTCCAGTTTCACGAATTTGCTGGCTGCGGACGGAATCGCCCTCGACATCACGAACAAGTACGGCAAGGGGCTGGGCAATTCGCAGAAGGCAAATTTTGCTCCTCGAGTTGGTTTCGCCTACCAGGTGTCTCCCAAGCTGGTGGCTCGAGGCGGGTTTGGAATGTTCTACAACGGCTTTGAAAACCGCGGCTATTCACCGAATCTGGGTGAAAGCTATCCCTTCCAGTTCGATTTCAACTATACGCCCCCGAATGATGGTATCCCGCACACCTATCCGGGTTGCGCCACGGCAGGTCCCGGTGGCACTGCCACCTTTGAGTCAGGGTTCTCGTGTATTCCGCTCGATCCGACCGCCGTGCTGGCCAACGGTTTGCAATTGCGCGGAATCCAGTTTAATTACCAGACTCCCTACACGATGAGTGGCAACTTTACGCTGCAATACCAACTGACGCCCACGTTAACTGTGCAGGCAGGCTACGTGACTTCACTGGCTCGTCACTTGGAAACCTTCCCTAATTCCAACAACCCCACGGCAATTTTGCCTACCGGCACGCCGCTCACAAATACGGCCGGGGCAGATGGCGCCCCTGGCTCCGGCGCCTGGCCTGCTGCCCAAGGCGGGATTCCATTTCCTGATTTCGGCAACGGCGGCAGTTACGCCGTCACGAACGGCAACAGTTACTACAATGGGCTCCAGACCAAGTTAGAAAAGCGGTTTGGTGGTGGCTTGAACTTCCTGGCCACATACACCTGGTCCCAGACGCGAACCGACGCGGGCGACTTGCTGACTTGCTTAACGGCGGAAGCAATGCAGGTTTCCGCGCTCCCGACGTTCCAGGACTCGGGATCCATTACGACTACGGCTTGGGTGATTTTGACATTCGAAATGTATTTCACCTGAGCGGCGGCTACGAACTTCCTTTTGGCAAGGGTAAGCACTTCCTGGGCGACTCCGGCATCGCCAGCAAGGTGTTCGGGGGATGGATGATCAACACGAGCGTCGTGCTTCAGGGGGGCCAACCGATTACCCTGAGTTGCCCTTCGGGCACGAGTTCAGGGAGCGGATGTTATGACTTCATCGTCCCCGGGCAATCTCTGGGCAGGGGCGTCCACACCGACTCTAACGGTAAAGTAAGCTTCTTCAGTAACCCAAACGCATTCAGCCAGCCAGCGCCTTGCACGGCCTTGCCCTGCCCGGTATCCACCTTAGGGGGTCCGCCGGACCAGGTTGCCGGACCAACCTTCAAGCGGATGGATTTCTCGGCGTTCAAGGAGATGCAGCTGAATGAGCGCTTCCGTTTGGAGTTCCGAGCGGAGTTCTTTAACATCTTCAACCACCCGAACTTCAACGCTCCGAATTTCGGCGGCAATGGCGTAGTGGCGGTCTCGGGATCGGGCAATTTCACCAGTAATACTTTTGGCGAGATTGGATCCACGCGCGATGCTCCGTACGATCCGCGGCAGATCCAGTTCGCTTTGAAGTTGTATTTCTAGGTTCGAAGCCATTCAGCGGAGGGCGTCGTCCAAGGCGTCCTCCACTTTATGTTCGATCGCGCCCTCGCGGCGGCTCGCGGCAGGGTGGTACCATGCGGACATTGTGAGCCCGAACCGTTGGTCGATCTCTGTTCTCGGGACAATCTTGGCTCTCGTGGCGATGCTGGCGTGCCTACCGGCTGCCAGCCAGGAGCAAGAGCGAGTACAGAACCAAAGGTTCGACCGCGAGTTCCAGGCGGCGGTGGCGCAATATGACACTGGCCATTTCCCGGAAGCTGCCGCACAACTGGAAAATCTTCTGCGCGACGTTCCGGAAAGCTTCGAAGTGCATGAGCTCCTGGGATTGGTCTATACCGAGGAATCGAAGGACGCTCTGGCTAATCCTCACCTTGAGAAGGCTGTGCGCTTGAAGCCGGCCTCGTCTGCCGCCAGAACCAACCTGGCGACCAACCTCCTCCGCATGGGAAAGCTGGAAGGTGCGCAGGAGCAGTTCAAGAAAGCGGTCGCGCTCGAGCCCCGGAACTATGATGCCAACCACGATCTGGGCGAGCTCTATGTCCGCATGGGCAAGCTTCCAGACGCTGTGCCGTTTCTGAAGGAGGCGCAGCAAATCAATCCTTCCTCCTACGACAATGGCTACGACCTGGCGCTAGCTTATCTGCTCACCGGTGGGCCGGCGCAGGCGCGCGAGCTGGTTCACAGCCTGCTGCAAAAGAAAGACACTGCGGAGCTGCATAATCTGTTGGGGCAGATCGAGGAAAAAGATGGGAAGTTCGTGGCTGCCTCCAATGAATTTGAAATCGCGGCCCACCAGGACCCGAGCGAGAGCAATCTTTTCGATTGGGCCAGCGAGCTCCTTATGCATCGCACGCTGGAGCCGGCGATTGAAGTTTTCCGGCAGTCGACCGAGCGCTACCCAAATTCATCGCGGCTGGCTATCGGCCTTGGCATCGCGCTCTACTCGCGCGGCAATTATGACGAGGCAGTGAAATCGCTGATCCGGGCGGCCGATTTAAGTCCCACCGACTCGCGTTGTTATTTCTTCTTGTCCAAGGCGTACGACAGTGCGCCGAGCCAGGCGGATGAAGTCATCCGGCGGTTCGCCCGTTTTTCAGAGTTGCAGCCAAACGATGCGCGGGCCCTCTATTACTATGCGATGAGCTTGTGGAAGGGGAAAAGAGCGCAGGATCCCGGCCTCGATCTCCACCAGATCGAGGCTTTACTCAAGAAGGCGGTGGCGCTCGACCCTAAGCTCGCCGAGGCTCACTTGCAGCTGGGGAATCTTTATTCGGATCAGACCCAGTATGCCGTGGCTATTCCTGAATATGTGAAAGCTGTGGAAATCAACGCTGAGCTTGCCGATGCTCACTACCGATTGGGGCAGGCCTATGTGCATACGGGCAAGAAAGACAGCGCGCAGGAGCAGTTCGATGTGTATCAGCGGCTGCGCGCTCAACAAATGGCCGATCGCGACAAACAGCGAGCGGAGGTTCGTCAGTTCGTTTACTCGGAGAAAAATCAGACGCCGGCGGAGCCTTGAGGGATGCCGCCGTTGAGTTCGGCATGTTAATGGACGATCGGGCAATGGATTTGTAATGAAAGTTTCGTCGCAGAATCGAGGAGGTCGAGCAGCACTGGCTGCGCGGAATGCGTCCCATTCTCAGGACGTGAGCCGCTTCGTTGCCCGCACCCGCCGCGATTTTTTGCGCACCGCGGCGGGAGTGACGCTGGGGAGCACCTTGATGCGCTCCTCATGGGCCCGAGCCACCGCCTCGTCTAAGAGAAAAATCGTAGTCGTCACCTTTGGCGGGGGAGCCCGCGACCAGGAAACATTTGCGCCGGAAGGTCAGGAGAATATTCCCCACCTCATGCGCGAGCTTATCCCGCAGGCCACTTTCTTCACGCAAGTCGTGAATCGCGGAATTCTGGGCCACTACGTGGCGACGGCGAGTCTTGCCACCGGCGTATATGAAACGTTCAACAATTTTGCCTCGGTCGCGCCCCAATCTCCAACGGTGTTCGAATACTTTCGCAAGGACCTGAAGCGCCCGCCTTCAGATGCCTGGGTTGTGGCTCCCAGCAATGGGTTCAACCGGATCGGCGAAAGCAGTCATCGATCGTACGGCGCCGGGTTGGGCGCGCAGGTAATTCTACCGAAGCATCTGTTGACGGCCGCCACCTCCGGCCGCAGCGCTGACTACCAGCATCTGCTGCGCGACAACTATGAAACTCCTTTTTACGCGCCGGAACTCGCTGGCAGCGAATTCGAATTGCAACAACTCGACAAGATCCTGAAACTTTCGGTCGATGACTTCAAGGACCACGCGCAGACGTTGTCGAGCCCCGATGAACTTTCCGTCTACATCGCTCGGCGGCTGATGCGGCAAGTGGCGCCCAGTCTATTGTGGATCACCATGCATGACATCGACATTGCACATGCTGGAGCGTATTCGCTCTATGTCGAGGGAATCCGCCGCACCGACCGGCTCTGCTCCGACTTATGGAAGACCATCCAGACCGAGCCGGAATACGCGGGCAAGACAACTCTCTTTATCCTTCCTGACTTCGGCCGCGATTCCGATGATGATGCCGGAGGAAACGGCTTTCAGCATCATCGCACCGGCGACGCTCTCTCTCGCACAACTTGGATGCTGGCCGCTGGCCCGGGCATTCGCGAGGGCGTAGTTTTCGACCGGGCAGTCGATTCAACCGATCTTGTCCCCACGCTGGGCTCCATGATGGGATTTTCTCCGTCGCTCGCTCAAGGCAAACCAATCGGGGAGTTGTTGTAGCTGACATGCTTCCACGCGACCTCAAAACGGAGCAGTTCGCTGGCTATCCGCCGGAGGCGCGCAAACTGGTTGCCAACTATCTAGGGACGCTGCAGCAATTGCCGCTGAGTTTCTTGCCGAGCCTGCTTCGAGAGCTCATTGATTATGATTTCAAGTTTCCGGCTGAGCGCAAAGCCCGCGAGAAAGAATTGGCGAATCTCGGTTCGCTCTCGCCCGACCAACTAAGGCAGCTGTTTCAGGCATTTGCCCAAATCCATCTTTCGCCGGAGCTCGAAGGGTTTGATTGGGCCAAGTCGCCCGTTCAGTTTGTGGAACGGTTGTCTGCTTATCTCTGGAGCACCCACCAGCTGGACGCGTTTCGCAAGGCGTCGATGGACTATGCCGATCACTTGCGGTCGGCCGCGCCGCCGGATCCTCCGCCGATTCCGAGGCTGGGAATTACTGTCATCGGTCAGGGAGTGGCTTCGTATGACGAGGCTCTGTTCCGCAAGTTGCGCCCCCACGGCGCATACTTCAGCCGCGTGAAGCCTGAAGAAGGATTGCCCCGACTGCTGGAGGCGGTCGCAGCGCGAGCAAAGTCGCATCCCGCTCCTTACGGCCATTGGTACATCGACGGTGGGGAAGAGGCCGATCATGCGCCGGCACTTACTTGCGTCTCCTACAAAGCTCTCGAACCGGCGCGCGCCGCATTGTTGCGCAGGATGCAACCGGAGCTCGATCGACCAGGCATGGGACCTGAAGCGCTGCGCACACTTTTGGCCCAGCTGCGCCCGGCAGAGCTTGGCATGGACCGGGTCAGCGATGACAAAGGCACAGACGAAGTCCTGGCGCGCTTCGAAGTCAGCTTGCTGACCGAGGGATCGGGGACCCAAATTTTTAGTACGAGTTTTGCGCAGTGGGCCGCACGCGAAGCTCTGCGGCGGGCTCAACCCCTCACGCTGCTGGTGCGATTTGCTCCGCGCCAACGACAGAAGCCGATGAATGAGCTGCTCTCCGCGGTGGCGGCGCGTCCGGAATTGGATTTCGTCGGCTCGCTGATCGACGCCGACTTCGGCGCGTATTACAACTGGCTGAACCAGCAGCGGCTTCCGGGAGCTGATCAGTCGTCGTTTTTGGTCTGGTTTGAAGGACACAGTCAAGCATTGGCGATTGGTCCGTCCATGCCGCGCGGAACCGAATCCACGTCTGCGGCCGATCTGGAACAATTGCTGGCTTGGGCGGTGTGAACAGGCTTAGGCAGCTTTCGAGGTTCGCAAGGTTCCCACGGCTGTGGTGTGCAATCGATAATTCGACAATTCAGGGAGAGAGTAGACAAAATGGATCGTCGCAAGTTTTTACGACAAACGGGCACGCTCATCGCGGGAGCAGCGATCGCGCCATATGCATTTCCGGAAAACAACGGCCAGGCTGCCGCAATGCCGACCGGACGCCTCGTGCTCCCGATGAATCGCAAATGGCGCTATAGCCGCACCGTTATCGAAGCCGGCCACGCCAAGGATTTCGACGACTCGGGCTTTGACCGAGTTGTGATTCCACACACGAATATCCGCCTCCCGTGGCACGGTTTTGACGAAAAAACCTACGAATTTGTATCCCTCTACCGACGCCGCTTCAAACTTCCGCCCGAAGCGCGGGGAAAGCGTGTTTTTGTTGATTTTGAAGGCGTGATGACGGCCTCTACGGTCTGGATCAACGGCGTGAAACTTGGTGAATACAAAGGCGGTTACACTCCATTCTCGTTCGAGCTGACTTCGCACGTGGATTTTGACGGGGAAAATGTGCTGGCGGTCGATGTTGACTCCAGTGAGCGTCCCGATATTCCGCCTTTTGGTTACGAAATCGACTACCTCACCTTCGGCGGCATCTATCGCGAGGTCTCTCTGCGTGTTGTGCCGACGACGTTTATCGAGAACATCTTTGTTCGGCCGAAGAACGTCCTCACGGCCACTCCAGGGCTCGATGTGGATTGTTTTGTTCAACATCTGGACGCTTCTCATGATTCTCTGACACTCGAAGTGGAATTGCTTGATGGCGAGCGAGCCGTTGCGAAAGCTTCACAGCCGTTGCCGTCGTCCGGCGCGTCGAGCGAAGCGGCCGCACACACCCTACATCTGGAAGGACTTAGCGGAATCAAGTTGTGGAGCATGGAAGATCGGAACCTTTATTCGTGCGCGTGCGATTGCGCCGCGGGACGCAATTGCTGGACGAAGACTCGCGGCGTTTCGGGTTTCGCGAGGCGCAATTCACCGATCACGGCTTCGAGTTGAACGGCAAAGTCATCAAACTGCGGGGGTTAGACCGTCATCAGACGTTTCCGTTTCTGGGGCAGGCGATGCCCGGGCGCGGGCAACGCCGCGATGCGCAACTCCTGCGTAATAAGCTCAAGTGCAACATCGTACGCACATCGCATTATCCGCAGTCGCGTCATTTTCTTGACGCCTGCGACGAAATCGGCCTTCTGGTTCTGGAAGAAATCCCGGGCTGGCAGCACATTGGAGACGAGGCGTGGCAAGAACTCTCTGTCGATAACGTCCGGCGCATGATTCGCCGCGACTGGAACCATCCTTCGATCATCCTGTGGGGTGTGCGCATCAACGAATCTCGCGACAACCACGACTTTTATACGAAAACAAACGCGATGGCCCACCAGCTCGACCCGACCCGGCAGACGGGCGGCATTCGTTACTTCCAGGAATCCGAATTTCTGGAGGATGTTTTCACCATGAACGATTTCGGATTCCCGCTGAAGCCGCCGAACCATTCCCGGTATTTGAATACCGAATTTGTCGGGCACACGTATCCGACGAAGACCATCGACCAGGTAGAGCGCCTCACCGAACACGCGCTGCGCCACGCCCGCATCCACGACCAGCTTGCGTCAAATCCACAGTATGCCGGCGGGATTGGCTGGTGCGCTTTCGATTACAACACGCACGGCAATTTTGGTTCGGGCGACCGCATTTGTTATCACGGCGTCACTGACATATTCCGCGAACCCAAGCCGGCTGCCGGATTTTACAAGTCGCAGTGTGACCCTGCAGAAGAGATTGTGCTGGAGCCGGCGTTTCATTGGGCGCGGGGCGATGCATCGGTCGGATTCTCGAAAGCTGTGGTTTGCTCCAATTGCGACCACATCAAGTTCTACATTGACGACAAGCTGATTGCTGAGGTCGACCCCGACCGCAAGGAGTTTGCTCATCTTCGCTATGCGCCCTTCATTCTTGAAATGTCGGAGTTGTTCCACAAGTGGGGAGACCTGCGTCTCGACGGCTATATCCAGGGGAAGCAGGTGATCTCGAAACGTCTCTCGGGCACCGGTGTCGATATGAAATTCCTGCTGCTTCCCGACGACACCGAGTTGATTGCTGATGGCGCGGACTCCACCCGGGTAGTCCTGCGCGTCACTGATGAATTCGGCGCGGTCCGCCCCTTTGCGAACGACGCGATTAAACTTGAAGTGGAAGGCCCGGCCGAGATCATTGGCGACAATCCATTCTCGCTGATCGGCGGGACCGGGGCGGTTTGGATTCGCGCCCAGGAGAAACCTGGAAGCGTGCGTCTGAAAGCGATCCATCCATCGTTAGGACCGCAACACGTTGAAATCCAGATTGTCGCCGGCACGGAGGAGATTGTCTAGCGGTCATCTCATAAGCCCTCTGCGACGGGACGGACGAGCGAAACCTCAGAGGCTAAAGCCCGCATCTTCTATTGGCTCTTTACGGCACCCTTAGGCTTCGCTCAGGGCAGGCTTCTGGAAGCCGTGCCCTTCCTTCCCCGCTTACTGAACCCATTTTCTTCCGAACCCATTTATGATGTGATTTCTAGCGGTGAATTGTAGGCGGCCGCTTTGGAGGATCACGATGCTGGGACGACGCGAATTTCTTCGTCGAACGTTGGCCGGGGCTGGGCTTGTTTTTGCCAGCAAAATCGGTTCGCCATTCAGCTGGGGAGAATCCAGCGGCGCGGAGTCGCGCATTGAGGTTCTCATCGACGAACCGCTGGGGATTATTTCACCTAACATCTATGGACACTTTGCCGAGAACCTGAGCGGCGTGATCTATGACGGAATCTGGGTGGGACCGAATTCCAAGGTTCCCAACGTTGACGGCATTCGTAAGGAGCTGATCGACGAGATGCGAAAAATCAAAGCGCCGGTGGTGCGTTTTCCCGGCGGCTGCTTCGCGGATAGTTACGACTGGCGCGATGGCATTGGTCCGAGCGAGAAGCGCCCGCGGCGCACCAACTTCTGGGCCGGGATCGAGAGCGACTCGGCGCCGGCAAACCATCGCTACGATCCCAACGAATTTGGCACCAACGAGTTCGTTCACTTCTGCAAGCTGATCGGGAGCGAACCGTATCTTGCGGCGAACCTGCGCAGCCTGCCTGCGGAAGAATTTTATCGCTGGGTGGAATATTGCAATTCTCCGGCGGGAAGCACAACTCTCGCCGATACGCGGGCGAGCAGCGGATTCAAAGAGCCGTTCAACGTTCGCTATTGGGGCATCGGCAATGAATCCTGGGGGTGTGGCGGCAACTTCACGGCCCAGGAGTATGCGGTGGAGTTCCGGCGGTTCACGGCCTGGGTGCCGGGTTATGGTCAGAAGTTGTCGTTCATCGCATCAGGGCCGAACGGGGATGACTGGGCATGGAGCCGCGGGTTCTTCGAAGAGATCGTGCGCAAAGGCCGCGAGCAATTACACGATATTTTTGGCTTAGCGCTTCATAACTACGCCTGGAACCTGAGCCGCGGTCGAACGCAGGATTGGGATCAAGGGAAGGGCGACGCGGTGAAATTCGATGCCGTCGACTGGTATGAGCTGTTGCGCGAAGGCGATCGCATGGAAGGGCTCATCAACGGGCAATGGCAGGTGATGAGCGAGGAAGATCCTGAACATTCCGTGAAGCTGGTTGTGGACGAGTGGGGACCGTGGTACCGGCCGGGCAGCGAGGCGACTCCGGGCGACCAACTGGAGCAGATGCCCACCCAGCGCGATGCGGTGTTCAGCGGCATGACGCTCGATATTTTTAACCGGCATCCGGAAAAGATCGCGATGGCCAATTGCGCGCAGTTGATCAACTGTTTGAACAGTCTATATCTGGCGCATGGAGACAAATTCGTGGTTACTCCGGTCGGCCATGTGTTCGCAATGTACGCCGCGCACCAGGGCGGGCAAGGCTTGCGAACGATTTTTTCTTCGCCCACGGTGAATTACGACCGCGATGGCAAACCTGCCACGTTCTGGGGACTGAAGGGATCCGCATCGCTGCAGGGGAAAGAGTTGGTGCTAACTGTGGTGAATCCTCACGTTCGTGAAGAGCGGCCGACTGAGATTGGTGTTCGAGGCGGCAGCATCAAGTCCGTATCCATCTCAACCCTGAAGAGTTCGGATATACATGCGCACAATACATTCGATCGGCCGAATGCCGTAGTTCCCCAGACTATAGAGTTGCAGTTGAGTGGAAAGGTAGCCAACAACATCTTCCCGCCCGCGTCGGTTACGAAGGTGACGCTCTTGTTGGAATGAGGGCACGCTCAACGTTCACGTCTAAGATGACGTGATGGCGAACTCCCTTACCACGCCCGCAGCGCCTTTTTCCCGGGCGAGATACTGGTCGTAGATCCAGGCGTAGGTCTTCTCCAAACCAGTTCGCAGCGGGGTGCTGGGCTCCCAGTGGAGAAGCTTCTTGATCAAAGTGTTGTCGCTGTTGCGTCCGTTGACTCCCTGCGGCGCGGATAGATCGTAGTTGCGATCGAGGTGAATGCCGGCAATTTCTTCGACCAGGTCGACCAACTGGTTGATGCTGACAGCCTCGCTCGATCCCAGGTTGATAGGCTCGAGGATTTTCGAATTCATAATCTTCTGCACGCCGCTCAGGCAATCCTCGATATACATGAAACTGCGGGTCTGGTGTCCGGTGCCCCAGATTTCGATTTTGTGTTTTCCGGCAAGCTTTGCTTCGATCACTTTTCGGCAAATCGCGGCGGGAGCTTTCTCGCGGCCTCCGAACCACGTGCCCCAGGGGCCGTATACGTTATGGAAGCGCGCCACCCGGGTGTAGAGACCGTAGTCTTCGCGGAAATGGCGGCACATCCGCTCGGAAAATAGTTTTTCCCAGCCATAGCCGTCTTCGGCCATCGCCGGGTACGCATCTTCTTCCTTCAGCAGCGGCGCTTCGAAACTTTTTTGTTTGTCACCGTTGTAAACGCAGGCTGACGATGAATAGAAGTAGCGATTGACCCCGTGCTTCAACGCTGCCTGCAACATGTGGGTGTTGATCAGCACCGAGAGCATGCACAGGGCCTTATTCTTCTCGATGAATCCCATGCCCCCCATGTTCGCCGCGAAGTTGTATATTTCATGCGCGCCGCGCGCCGCGACTTCGCAACTCTGCTTTTCATTCAAATCCAAAGACAGATTCTCAATATCATCAAAGCGTTGATACCAGTGATCGAGCGGCTTGATGTCCACCGCGCGGATCCGCTTGTGGCCCTGTTCCCGCAGCAATGCCACCAAGGCTCCGCCGATGAAGCCACCGGCCCCGGTCACTACTATTAAGTTGTCGAGAGTAGGCATGTAGCTAGAATATCGAACGAGTTACGTTACCCATTACTGTAACGACATCGACCAGGGCCGTCAAGACGATCATCTTGTCTGCTCCGCGGCGTTTTTCTTGATGATTTCAGGGTGGCCAGTGGTGTTTCAGTTCAGCTGGATACGAAAAGAATACGCGTACTTTCCCGGCCTCTGCTCGGGCAGTTGAATATGCAATCCGTCGTCTCGCTGGTCGAAGGCCAGCTTCGCGTCGGAACCGAGCAAAGCGACGGCCGCGATCCTGGGATGATCCTTTGCCGCAGAGCCTAACGAGTGGATCACCGCCTCTCGACCGGACGGCCATCCTAGTTCAATCGCGTACAGCACATCACCTTTTTTCGTGAAACGGAAATCTTCTGCCGTGTAGGGCTGGGTGTCGGTATCGTGAAAAGCGCCCTCGGTCACCTTGGTCGGTCCTTCGCCGTAGATTTTCCAGACGCGAGTGCCGTAGATTGCGTCGCCATTGATCTTCAGCCATGCACCGACATCGCGGAGCACCTGCTGGACCTCCTCGGGGATAGTGCCGTCGGAGCGCGGGCCGATGTTCAACAGCAGATTTCCGTTCTTGCTCACGATGTCGATTAATTGATGCACCACAAACTCCGGCGACTTGAACGTGTCGTTCTGAATGTACCCCCAGGATTTGTTGCTGACGGAAGTATCAGTTTGCCAATAGAGCGGTCGGATCCCCGCGAGTTGGCCGCGCTCCACGTCGAGCACCGCGGAGTGTTCCTGCATCGCGTAATCCTTGTAGTTGATCACGCCCACCGGTCCACCATTCTTCAGAGATTCGTTGTAGTAGAACGACGCGAAGCGGGTGAGTTCCTCGCGAACCGAAGGCTGCCCGATCCACCAATCGAAATACATGATGTCAGGGTGGTACTTCTCGACGATCTCGGCCGAGCGGGCAAGCCAATCGTTGGTCCAGGCCGGGGAGACGAATGTGAAATCGTTCTCCAATGGCGTGTGTTGCGTGGCTTCGAGCCAGCGATGCGCGGGTCCGTAAAAGGCGGCGTACTGTGGATCGTTGACGTCGGAAGGAATCGTGCGTCCGACTCCCAGGAAGAAGTTATGTTCCACGCGATGGGAAGATGCGCCGAGATGCAGGCCTTCAGCCCGGACCGCCTTCGCCAGATCGCCCCATAGATCACGATGTGGCCCCATTTTTACGGCCGTCCAATTGGAGAGGCCGCAGTCGTACATGGCGAAACCATCATGATGCTCGAAGACGGGGACCACATACTTTGCACCGGCCTCTTTGAAAAGGCGCGCCCACGCGGTGGGATCGTATTTCTCTGCCTTGAACAGAGGGATGAAGTCTTTGTAACCGAATTTATTCTGCGGGCCGTAGGTCCCTATGTGATGCTTGTACTCGTCCGATCCCTCGGTATACATCATCCGCGGATACCATTCGGTGCCAAACGCGGGAACGGAATACACGCCCCAGTGGATGAAGATTCCGAATTTTGCGTCCATGTACCATTCGGGAACTTTGTAGTTCTGAAGAGACTCCCAATCGGGGCGAAACGGACCTGCGCTGTTGATGCGGTCAACGCTCACGAGAATCGTCTTCCGCGCTGCGTCGTATTTCGCGCTCGCCTTCTGCCACGTCTGATCGATGGTTGCCGGATCTTCGGCGGCGGTGGGGGCCGTTGGTGCCGCCTGCTGCGCTGACATTCTGGTGGGCTCTGCGACGACGCAGAGCGCTGCGATCACAACGAATTCAGGCCGCACGAGTTTTGTAAGAAACATGGAATCCCGCCTTTCCGGTGGGTTCAAGCAAATCGGTGCCGAAGGCGTTCTGAAATTTACTTCGACGCACCCTCCTCGCGAACCGGCGAAAGACCATAGAGCAGGCTGCCATGCGCGGGTAGTTTCGCTGTCAGTGCTCCGGCTGAGCCAAGATCCTTGTGCTCCCAAAGATCGCGAAGCTTATATGTTTTTCCGGTAAGCCCCAGGTCCTTCCATTCGTAATGCACCATTGCGCTGGATTCGCTGCGATTGAAGACTGCCACGTACTGCGCATTCTCTGATGTCGACTGCGCCAGCCAAACCACGGTCTTATCCGTGTTGAGAACCGGATGATTCCCGCTGGAGTGCTGATCGACCGCGATGACTTCGGGGTTGGTAAGCAATGACAATGTCCACGCGTCCGCCGCCGGCAGTTCGCCGCCGACCATGAGAGGGGACGGGAAAATGACCCAGAGCGTCATCAACATTCGTTGTTCATCGTGACTAAGCCTGGTGTCGCGCGGCTCGCCCCAGCCGGGAGCCGGCCCCAGACGCCCGAATGGGAGCATGTCGGCGTCGGGCCAATGTCCCGGTTCAGATTTGCCCGCCCATTTGGTGACGTTTTCGAACTGGTCGCCGAGGCCTTTCGGATACGGGCCATCGTTATGCCAAATATCCCAAACGTCGTCGGAGATCCTCCACATCTGCGCGTACTTCCGCATCTCATCCAGCTTTTCCACTGGCGCCGGTCCGGGAGAAAGGCTGAGCACGATGGGTCTACCGGCCTTGTCCAAAGCTTGCCGGATCATGCGAATGTCGTCGCCCTTGTAAGGGTGGCTGCTGATGCAATCCACTTTGATCAGGTCCACTCCCCACTCCGCGTATAGCTTCGCAATGGAGTCGTAATAGGCCTGCGCTGCCGGTTGCCCCGGGCTGGTGCCGAAGTTATCGAAATTCCAGGGACAAGTATCGGAAGAATCCGCGCCATCCGCGGCTGAATAGGATGAACCCGCGATGGGAAGTTTATTCACCACCGCTTGTTTGGGAATGCCGCGCAGAATGTGGATGCCAAATTTCAATCCGAGTGCATGAATGTAGTCGGCCAAGGGCTTGAAACCGGCTCCGTTCGCGGACGACGGAAACCGGTTCACGGCAGGGATATAGCGGCCGTTCTGATCGAGGGAGTACTGAAAAGTTTTGGAATTTCCTTCGGCCGTGGGGTTCACCACAAACCACTCCATATCGACGGTGACGTATTGCCAGCCAAAGGCCTTCAGATGCTTGGCCATCCAGTGTGCATTGGCTTTGACTTGGGCCTCGTTGATGGTTGTGCCGTAACCATCCCAACTGTTCCAGCCCATGGGTGGAGTCAGCGCCAATCTATCCTGCGAGACGAGGTTCTGCGAACCAAGGAAGATCGAGCAAATCAAAAGCAAAATTCGCCATCGCATAGAAAATTTCCCCAGGCCGGAACTACGTCGTCCACTGAAATACAGAATAGGAATGAGGGGGTAGTTCGATGATCGTGCGCCCCGCGCTGGTGGAAGGTTTCTCTCCCGCTTGCGGCGCCACTTTAGTGGGCGCCTCAAAACCGTTCACCGCTTTCAGGTCATCGCCGGTGAGCATCCACGAACTCAGCAGACTGGCAGCGGCTTTACCCTCCCAGTCGACTTCGACCTGGTGGGTTTTTGACAAGTCGCGATTGAGCAGGAACAGCGCAATCTTGCCGTCTTTCGGGTCGTAAGTGGCGGTCGCATCCAGATGGGAAACCTGGCCCATGCCCGCGACTTCGTAAGTAGACGGCGACTCCACCAGCACATCCAGCACTGATCCGCGGGCATACTGCAGCGCCCAGTTGTAGGGATAGAAAATGGTCTGCCGGAACATGCCATTCGCGTTCGTCATGATGGGAGCAATCACGTTGATTAACTGGGCCAGGCAGGCAAGCTTCACGCGATCAGCGTGGCGCAGCAATGTGTTGATAATTCCGCCGACAACCAGCGCATCTTCCAGGTTGTAGATTTCTTCCAGCAAATGCGGCGCCTCTTGCCGATGGCCATTCGCCGCGTCCCCGCCGCGGGCGCGGTACCAGACATTCCACTCGTCGAAAGACAGCCAGAGTTGTTTCGGCGAACGCTTATGGCCGCGAACCAAGTCGCAAACGGCCAACGTCTCCTCGATCTGGCGGTCCATGGTCAGGTTCAAGGCCAAATATTTTGCGCTGTCACCGCCGGTTTCGCCCGGTGTATTGCCAACGTAGCGGTGTAGCGAAAGCGCATCCACATAGTCGTAACATTGCTCGAGCACTTCGCGGTCCCACTCCAGATACGTCGGCATGCCGGGGCCGCTCGATCCACAGGCAACTAACTGCAGCGAAGGATCGACGGCGCGCATCTGCCGCGCGGCATCTGCAGCCTTGTATCCGTATTCGGTCGACGTCATGTGTCCGATTTGCCAGGGGCCATCCATTTCGTTGCCCAGGCACCAGTGCTTCGTGCCGTAAGGGTCTGCGATACCGTGCTTGCGCCGCAGATCGCTCCAGCGTGTGCCTTTCTCCACGTTGCAATATTCCACCAGAGCCGCTGCTTCTTCTGCTGTACCCGTCCCCAGGTTGAGACCCATGAGGGGTTGGGTTCCGACGGCGCGACACCAGGCCATGAATTCGTTGGTGCCGAACTGGTTGGTGTTGAGCGAATTCCACGCCTTGTCCAGAACTTTCGGACGGTCCTGCTTGGGACCTACACCATCCAACCAGTTATAGCCAGAAACGAAGTTGCCCCCGGGATAGCGAATGATGGGAACTCCCATCTCGCGCACTTCATTCATCACGTCTTTGCGAAAGCCATTGGCATCGGACAACTTCGATCCAGGATCGTAGATTCCTTCGTAGATGGCGCGACCCAGGTGCTCGAGAAATGATCCAAGAATATTTCGGTCGAGCGGAGCGATGGTCCGGTGAGTATCCAGGTAGACGCGAATCGGGCCGCCAGCGGGTGAAGTCGCGGACTGGCCCCAGAAAGTGCTCCGGAAAAGAACATCCGCCGAGCACGCAAGGCCAAGCGTAGCGGTTTGGCGCAGGAAGCGACGCCTCGAGGCTGAAGCCATAACGCTTGTGTCTCCCTTAACGTTCGAGCAGCGCTCGACGATCCTGTCCCGACTGCACTTTCTGACCGCACTCTAACGAGGCGCCACCACCGGCAACACCAAGACCGAGGGATGCTCCGCGTCGTGGTAGATCGTGTTGGTGGCGGGTGCGTAGTGCTCTGCTGCGCCCGGCGCCTCTCCAGTATTCAAGTTCCGGTCGAACCGGGGAAAATTGCTGCTGGAAACTTCCAGCCGCAACACATGCCCCTTGAGAAACACATTGCTGGTCGACCAAAGGTCAATGTTGAACTTGTAAACCTGTCCGGGATTCATCAGCGTGGGCTTTTCCTGGGCGTCGCGATAGCGCGCGCGGATAATTCCTTCCGTCAGGTTCTGCGCGAAACCATCCGGCGCCACGTCCACCAGCTTGGCGGTGAAATCTGTATCCACCGCCGTAGACTTCGCAAAAAGTTCCAGGCTGACTGGCCCGGTGACTTCCGTGTCCTGCGCAAACGCGGGAGCGGAGTAAATCAGAACATCGTCGCGAGCTTCCGCCGGTCGTTGATCACGGGGACCCGGCGGCAAGTGCCCACTGTCGCAACACAAAGGACCACCGATCGTCGGGACAGGATTTGCCGGATCGTAAATATAGTGATCTGGCGATTCGGAACGCGGGGCTGCGGCTGAAAGGCTGCCTGCGCCGCGAAGAGAATTTGCGTTGCCATCCGAATGCAGAAAATACTTGCTGCTTTGCGCTCGCGCCAAAGGCCAGTCATCCTCCTCCCGCCACTCGTTTCTCCCCATCACGAAGATTTTGACCGGCTTCTCTTTTGCAAAATTATTCTGGATCCCTTGGAAGAGATACTCGTACCAACTCAACGTGACTGCGTCCTCCTCGAACTGGGCTGCGGCCGGACCGAAATCGACGTCACCGATTTTCCGCCCGTCACCCGCATGTCCGCCGATGACCACGAGCAACCGTTGTCCAGCGCGCGCTCCATCGCCTCCGTGCGCCCGGGTCCCCGCATAATTGCGAAGAGACCCTCCCTGAAAAATGTCATACCAGGCAGCCACCGTCAGGGCGGGAACATTAATGTCGGCGTAGTGCTCTTCGATCGACCAGCGCTTCCAATAGTCGTCGTAGCTGGGGTGAGCCAGCCAGTCGAGGAAATAGGGCGCAAGCGCGGGGGTCGAATAGACCGTCGCCGAGGAGTCAGAAAAATTGAACAGCGGGTAACTGGCCAGCGGAAGCGTCCACATTCCCTGCAAAGCGTTCGTGTTGTGCGAGACCGTCCGGTCGAAGGTGTCTTGCGCAAGGCCAGACGTCCACGATTCGTTGAACCATTGTTCGAATGCGCCACCCTGGTAGGTCCATCCGTTGTGATAGTTGCTGGCGGTGACCACCGGGCAAATGCCCGCCAGGTGCGGCGGATGCGCAATCGCCGCGAGCATCTGCGTCGCGCCAACGTACGAGCCGCCAAACATCCCCACCTTACCGTTGGAATAGGGCAGGGCCGCGGCCCACTCCACCGAGTCGTAGCCGTCATCGGATTCGTGTTTGAATGTGTACCACTCACCTTCCGAAGAATAGCGCCCGCGAACATCCTGGAAGATGACGACAAATCCGCGCGCCGCAGCCCGCACTCCGAATATCACGCCGTTGCTCTTGTTATAAGGCGTGCGCTGCAGCAGGACGGGAAATTTTCCCTCCGCCTTTGGCCGATAAATATCCGCCCGCAGAACAACGCCATCGCGCATCTTCGCCGTCACTCCCCGCTCGACGGTCACTTCAAACGCATCGGTGGGGAGCATTTTGATTGAGTCCCGAAATTCTACGCCTGACGCGGTCACGTTATCGCTTACTTTAGCGAATACAACTTAGAGGAGGGGGCGTAGTTGTGTCAACGAAAAGGAGACCCTCCGGCTTGTGCTCTTGGTTTTCGCTTCCCAATGAATGAATGAAGATTGCGCGATGGCCGTGATGTAATTTATTGATAATCAGGTACGGAAGCGCATGCGGTCCGGTGATCGTCCCGGTCTTCAAAACCGGCGGGTGGCAGGTTTTCCTGTCACCGGTGGGTTCGACCCCCACTCGCTTCCGCCACGTTTCATCCGTCACGGTTCAACAGTTTCCCGACGCTCGAGCAACGAACACGTCCGCGGTGCAAGTCGCAATGCGGTATGCTTCCGGCATGTCTTCGCGGCGATTGCGAGCGGGCGACCGGGAACTGATCCAGATTGTGGATGCTGCCCTGGCGGATGCCTCACGGCGCGCCGGCGAATGGCTCGCGTGCCGTCCGGGATGCACGCAGTGTTGCATAGGCGTGTTTGCCATCCATCAACTGGATGCGGTGCGGTTGCAGCAGGGGATGGCCGGCCTGGAAGAATCGGACCCGCAACGTACGCGCCGCATTCGCGAGCGGGCGCGGGCTTCGGTGGGGCGCATGTCGTCGGACTATCCGGGAAACGCGCAAACCGGCGTTCTCGACGAGGGTGCGGAGGCGGATGCGCGTTTTGAGGACTTCGCCAACGACGAACCCTGTCCCGTGCTCGATCCGGAAACCGGGTTGTGTGACCTATACGAGGCCCGCCCCATGACGTGCCGCACATTTGGCCCCCCAGTGCAATCGGACGGCGGGTTGGGAGTCTGCGAGCTGTGTTTTCACGGCGCGAGCGATGAACAGATTGCCGCTTGCGAGATGATTGCTGATCCGGAGGATCTGGAATCCAAGCTGCTGCGGAAGTTGGAGGAATCTAAAGGCCTGCGCGGGCGCACGGTGGTTGCGTTTTGCGTGAAATGACGGCAGGGTCCTCCCGGAGATTTCTTCAGAAGCTTAGTGAAATTTCGTTCCGGTCGTCAGGAATGCGCAGATCGATTCCGCGTTCGTGGTTGGCGCTGATGGTTGCCTGTAGATCGAGCATGGCAAGTGGAACGTTGCGCTGCTGACGATCGATGCTGACCGACAAAAGGCTCGCCGAAAGCACGAATCGCCGGGCTTCCAGTCGCTCTCCGTCGGCCAGAATGAAAACGGCTGGCGGCGGCGTCTTGGGGGCGGTTGCATTCGCAACGCTCGGAATCTCGATGAACTGCGACTTAGGGAGAGACTCCGGCGTCCGTGGAATCACAAGCGAGGGTGCGGTGTTCGTCGCTCCTTCCGCATCGGACTGTTCATAACCAGGCAGATCGTTACCGAGCGAATCGCCGTACGGGAGAAAATAGGATCCGAAATTGTTGGGGCGGTGAAGACGGGACGGAAGCAAACCAGATCTAGACGAGACTCGCGGGCCGCGCTGCCCAACGAAACCCGAACGAACATGCGGCCCGGCGGCACCGCTGTGAAATCCTCCTCCGGCCCGTTGCGCTTGCAGAGTTCCGCTTAGCACAGAGGCGACCAGCAGCGTAAATAAGGCTGCTCTTGGCATGCGGGGATTATACTCGTTTTCCTATTTGCGCCGAGGAGCTGGCATGCCTACACAAAAACCTGTAACTAGATTTGTTTTTTCACTTCTTCTTCTGCTCACGCTTATTTCGGTGGCGCTGCTTGGCATAGCGTCTACGCCCACCTCCAACGAACACGACGGGACCGACCGCAGTGTGACCGGCCAGGATTGGACCAACTACGTGCGCATCGGCGCCTACGGCCTGTCTCGCAATAGCGCCGACGAGATTGTGCGCAACGCGCAGGAGGGCGGCGTTTTTGGAATCGAAGTAGACAACGACATTCCGGGGCGTTACGAAAGCTTCGTGGATCCCGAGGAGAAACTGCGCGCGATTCGCGCGGTTGCGGAGAAAGCGCATGCGGCGGGGAACCGCGCGTTCGTCTACATTGCCGGAACGGAATGTATCACGGCTCACGGCGATCAGACGCCACACACGCTCGCCAAAGAACATCCCGATTGGCTGCAGCGCAAGATTACGGGTGAGCCCGCAATCTTCGGCGGCGGCAGCGCGTTCTGGATCAGGAAAGGCGATGAAGATGTTTGGGTTTCGCCCTACGCTAGCGAGTGGCGAAAAACCTACATGGCACGCGTGCGGCAAATCGCCGCCACCGGAATTGACGGCATCTATGTGGACATTCCTTATTGGATGACACACTTTGACGGATGGGAAGACACGTGGGCCAGCTTCGACGACTATACGGTTGCCGCTTTCAGGAAGCAGACCGGGCTCGACGCCAAGAAAGATCTCAAGCTCGGAGATTTTTCCGATCCGAACTTTCGCAAGTGGGTGGAGTTTCGCATCCAGACCTTCACTGATTTCATGCACGAGATTGACTTGAACGCAAAGTCGGTCAATCCGCAGATCAAGACCATTCCTGAAATTTATCCGGGCATCGAAGAAGAGGCAGTCCGCGTGGGGGCCGATGTTTACAGCCTCTACACGGTCGTAGACGCGATTGCGCACGAGTACTCGTTCGGCAATGGCGGCCATATGGCCTCCGAGCGCAACCCCCTCGACTGGTTCCGCTACCAGGTGGGCATGCACACCTTTCGCGCGTTTGCACAGGGCAAAGCGACGTGGATCCTCAACTATTCGTGGGACGGCGATCAAAAAGTGGACAAGCGCGAGGCCATGATGAACCTGGCCATGTCCGAGGTGATGGCGGGCGCGAATTTCTGGGACGCCCCGGGACACTCGATGGCAGGGTCCAACGACCCGGCGACGCGGGTGAAAGTCTTCTCGTGGATCAAAGAGCACGAAAACACTTTCTACGCTCCGCGGACGCCGATTGATCCCATCGGCGTGTATTTTTCCCCGCAGACTCGGAACTTCTACGCCGACGAATTTATTCGTTCGTATCGCGGGATTCTGATTCTGCTGATGCAGGCGCATCGGGAATTTCAGGTGGTCACTCCGCGAACGCTCGCGGAGTTTCACGGGCGGACATTGATTCTCCCGGATGTGCGTGAGTGGAGCGAGGCCGAAAAAAACGGGATCGAACAATATTTGAAGCAGGGCAACAAGCTCATCGTCACCGGGGAAGATGCCCTGCATCTGAGTGGCCGGCCCAACGTGACGCGCTTTCCTGAATGTCCAGGGGCAATCTATAACGCACTTTTGGAAAAGGACTTTGCGCACGCAACCCCGGAGAAGCAGCGGGAGTTTCTGAACAGCCTGTCTTTCGGACGCGGGGTTGAGGTCATCGCCTCGACATCAGTAGCGACTTCCGTCGCGCAGGTGAAGGGCGTGCCTCACGTATTCCTGGCGAATTTTGCCGGGCTGGTCGGCGGGTCCAACCCGATCCAAACTCCGCAAACAGATGTAAAGATCAGCTTGCCAGTGGTACCCGGGAACGCCGGGTATTTTCTGCCGTTTCTCGGTGATGTGCAGCGACTGCAAGGCACGCAGAAAGACGGGCGGGAAACGTTCTCTCTGCCGGCGATCAACAAGGGTGGAGTGTTCTGGTATGCGCGCCAGGGAGGCGCTTGATGAAGTCGGGAGCAGGAATCGAGGCCAGAGCCCGTGGTGGACAGTCCTTTGAAAGCCGCGGGTAGCGCGGGCTTGCATGGGGTCCCGCGCTTCGCTCGGGATGAGAGCCGAAGGGGAAGAGCGCGCGTCGTGGCCTGAGATTGCCCTTGACAACAGGCGGGTTACGTAAGTATAAGATCGCAATCGAAATAAATCGTAAGCTGGCCGTACACACGCCGTCGACACCGTAGGTGCACACACAAAGTGCGGAGGTCCCATGCGACTGGCCACGCCAGTTCTTCCTTGGTTTTTGGTAACGTTCCTGCTGCTTAGCTCCCCCTGGGTTGTGGCTCAAGGCAGCTACCGCTCACAACTCCGGGGCGTGGTTTCTGACGCTGCCGGTGCAGTGTTGCCCAAGGCTACCGTAACGATCACCGACAGCGGCACCAACATTGCCACGCACACCGTCACCGACGGCAAGGGTGAATACGTCTTCACCGGACTGCGTCCCTCCACGTATTCGGTGAAGGCAGAAGCCACGGGCTTCCGCACGTCCGAACGCACGAATGTGGTTTTCGCCCCGGACCAGGAAACCACGCTCAACTTCACATT